>CAZXGQ010000142.1:0-6215 GCA_964640415.1 uncultured Prevotella sp.
TTCACCCGCCGCCATTACACCAAGGCCCAGCACCGCGCCTACGACTACATTGTAGCCGGCATGCGCTCTTCAGCCATGGGCGGCACTTGCAAGATGTTGAGCAACTTGCCTTTTGCCGCTTGCGGAAAGACAGGAACGGCGCAAAACCGTGGCCATGACCATTCAGTGTTCATGGGTTTCGCACCAATGGACAATCCAAAGATTGCCGTTGCCGTGTATGTAGAGAATGGTGGTTGGGGTGCCGACTTTGGTGTACCAATCGGAAAAGTGTTGATGGAACAGTATATCATGGGTAAGCTCAGCCCTTCGGGCGAGAGACTTGCCGAGGAAATGCAGAATCGCAGGATATCTTATGGAGACTCAGAACGATAGACGACAGTTAAGCATTTGGAAGAGCTTAGACTGGTGGACGGTGGGCATATACATCGCTCTTCTCATATTCGGGTGGTTTAGCGTGTGCGGTGCCAGTTACACGTATGGAGAGACCGACATCTTCAGTCTTTCCGCACGTTCGGGCATGCAGATTGTGTGGATTGGTACCTCGTTTGCCCTTGGCTTTATCCTTCTCATGCTCGACGACCGTTTCTACGACACCTTTGCATATGTCGTATATGCGGTCTTGCTTCTGTTGCTGTTCCTGACCATCTTCAACCCCCACGAGATCAAGGGCTCCCGCTCTTGGCTTGTGCTTGGTCCCCTGAGGTTGCAACCTGCCGAGTTTGCCAAGTTCGCCACTGCGCTGGCGGTGTCGAAGCTGATGAGCACGTTTGGTTTCGACATGCAGAAGCCAAAGCATATGTTTGCGGCAATGGGTATAGTCATCATGCCCATGTTGTTTATCATAGGCCAGAAAGAGACCGGCTCCGCGCTTGTGTATCTTTCGTTCTTCCTTATGTTTTACCGCGAGGGAATGCCCGGCAGCATACTGTTCACGGGTGTTGCGATGGTCGTTTATTTCGTTGTTGGCGTCAAGTATGAACAGGTTTTTCTCTTGGCTACGCCAACGTCTGTGGGAAAATTCGTGGTGTTGTTGCTCGTTCAGATATTCGCCTCGTCGATGGTATATATCTATGCCCACGATCGTCGCGTCGCACTGCGTCTTTTGGGCGTCAGCACCGGTGTGACATTGCTTGTGCTACTGTTCTCCATATTTGTCATCCCGTTTGACATAGTATGGGTTCAGCTTGGCATATCCGCCTTTCTTATAGGTTTTCTTGTCTATCAGGGATTGGCTACCCGAATACTCCATTACTTCCTTATAGCCATGTTTTCTGTTGGCAGCATAATTTTCTTCTACAGTGCCGACTATGTACTCAACAACGTGATGGAGCCCCACCAGCGCGTCAGAATAAACGTGCTTTTGGGATTGGACGAAGACCTTGCAGGTGCAGGTTACAATGTGCATCAGAGCGAGATAGCCATTGGATCGGGCGGTCTTGAAGGAAAGGGTTTTCTCAATGGAACGCAGACAAAGCTGAAGTTTGTGCCCGAACAAGACACCGACTTCATCTTCTGCACCGTAGGTGAGGAAGAAGGTTTTCTTGGGTCAGCCAGCGTACTGTTGCTCTTCCTCGCGCTGATACTAAGGCTGATTCATTTGGCCGAACGGCAACCGTTCAAGTTCGGTCGGGTGTATGGCTATTGTGTGGCGAGCATTTTCCTTTTCCATGTGTTCATCAATGTGGGAATGGTGCTTGGCCTGACACCTGTTATAGGCATACCGCTGCCGTTTTTCAGTTATGGAGGTTCTTCGCTATGGGGATTCACGCTTCTGCTGTTCATCTTCCTGAGAATAGATGCCGGAAGAAATCTTGTAAGGACTTAAGAAAGATACTGATAATTACCCCCCTTAATAAATTGCCCTGTCATGTCAAAGTTCGTTTGACATGACAGGGCAAATTGTTTAACGTGTTATCTCAATGCCCACGTCAGCTATTCCGGGAATGATTTCCCTCCTCATGTCGTGTCTCACGGTTATGTGGAGAGAGTCGCCCTCTTGCAAGTTCATTTGTGATATTTGGTAGTGGTATTGGAAACAGCTTATCCCTCTTCCCTTTATCGTGCCGCGCGAGTCGTATATCTGGCAGTTCACAGTGTCTCTTCTCGTGGTTTTCTTGGGATAAACAGTTTGCTCCACTATCAGCGTAAGCGACTGGAAAGGATACCCGTCGCTTACCCTTAGTCCGAGCATGGTGCTGTATTTTGCAGCTGTCTTCACCTTAGGCACATCATACGACAACACGTCACCCCTGTCCCAGCCCGAGACAAAGGTGTGGTTGTATGTGTCGTAAACCTTTCTGCCCGTGCACGACAAGAGCAGGAAGAAAATGGAGATAAATGCTAACCTTCGCATTTTTCCTTGTTTGGTGTTCGTTTACTTGCCTTCGTTGGGCTTTCTGTCTTCTTGTTTGGTGTTGTTGGGCTTGCTGTTGTTTTGCTTGCCCGACGCCTGTTGTGCAGAGCCGTCCTGTGCATTTTTAGGGGTTCCCTGCTTGCTCTTGTTCTTCTTCTTTTTCTTTTTCTTTGCCTTGTCGAAACGGCTCACGTCAGCGTCGGCCAGCAAGTCTACCGGCTTTTTCTCCGTTTTGGTCTTGTTGTCTTCCGACAGCGAGAGCGGTTTCTCGCCCTGCCTGTTCATGGCTATTATCTCCATTGCCCGTTTGGCTGTGATAGTCTCCGTGTTGGCTCCGAGATTCTTGTCGGTTGAGTAGGTGCAGAGGCCGGCGAGTATGTCGGTTTTGAACAAGTGGTATTCTGCGTCTTGTGTCACGAGCGTCACGTCCCTTCTTGGCAGTTTGCGGCTTGCCTCAAGGTAGTCGTCAACCTCATAGTTGAGGCAGCATTTCAGCTTGGCGCACATTCCGGCGAGCTTTTGCGGGTTGAGCGATATGTCTTGTATGCGTGCCGCGTTCGTAGATACGCTTGAGAAGTTTTTCATCCATGTGGCGCAGCATAGCTCCCTTCCGCAGGGTCCTGTTCCGCCTATGCGGCCGGCCTCCTGGCGTGCGCCGATCTGCTTCATCTCGATGCGCACGTGGAAGGTCTCAGCAAGCACCTTGATGAGCTTGCGGAAGTCGACTCGCTCGTCGGCAATGTAATAGAAAATAGCCTTGTTGCAGTCGCCTTGATACTCCACGTCACCGATCTTCATTTGCAGGCCGAGGCTTTTGGCAATCTGTCGGCTCTGTATCATGGTGCCGTGCTCGCGGCTTTTCGCCTCCTTGTATTTCTCCATGTCCACGGGCTTGGCTATGCGGTAGACACGCTTGATATCGTCGGCCGATTTCAGGTTGGCCTTCTTTATCTGCAGCCGGACGAGCCTTCCTGTGAGCGTCACCACGCCGATGTCGTGGCCGGGATTAGCTTCCACAGCCACTATGTCGCCCTTCTGCAGGTCGAGGTTGTTCACGTTGTGGTAGTAGCCTTTCCGCGTGTTCTTGAACTGCACCTCCACGAGGTCGGTCGACTCTGCGTTGCCCGGCACGTCGATGAGCCAGTCGTAGGTGTTGAGCTGCTTGTCTTGCCTTCCCACGCCTTTTGCTGAAAGCCCCCGGCCACATCCGGAGCACATATTATATTCTCTCATATAATGTATTCTGAAGTGATGAGTTTATATATAGTTGTGTTTCCACTTATTTTCTTATGTAGATAGTCGTCTCAAGCGCAAAGTCGAAAAACTGTATCTTCGCGTTGGCGTTTTGTCCTATGTCGCGCGTCATCTGTTGCAGTCGTTGTTGCAGCAGCAGCACGTTGCGCTCGTTGATGAACGGTGCGAAGTTTTTCGCAAATTCCTCCTCGTCCTTGGTCATGTAGCACAGGCTTGGGTCATGGAAATTGTACATGAAGTTCTCCCTTACCATCTGCATCATGTAGGCTATGAGCCTTTTCTGCTTCTCCCTTCCGAAGTCAGCCACTGTGTTGCTCCACGCCTTCAGTTGCCTTACGTCTTTCTTGAAAGCGAACCGCATGAGCGAGACAAAGATGTTGAAAAACTCCTTGTTCTCGTTGCCGGCGTCGATCTCTTCCGTGGCCTTGAGCCAGTTGCCCATTGCCATGCGCGCTATTCTCTCAGCGTCGTCGGCTTCTATGCCGCGTCTTGTAGTGAGGGCGTCGGCGATGGCTTCGTTTTCGAGTCGTGGCACGGCGAAAGACTGTACGCGGCTGCGTATAGTTTCGAGCAGCAGTTCCGGATGCTCGCTGACAAGCAGGAACACAGTCTTCTTGGGCGGTTCCTCCAGCAGTTTCAGCATCTTGTTGGCGCACGTCTGGTTCATGCGTTCCGGCAGCCATATCACGCTCACCTTGTATCCGTTGAGCGTCGACTTCATGTTTAGCTTTCTCGTCAGCCTGTCGCTCTCAGCCTCGAATATCACGGCCTGCTGCCTTTCTGCCTTCATCAGGATCATCCATTGCTCCAGCGAGAAGTAGGTGTCGTCGGCAAGCATCTGCCTCCATTCCTTGGCATAGTCATCGCTCGTAATCTTAGCGTCGCTGCCTGCACCTTTCGGCTTGATGGTGGGGTAGGAGAAGTGCAGGTCGGGGTGTTGCCATTTGGCGAGCATAGCCTCGGTGTTGGCGATGGCGGCGTTGCTTTCGAGCACCGACTTGCCGTCCCATCTCTCGCCGAGCAGGAACGAAGCGAAAGCAAGGGCAAGCGACATCTTGCCACTGCCCGTGGGGCCCGTGAACATGAGCGCATGGGGTATGCGCTCCTCGTCTACGAGTTGGCGAAGTCGTTGCTTTGCCTCTTCCTGTCCTATAACCCTGTTGAACTTCACGGCTGTGTCTTGTGTTTCTTTGGTTTACAGTATCTGCCTCAGTATGTCGGGCATGCTCTTGAATGCGGATACTGTGTAGAAGTGTATGTCTTTCACGCCGTTGGCGTACAGCTCCTTGCATTGGTTCACGGTCCATTCTATGCCGAGCTGGCGGGCCTCCTCGTCGGTTGTGCATTTCACGGCTTCTGCAGCCAGTTCCTGTGGCATGTCGCAATGGAAGGTCTTGGGCACTTGCGTCACCTGGGTCAACTTTGCCAGTGGCTTTATGCCCGGAATGATGGGGATGGTGATGCCCATAGCCCTTGCCTTTGCCACGAAGTCGAAATATTTCCGGTTGTCGTAGAACAGCTGTGTCACGGCATACTGTGCACCCAGGTTCTGTTTCTCTTTCAGGAATTGCATGTCCATCTCCATGTTGGGGGCCTCCTCGTGTTTCTCTGGGTAAGCCGCCACGCCATACTGGAATTTTTCTCCCGGGTGCTTTATGGGCGAGCCGTCGGCAAAGAAGCCTTCGTTGAACTTGTTAACCTGCGCAGCGAGCTCAGTGGTGTGTGCCCATCCGCCGTTGGTCGGCGTGAACATCTTGTCGTCCTTCGCCTTGTCGCCACGCAGCAGCAGCACGTTGTTGATGCCGAGAAACTGCATGTCGATGAGCTCATATTCGATGTCCTCTTTTGTGGCTCCAGAGCAGATCACGTGCGGCACCACCATTGTGTCGTAGTGCTGCTGTATGGCTGCCGCCACGGCAATGGTGCCTGGCCTGCGCCTTATCCTTAGCCGCTCGTATTGTCCGTCTGCCGTCTCGCGGTAAACGTATTCTGAGTGGTGGGTAGTGATGTTGATATAGTTCGGCCCGAAATCCCTCACCATGTCAAGGTTGCGGAAGAGGGTTGCTGTGCCGTTGCCCTTGAGAGGCGGAAGCACCTCTATCGAGAAGCCTTTCTGCCGGTTTGTGTCGCTCAGTATGTCGGTAATGTTCATGTCTTCGTGATTTAATGCTAATCAGCGTACAAAGTTACTAAAAATTCTTTATAATCTGCTTGACTGCCGCAATCAGATGTGGAAAGATGAGATTTTGTTACAAACATACATTAATATTTTGTAATAGCAAAAGCTTTAATTGCTTTTTGGTCGTATTTTCACCATTGGGAAACAAGGGTGCTTGGATAATGTGCGTTAACGATGCGGACAGCAAATCATTCCAAATGTCTGGTGAAGCATAGTGTCATTTGAGGGAAAACGCAGATAAAACAAGTCATTTCGGTGTTGGGAAAATGTAAAGATTTATAGCAAGATTTTAACACTTGGGGGGTACACCATCTAGAACGACCGAAGAGGCTCCGAAGTGTTAAAAAGGGCGCCTTTAGGTCGATTTTGGACCCAAAAACCATGAAATCGGGTCGCGATAGTAGCCATATCGCGTCGCGATTCTAACGT
>CAZXGQ010000143.1:0-6164 GCA_964640415.1 uncultured Prevotella sp.
CAAAGTCCTTTTCGGTGAAGTCTACGATATAGTTGAGCATAAATGCCGTGTCGCTAATGCGGTTTCCGGCACTGTCTACCGGCAGGCGCAGTCCGCGGCCCACCTCCTGCAACTTGCTTGTCTCCGAACCGCTCGAACGCAGTTTGCAGATGGTAAACACATTGGGGTTGTCCCATCCTTCTTTCAGCGTCCACTTCGAGAACAGGAAGCGCAGCACGTTGGGTTTGCCGTCTGGGTGGGTGAAACTGAGCAGTTCTTTCTTGCCGTGCAGAATGACCTTCACCTCGTTGGCTATGTTCTCGTCGGAGTCGCTGTTGTCCTGCGAGAAATATCCTGCACACGCAGAGTCGATGTCGTCGAGCGTGGCTTGCAGGTATGCGGCATATTCGGGCGTGTTCTCCCGCGTCAGTTCCGCCTTCACCCTTGCGGTGAGCAGGTCAATGAACTTTTGTCTCAGCCAGCCGTCGTTCTTGCCTTCCGGTCCGCGGAAACTCTCGATGTTGTCTATAAAGAACAGGGCCAGCGTCTTGATGGGCAGACCTTCGCGGCAGAAGTTTTCGCGCTCGGTCTCAAAATGGCGCATCAGCGCAAGTTCTATCATGCCCTCCTGATACGACACACCGTATTGGTCTGGAAAGAACTCCTCGCCTGTCTGTTTCTCCTGTCCGTTGCTCAGCGACACGCTGTTCTTGCTTATCGCTTCCACGGTCACTCCGTCGAGGTCATCGTCGATGGTTCCCAGGCTGTCGCCCACATGCAGCGTGAAGGTCTTACCGGTGGCCTCGGCATTGGTGAGTTTCAGGTTGGCGCTGTCGCCTTTCACCGTCGAGAGCACTTTCACCTTCTTCTCGGCCTTGCGGCCGCCGGGCAGTTCGAGGTGCTCCTTGGCCACGCCTTTGATAAGCCCTTGGTTGAACGAGTCGGCGGCGTTGAGGTCGTAGATCAGTTCTTGATAGTCTTTCACACTATGCTTGTTCCTTCCCTTGCCCACGGTGAGTTCGGGGAAGGTGGCACCGTAGCGCAACACCAGTTGCGGCCGGAAGTTCTCTATCAGCGCAGCATACGACTTGCTTGTGCGGTCCACGCGGTGCGGCTCGTCGATGATCAGCACCGGCTTGGTGTCAGCAATGGCATCCACTGGGCGGTGAAAGTCGCCCAACATCTGGTCGTAGTCTTCGCGGGTGAGCAACCTACCACTAGTCACGAGCTGCGTGTTAAGCAGCAACACATATATCCTATGCTGGACGTGGTGGGTGCCGTAGAAGAAATGGCCGACGGCCGACGGCATGTTCAACCGGCCTTTCTTCTGTTGCTTCTGCGGTTCGAGCAGACACAGTTCCATCTCTGAATCGTATCCGCACACCTGCTTGAAATGCCGCACCACCTCGGGCTCGCGCAGAAACGCAGCCGTGCCGGCCTTGATGGGCAGCGTGGGCACGGCAATGACAAATTTGTTGAAGCCGCAGCGCTTGTGCAGTTCGAACATCGTCCGGGCATAGACATAGGTCTTGCCGGTGCCGGTCTCCATCTTGATGTCGAGCAGACGGTGGTGCGGCAGGGCCTTAACCTTCTCCGGCAGCATATAGTGGGTCACCCGCTGCTTCTCAGCCTTGGGCAGCAGGCCGGCTTTCTCGCGCACGTCGTGTATAGCCCCAGTGCTAAACTGGTGCTTCAGTATGGGGTTCTGGTGGCTTGCCTTTGCCGGTTCCAGTATGGAGTCCTCCACCACCGCTGCCACGCCCTCTACGGGCAGCATCTGGTGGGTGAGGTTGTTTTCAAGTTTCAGTTCCATAGAAAGTGTTTACTTCTTCCAATGATGGTGACGTTCTTTTATGTTGTCGGGCACTTCATTATAATCGGTTACGTCATAGCCGTGATATTCCCAATTCCTGCTATTCCTAAACTTCACATATCTTTCGTTTTCCGAATCCCATGTATAAAGTTCTTTCGGCTCAGACAGAGGAAAACCATATTCTCTATATGCCTTTTTCAACAGTTCTTTTGCGTAAGTTTCATCGTTCTGGTCCCATGCCTTAAAAGCAGATGCTATTTTACCTCCAATGTTTCTTTCCTGTTGGGCGATATGCTTCTGTTGATTAAGTTTGGGTTCTGGCGCATTGAAACATGCCGATATACTTTCAGATGAATCTATACTATGCAGAATTACAGCCTTTTGTATGCCGACATTTTTCAGGCTTATCAGCAATTCATCGGCATTATCCACATTGCGTGTTTGGCTTACTCCATAAACCTTCCGCGGTGGCTCATTTGTCTGTCCAAATGCATATGCCACTCCTTCAGTTATAGCCACGCCATTGTCGGCAAGTCCTTTTGTAAGGTCTGGGGCGAGCGACATTGCCACATCTTGCGGTTTGTCATCATATCGGCAAAAATTCACTTTCGACAATGTTGACCAAATGCCTTCAGCACCACAAGGTATCATTTCGTAGATTCTGTCGGAGAACATCACCGTAAGCCAGTTTTTTCTTTCTTGGGCATAAGTCAAGACTGAATACAAAAGCAGGATGTCAGGATCCTTCCACAATTCCACATCAATTGCTATTTGCCAATCCATTGCTCTTTGCTTGTAGTCGTGTCTTTATTATCTCTCTGAAATCGGTCTCCTGCGAGTCCATGAAGCCTTCGGGCAACGGTTCTGCAAACATTCCCTCTTGGGTCAGCGCACAAGAGCAGTATTCGCTATGGCCTTCTTCGTTTGTCACGAAGCACACGTTCACGTCGTCGTGCGAAATGCCGCCTTGCGCCAAAAGCAGGCGCATGCGCGTCACTATGTGGTCGCTGTGGGTCTCCACTATCACCTTGCGCCCATGTGCTATCAGGTCGGCAAAGAAATTCACCGCCTCTGCCTGCACTCGCGGATGCATGTGCACGTCGGGGTCTTCTACGATGAAAGTGCCGCCCTTCGGAGTAAGCAGTCCTTGCGTCACGATGGGAAGAATCTGGCTCAGTCCGAAACCGGTCTGGCACAAATCCACCTCCACCCCCGACTCGTTGGTCACCATTACGCGGTATAGTTTGTTGGCATCACGTGTCACGTTTATGCTTTTGGCCAAGTTCATGCGGCCGACAATCCATTCGTTCACCAGTTCCACCAACTTTTTGTCGTAGCCTTCTACCATTGTGCCTTTCTTCTCATTGAGCAAGAACCGTGTGTTCTCGCCATTGAGGCCAACATCCTTGAAGTCTATCTGGCTGTAGGAACGGGCCAACTCCGGCTTCACTCTCTGCGGACCGACATAGCAGATGGCAGCAAACAGGCGGCTCAGCACAGATTGTATGTTCTTTATGATTGTGAACGAAACTATTTCGCCCTCGCTCTCGCCGAAAAACGGCAGGAAACCATACTTGAACGAAAGGGTATACCCTTTGAGATTTTTCTTGTATTTACCCCCATTGTTGTTGACCATAGCCGGCTGCGAAGACGATATATCGAACGTATCTTTTGACGTATTCCTATGCAGTTTGAATGTTTCTCGTTCCGTTTCGCTGCCATACCACAAATCAATCTGCATATCATCAAGATGCGCAGTGCCATTCAGCGAGAAGGTCAAGGCAATATCCAACTGTTGCAGTTGTTCCCCTTCAGGCAGATATTCGCCAAATTCATCGGCGTTTTCCATTTCGTCGGCATATAGGGTGACGACATACTCCAACTTTCTCTTTCGGGTCTTGCCGTGCACAAGGTCAAGCGGCTCGTTGGCATTCACATAGTCGCCCCTTGTTTTCAGAATTTCATTGCCCCCCGACTCAAATGTCTGTTTGAGGAGCAGCAAAGCCTGTATGAGCGAAGATTTTCCGCTGCTGTTTATTCCGGCAAGAAGAGTCAACTTTTTGAAGTTGAACCGTTCTACGCTGCTTATCGATTTAAAGCCTGATACTGAAAGTTTCATATTATTGCCTCTTTGTCGTTGTTCAATGTTTTTTATGCTTTACGTATGCTTTCATGCCGACGGTGTTATCTGTCTCCTTTTCCTGCATTAAGATACCGGTCAAACACGTCGGCTATCACGAAGTAAAACTCCAGATGATTGCCGTTGACATCAAGTTTTTCTATGTTCTGTCTATACAAATTCAAGGATTCCATGTCCAGCATTTCTGCGGGATTTGTGATAGAGAACAACAATGCCCGTATCGCCTTCTGCCGTCTGTCCACAAGACCCTTACTTTGCAAATTCAGGGTTTTAATGTCTTCTTCTGCGTTTTCATCATCACCATTCACCTCTCCATTGATTTTGTAGGAGAAATGCTCCGAGCAATTCAAGTCCAACGGACTGTAGTGCAATTCGCTGCTGTCCTTAAATTCGTCGCAATGGTATATCTTTCTCTCTATCTCTTCCCTTTCTTTCTTTTTCTTTGATCGTGTAGAATCCTTAACATCTTGGCGTTCTTTTTCCGAACTATGGCAAGACAGCAACAGATTTTCATATTCGCCTACGAGTTCCGGATATTTGTTTCTTGGCTTCACGTGCTCCACACTATAATGCTGCGTATCGGGGAAAAACAGTTTTGAGCCACAGTAGCAGCACACGCCTCCCTGTTCCTTGTTGAGATATTCTTGCAAGTCTTTCCAATGTGGAACATATTGTTTGCTGCGGATTTGGTCTTTATACAATGTTTTGCCGCTCAGCACTTCTGTTTCTTTTCTTTTGAGCAGGCTTGTCTTGTCCAATCCTGCTGCAGCCAACTCCTGTTCATGCTGCACCACGACAGCGGCATCTGTATGCTTCTCTACGTGTCTCATTTCCCGATGATTTCTATACGGCTGATGAGAGCACGCAGTTGCACAAGTTCTATCTGGTCGGCAGGGGTCTTGGCCTCCAGTTCGGCCACCGTTTTCTTGGCTGCAGCGGTATCTTTTGCAGCCACCTCGTCCCATGCCTTTTTGAACAGGGCTTCTATCTCCGGCTTGCGCTTGCTCACATCCATGTCCTCCTCTAACGTCTGGTTGTAGTCCACGCCATGAATATTATGCCACTCCACTGGCGCATCAAAGTCAGTGGTCAACTTGAATATGCAGTTGCCTGCGTTTTCCGTTTCTATGCCCGTCAGCACCAAAGGCGAGTGTGTAGTCACAACAAATTGTATTCTGGGGAATGTCTCGTTCAGGCATTGCAGCACCACCTGTTCCAATGCCGGATGCAGATGCAGGTCTATCTCGTCTATCACCACAATGCCTTCTGCATCGGTAGAACCATTGAGGATATACGAGCGATAGGCAATGTCGAGAGCCATATAGAAGATGCGCTTGTAGCCGGCAGGGAGTTTTTCAAACGGGGTGTTCTTGCCATCCTTGGTCTCCAGGCACAATCCGTCCTCATCGTACACGCCGACAAACAAATCTATCACGTCTATATCGGGCAGTCCTTTCGAAAACTTCACGATGCAATCTCTGACAGCCGTCACTTCCGGCTCATATATCTTCTGTTGCGCTTGTGCTGACTCCAAGCGGCTCTTGCGTATCTCATCGTTTTCTTTATATTCGTCCTCGCTGATTGTTCCGTCTTTCCATAGCGATGCGTTGAAGACTATGGCAGAAGTCTCGTCATCTACCTTGCGCGAAGCATTGTCCCATAGCTTCCAAATCTTTGAAAAGCGGGTAATCCAAAGATCTGAATAAGCAGTCTCTTCATCCCAACCCAAATAGCCAAGATTGCGCAGCGACAACTGGGTCTTTGAAAGCCTCGATGCGCTGTCGGACACATGGGGGAAACTGTCGGAAAAATAAGCAAACACGGGGAAAGTGCCTGTTTCTTTTATCTTTCCCATCAACTTCTTGTATGCCTCTTTGTATTTTGAAGGTTGCAGGGCAAATGTTGATGTCAAAGCATACATGCTCCAATCCAAATCCTCATTCTGAAAATCGGCCTCTGCATGAATGTCTATGTATGGGAAAGGCAGACCTGTTTTGTAATCTCTTACAAGATCTTCCTTTTTGTTGTATTCCTGCTGTTTCAGACTTTTAAAGCCGGAAGATAGTGTGTTGGCCTCCTTCTCCAACTTGTTTCTTTTATCAAACGCAAAACTCAGCGCCTTGTGTATGGCGTGAATCAATGTAGATTTGCCCGTGCCGTTTTTGCCGAACAGCACGGTGACGCCGGGTGCAAACTCTATGGTGTAGTCGCTGAAGCAGCGGAAGTTGGTGA
>CAZXGQ010000144.1:0-6094 GCA_964640415.1 uncultured Prevotella sp.
CACTTGCTAAATGACAAATCCGAAACTTGAATATATTATTGTTAGCATCAGCCAGGTTATCTTCGCAATTATGCCGTCATATCAGCCCTCGAGTTTATATGCAAGCGCTCATTGGAGTTCTATATATGGCATGAGTATATCTACTACTCGGTGGGCAACCTAAATTTTCCCCCTCGCCAATTTCTTGTTGGCCGTGTCGCTGTCAGTCGTCATGGCGTGGGCCACGCATAAACTGTTCAGCCGCCTAAAACTCTCTTCCCCCCCTGACACACCATGCCCCGCAAACTATACCCCATAGGAATACAGACATTCGAACGTATCCGCAAAGAGGACAAGTTCTATGTCGACAAGACGGAATATGTATACCGTATGACCCATACCGATGGTACATATTTCTTCTTGAGCCGCCCGCGCCGCTTCGGCAAGTCGCTGCTCGTGTCCACCTTCCAGAGTTATTTCGAGGGCCGTAAGGACCTCTTCCAAGGCCTCGCCATCGACAGTCTGGAGAAAGAATGGACCCAGTATCCCGTGCTCCACTTCAGTCTGGCTGGCGGCAAGCACATGGAGGTGGCACAACTCGAGCGCTACCTACTCTACATCCTCAAGGAAAACGAAGATAAGTTTGGTGTAACCAGCGACTCGCCAGACCCTAATGTGCGACTGCTGAATCTCATAAAGACTGTTACTACAAAGACCGGCCGTCAGGCCGTGGTGCTTATCGACGAGTATGACGCGCCCCTGCTCGACGTGGCCCACGAGCAGGAGAATCTGGACGCGCTCCGCAACACCATGCGCAACTTCTACAGTCCGCTGAAGGATTGCGAACCCATGCTCCGTTTCGTCTTCTTGACAGGCATAACCAAGTTCTCGCAACTCAGCATCTTCAGCGAACTCAACAATATCAAGAACATCAGCATGGACGAGCCCTATGCGGCCGTCTGCGGCATTACCGAGAAAGAGATGCTCACACAGATGAGCACCGACATCGACGAATTGGCCACCGCATTGCAGATAAGCCGGGAAGCAACCGTCGAAGAACTGAAATGTAATTACGACGGCTACCACTTCTGTTGGCCCTCACCCGACGTCTATAATCCATACAGCCTGCTCAACTGCCTTGCCGACGGCAAGATGAACGCCTACTGGTTCGGGTCGGGCACACCCACCTATCTCATCAACATGATGAAAAAGTTTCATGTGCAGCCTTCGCAACTGGGAAAGGTCAGGGCCAAAGCCGTCTCCTTTGATGTGGCAACAGAAAGCATGACATCATTGGTGCCGCTGCTCTACCAGAGCGGCTATCTTACGATTAAGGATTACGACGCAAAACTCAATGTCTACACACTCGACATCCCCAACAAAGAGATCAGCGTGGGACTCTTCGACAGTTTGCTGCCCGGATATCTCGAAGCTGGGGTCGACGAAGGAAGAGTTGTTATTGCTGATGTCTCGGAATGTCTGAACAATGGCGACATAGATGGCGCCTTGAGTCTCATGGCCGACTTCCTTGAGACCGTACCCTACTGCGACAACACCCACTACGAGGGTCATTGGCAGCAGACACTCTACATCATGTTTGCCCTGCTCACCGACTACCACATCCTCGTGGAGCAGCACACGGCACGTGGCCGCATCGACATAACGCTCGAGACCGCCGCCAATATCTACGTCATAGAACTGAAATTCAACCGCTGCGTAGAAGAGGCTCTCGACCAAATCTCTACACGCCGCTATGCCGACACCTTCCGTCTGAAGAGCAAGCCAGTGGTCGCCGTCGGCATTAACTTCAGCATGAAAGACGGCGTCAACACCCTGGAGTGGAAACACGCAAGCTTATTTAGGAATTAAAGGATCCTCATTAAGGTACTCTACACCTCCGCATTCTCTTTCGGCGACTAGTGAGGCACCTATTATGACTTTATCTTAACATCAATCAGCGTTAATTACCCGTTGATTCCTCATTTATAATCTGTTCGTAGAAAAACATTAAAAACATTATAACTGCCATGCAACGCAAAAAAGAATCAGCCCCAACCGCTGCGGCTCCCACACAGGCCGCCACAGCGCCAAAGGCAGCACGCAACCAGACAAACATAATGGTTCAGGTGCGCGACATTCTCTTCCTGTGCCTGTCCCACTGGAAATGGTTCGTATTGTCGCTCCTTATAACGCTTGGCTATGCCGTCTGGTATCTCAAGAGCACACCTAAGGTATACACATGCACAGCCAGCATCCTGCTCAAGCAAAACGACAGAAGCAGTTCAACTGCCGAGCGTCAGCTGCAGGAACTGGGCGTAGAGGAGGCTTCGCCCAACCTCACCAACGAGATGCTGCTCATCACCAGTTCGCCGCTCTCTGAGGAAGTGGCAAGCCGTCTTAACCTCGACGTGAACTACTTCCACAACGGGGTGTTGAAAGACGAGGTGGCATATGGCCTCAACCTCCCCGTAAAGGTCAGATTCTATGGACTTGACGACTCAGAGACAGCATCGTTTCATCTCAAGCTCCATACCAACGGAGAGTGCGAAGTAAGCAACATGAGCCGCGACGGCAAGACCTTTGCACAGACCATTACCACAAAGCTGGGCAAGGAGACAAAGCTGCCCATAGGCAAGGTTATCATCGCTCCTTCGGGATTCTATAACAAGAATACGAGCGACGAACTCAACGTCGTACGCATTAGCAAGAACGACGCAACAAACCGCGTGCGGGGCGGCATAACAGTTGATGTGCAGGTAAAGAACTCTTCTGTTCTCGACATCAAATACCGCGATCAGAGCATTGAACGCGCCAACGACATCCTCAACACCCTCATCGCCGTCTACAACGAGGCATGGGTCAAGGAGCGCAACCGCATGACACTCGCCACCAACGATTTCATCAAGGAACGTCTGTCGGTGATTGAAGGTGAGCTGGGCCACTTCGACAACACCATATCCAACTACAAGTCTCGCAACCTCATGCCCGATGTGGGCGCACTCGGAGCACAGGCCATGAGCCAGAGCACAGCAGCCACACAGGAGACGCACGAGCTGGACAACCAAATCTACATGGCCCGGTACATACGCACCAACCTTCTCGACGAGAACCACAACAACCAACTGCTGCCATCCAATTCGGGCATAGGCAACACAAGCATACAGTCGCAGATAAGCGAGTACAACGACTTGCTGCTCAAGCGCAACAAGTATGTTGCCAACTCGTCTGAACAGAACCCTATCGTGATGGACATTGAGGCAAGCCTGAGTATCATGCGCCATGCCATCATCCACACACTCGACAACGAGATAGCCCTGTTGCAGCAGAAGCAGGCGACATCGCAATCAAACAAGGCTGAGGCCAACGCCAAGATCGCTGCCAACCCCAAGCAGGCACAGTTCCTCATCTCCGAGGAGCGACAGCAGAAGGTAAAAGAGTCGCTCTACACCTTCCTCCTGCAAAAGCGCGAGGAGAACGAGATGTCGCAGGCGTTCACTGCCTACAACACCAAGATAGTGGAACCGGCCCATGCAGGCGGCGGTGCTACAACACCCGTCAACAACAGCGTGATGATGACGGCGTTCCTCATCGGTCTGCTCGTGCCTGCCGGAATAATCATCCTGATAGAGATAGCCAACACCACCGTGCGTTCGCGCAAGGATCTTGAGACTCTCAACGTGCCGTTCGTTGGCGAGATACCGCTCAACGGCAAGCCAGAGAAGTTCAGCTTCCTCAGCCGCAACAAGCACAAGCACCATGCCCATAAAGTGGTGGTGGAAGAGGGAAGCCGCAACCTCATCAACGAGGCTTTCCGCATAGTGCGGTCAAACCTCGAGTTCCTCGTCAACAGCGAGGGGCGCCGACAGGTCATCATGCTCACCTCGATGTATCCTGGCAGCGGCAAGACCTTCATCTCCCACAACATGGCTCTCACCATGGCCGCAAACGGCAAGAAGACGCTTGTCATCGACCTCGACATGCGCCACGGATCGCTCTCGCAGTATATCCACAATCCGAAGCAGGGCGTGAGCAACTACCTTGGCTCACAGACCGACGACTACAAGAGCCTCATAGTTAAGAGCGGTGCAGTAGACATCCTGCCCTGCGGCACCATACCGCCCAACCCCACCGAACTGCTCTACTCACCTCGCTTTGAGACGCTCATAAACAACTTGCGAGAAGACTACGACTATATCTTCATCGACTGTCCGCCAAGCGACATGGTGGCCGACGTGAGCATCATCACGCCGCATATCGACGTGACGCTCTTCGTCATCCGCGTCGGACTCTTCGACCGTTCGCTCCTGCCAGAGGTGGAGCAGTGGTACGAGTCGGGCAAGTTCAAGAACCTCGCTATACTTCTCAACGGTTCCAAGTCGTTCTCAAGCTATGGCAAACACCGTTACGGCGGCCATTACGGCTATTACGGCAGCTACGGCTATTACGGCAGCTACTACACGAGCGACAAAAAGAAGTCGTAAGCCGATGGTGTGCTCTCTGTACCATCAGCGGGCACACATGATTAATAAGATAAAACTCTCAACTTTTTGTGACAACACCAGAAAACGAACTCTCCAGCAACCGGCGCGTGGCGCGCAACGCCCTCGTCATGTCGTTTCGCATGGTCATCGCTACGCTCGTGGGTATCTACACCTCGCGCGTGGTGCTCAACGCCCTTGGCGTGGAGGACTATGGCGTTTATGGCGTGGCCGGGGGATTGATAGGGATGGGGGGGTTCCTCAATGCCGCCATGGCAGGGGCCACCTCGCGCTTCATCACCTACGAGATGGGGCGCGGCAACTACGAGAAACTCAATAAGGTGTTCTCCAGTGCCCTCATCATCCACCTGCTCATCTCGCTTTTTGCCATTCTGCTGGCAGAGACGGTGGGCTTGTGGTTTTTGGAAAACCGCCTCAACTTCCCTCCTGCGCGTCTCGGTGCAGCCCGTTGGGTGTACCAACTCTCGGTGCTCACCCTCGTGGTGGGCTTCACGCAGACGCCATACGGTGCCTGCATCGTTGCCCATGAGCACATGCACAAGTTTGCCTACATGGAACTGCTCAACGCGGTGCTCAAACTTCTTATCGTGTATCTGCTGGCCATCTCGCCCTTCGACAAACTCAAGACTTATGCCGTGCTCGGACTCTGCGTGGGACTGCTCATTGCGATGATCTACCGCGTCTACTGCATACGCCATTTCAAGGAGTGCCGTTTCCACTGGGTGTGGGACAAGGAGATTCTCCGTCCCATGCTCACCTTCTCCGGTCTCGACCTCTATGGCAACATGTGCGTCACCATCTCGCAGCAGAGCAACACGTGGCTCGTCAACATCTTCTTTGGCGTGGTGTGCAACGCTGCCGCCTCCATAGCCCTCACCGTCAACGGCATGATCATGGGCTTCACCACAACAGTGGCGCAGGCTTTCGCACCACAGATTACCAAGAACTATGCTGCCGGCAACATCGAGCAGATGGGCACGCTCATGCGCAACTCCATGCTCTTCACCGTGTCGGCCATCAGCATCATGGCTGTGCCTTGTTCGCTTGAGGGCCACTATGTGCTCAACCTCTGGCTCGGGCAGGTGCCCGACCATGCCGTCAACTTCTTGCGCCTTGGCATTTTAGCCATGGCCATCAACACTCATGTCAATGTGCTCAACACGGCCATCCATGCCACGGGCGACATACGCCGCATATCGTTTATCAACGGCACGCTGTGGCTCCTGCTGCCTTGCCTCACATGGTGCATGTATAAGTTGGGGTGGATGGTGGAGTCGTCATCGGTTGCCCTTTCGGTAGTATATATCATATTGGTGACAAGCAGTTTCCGCATTGTCCACCGCCAGATACCCACGCTGCGCATCCTGCCCCTGCTCGGCACCATCGTGCATGTGTGGTTCACGGTGGCCGTGTGCTTCGTGGTGCCCTTCGTCATCACGCGCGTCATGCCCGAGTCGTTCCTGCGTCTGGTCATAGTCATTGTAGCCTACGCCCTCTGCTTCGCTCTGGTGGCATGGCACACCTTGCTCAATGCTTCCAACCGCCAGTTGGTGCGCTCCTACGCCCTCAGCAAGGCTGTCCGCTTGAAGTCCATGGCCACGGCATGGCGACGGTGA
>CAZXGQ010000145.1:0-5703 GCA_964640415.1 uncultured Prevotella sp.
TTACACATTTTTGATATGAAAAAGTGGCAAGATTGCACATTTTTGGTATTAATTAACGACAGTTTCCTTTCCCTGCCTCATCCACAAACCATTGCATTGTTCGAACGGTATAGAAAACTTGGAGTGGAGCCTCTGCCGCTAAAACTAAAAACTTGTGTGGTACATTTTGCGGAAGTCAAAAAAATCGGCACTTGAAAATCAAAGGGGTACGCACTCATGGCTGCATGTTGGGTTAAGGCCGATGTTTTTATTTGATGTTTGGTCTTGGTTCTTTAAATGTAATCCTGAAAACAATCTTTTTACCTCAAGGAGCTGTACCAGAACAACCTTATAACTTAGAATCTAACTAAAAAAACTAATAATAAACTAACCTAAACTTATTAACCTAAAAACTAAACATCACTGCTTTTTCTTTTCTGCTTGCAAAGTTATGCAGAATATAGCGAATGGGCTTGAGACAATCGTTCATGTGCTTTCAAAAATGTTACATGAAACATTTTGTCTGCACAATGAAACATTTTTCATCACAAAATCACCTTGCGTGACAAATATCATTGCGCACATTGCAGGCTTGCATGGATAATACGTAAGGTTGGGTATGCCCAATGGCCTTGCGGAGCATGCCCCCTACCCCACCATATCCGTTTACCGTCAAAAAAAAGACGCTTAGCCAAAGGAATAAGGCGGAATGCAAGACATTTGCTATCTTGTATTCCGCCTTCTTTAGCTAAGCGCCTTGAAAAGGTGTATATGTGTGCCGGTGATTACTTCACCACATACTTCTTGCCGTTCTTGATGAGCACACCCTTGGCGTTCTTGCCTACGCGCTGGCCTGCGAGGTTGTAGACAGGAGCGTCGGCGTCGGCTGAGTCAGCAGTAATTGCAGAGATGTTGGTAGAAGTTGCCGTTGGCTCTACTGTTGGAGCAAGCTCAATCTGGTTATTGTAAGCGATGAGAATGCCCGTATAGTCCATTGCAGACTCTGTGTTAGGAGTGTAACCAACTTTGAACTTGTCATAGATTTGCAGAGTCTTGTCTGAATCTGTATAATAGTTGGTATATGTACCTGCGACCTCGACAAGCGTGATATTCTTTACTGTTACAAGCTTGCATACGTTCTCCGACTTTGCAGCCTCTTCTGCCGTCATCTCAACTGGAGTGACTGTGCCCTCTGTAGCCGTGATGTCTGATGCCGTAATGGTGGTCAACTCAGGAAGTTTGTTGAACTCATCATATGAGCCCTCAATGGTGCCGTTGAGTATCTGACCAGCCGTATACGTCAGTCCTCCCTTGTAGATATCGATGCCACCTGTTGCATCAACGATATACATATCGTTTGTGCCATTCACGTATTGCACCTGAGCGCCTTTCAATGTCAAGATGGCTTTATTGCCGGCACCAATGGCTTTGAAAGCAGCAATGTTGTCAACCTTAGGAGTCTCAACAGGTGTAACTGTTCCCTTCTTCCAAATCAAGATCTTCTGAATTTGGTCATTGTTGGCATTGGTAACCTTGATGGTATATACCGTATTGGCAGCCTGCTTGTCGGCAGCAATTTCATATTGCTTTGTGCCTTTTGCGCTTGTGGTTTCTGTGCTAACGGCATCATCGCCTACGAAGATATTTCTTGTAGTTTTGGCAGAGGCATTATCTGAACCTACGATATCTATTCTCTCTACGTCAAAATTAAACTTAGGCAGAGTTATTGTTGCGCCTTTCTTGCCATAGAACAATGCTGTACTTGATTTCAGCCAATAATATGCATTTGGGGCTGCAACAGTGATGCTATAAGTTCCGTCTGTGAAAGTGGCAGCTTCGGTAGCTTTATTGTCATTACCATCTGGCAAATTCCAAACAGTGTTGTCTGTGAAGTCGAGTGTTACTTCCTGAGCGAAGCCTACGCTCGCCACAAGAGCGAGAACCAACGACAGTGAATAGCGTAAAAATTTGTTCATAAGCTGTATTATTTAATTGTTAATTGATTGATTCTTAGTTATGATATTGGCAGCATGTCGCCTTTCCATTTTCATGACACGGCTCCATTTCCTTTGCAAAGGTATGCAATATATATCAATCTATCCCAAGACGCAGCGATAATTTTTCATTAAAATGCTATGTCATAGCACGATGCTGATCTTCGGCTATTATCCAGTTGCCGAGAGTGCGCTTCGCGCTGTCGTAGTTGACGCCAATCTTCACGAGGCGCTTGCCGGAGGCTGTTATCTCCTCTTCCATGGCTTTTCATTATTTTGTCGCTAAGTTACTAAAAAAATACGACCCGATAAACCGCGATGCCAAATAAATGGTGTAAATTTGCAAAAACCTTATATTTCAACAAAAAAATGAACAAGAAGCTAATCAACAAGTCGATAGCCACACTGGCTTTCGCAACCCTGTCGGCTATCCCCGCCACGGCTGGCAACGACGTGAAGGCTCCTGCACCTGTGCTGCCCCTGCCCGAACAGAAGCAGGTGGACTGGCAGAAGATGGAGACCTACGCCTTCATACACTTCGGTCTCAACACGTTCAACGACCGCGAATGGGGCTACGGCGACTCCGACCCCAAGACCTTCAACCCCACACGCCTCGACTGCGAGCAGTGGGCACGCACCCTCGTGGCTGCCGGCATGAAGGGCGTCATACTGACCGCCAAGCACCACGACGGCTTCTGCCTGTGGCCGTTTGCCGGCAACGACTACAACGTGAGCAAGTCGCCATGGCGCGGCGGAAAGGGCAACGTGGTGCGCGAACTCGCCGACGCGTGCAAGAAATACGGACTGAAGCTGGCCCTGTATCTCTCGCCCTGGGACCGCTCGCGCGCCGAATACGCCACACCGGAATATCTGCCCTACTTCTACGCTCAGCTGCGCGACCTCATGACCAACTACGGCGAGGTGTTTGAGGTGTGGTTCGACGGTGCCAACGGCGGCGACGGATACTATGGCGGAGCGAAAGACAAACGCACCATTGACCGCAAAAACTACTACAACTATCCGCGCATCTTCGCCATGCTCGACAGCCTGCAGCCGCAAGCCGTGATCTTCGGCGACGGCGGACCCGGATGCCGGTGGGTGGGCAACGAGAAGGGATTTGCCGGAGAAACCAACTGGGCGTTCCTGCGCAAGGGCGAGGTGTACCCGGGCTATCCCAAGTATCCCGAACTGCAATACGGCCATGCCGACGGCAACCAGTGGACGGCGGCGGAGTGCGACGTGTCTATCCGTCCGGGATGGTTCTACCACCCCGAGGAGGACGACAAGGTGAAGTCGCCTGAGCAGCTCGCCGACCTCTACTACCGCAGCGTGGGCCACAACGCCACCTTCCTGCTCAACTTCCCCGTAGACCGCGACGGCCTTATCCACCCCACCGACTCTGCCAACGCCGTGGCATTCCACAAGATGATAGAGCGGGAACTGGGCAACAACATCGTGGCTGGCATGGCAGCAAAGGTGTCGAGCACGCGCGGAAAGGCGTTCCCGGCAAAGGCTATGACCGACAAGTCGTGGGACACCTACTGGGCTACGCCCGACGGGGTGACGACGGGCGACATAGAGTTCCGCCTGAAGAAGGCACAGCCCATGAACCGCATCATGCTGCAGGAATACATACCTCTGGGCCAGCGCGTGAAGAAGTTCTGCGTGGAATATCTCGCCGAGGACGGCTCATGGAAGACCGTGGACCAGCCTGAGGAGACCACGACGATAGGCTACAAGCGCATACTGCGCTTCGCCACGGTGACCACCAAGGGCATACGCGTGCGCATTCTCGACGCGCGCGGCCCGCTATGCATCAACAACGTCGGCGTCTACTACGGCGGCAAGAACGCACAACTGACGTGGAGCAAGGCTGCCGAGAACATGGTATCGCTGCCGCTGACCATCAACGAGCAGGGCGACGACGCAGTCATCATTGACCTCGGCAAGGACGCCGATGTCAGCACGCTGCAATACCTGCCTATGCAGAACGACAAGCCGACGGGACTGATCCACAGCTACACCATCAGCACGTGCGACGCCAACGGCAACACCATCAGCACACTGGCAACGGGAGAATTCTCCAACATACAGAACAACCCGATAATGCAGACCGTGAGCTTCAAGACGGTGAAGACGCGCTACATCAAGCTCAAGGCCGACCGCATGGTGACCGCGGGCGAGAAGATACACTACGCCAAGATAGGCGTGAAATAACAACGCAGGCTCCTTCTGCCAAGCATATTCCGCAGGCGGCCATTTACCCGAATCACCAAACGGTGGTTCGGGTAAATGGCCGCCCTGCTTAAATTCAGACATTCCCTCATAAAAGTGTATCATTGCGCACGACATTCCCTCATTAAAGTGTAAAGTGGATGGAGAACGTGCCGCTGTTTTCCGCAAAGTAATACATCTGGCGGCAATGTATATCCGCCGGGCAAAGATGAACCCAAACGGCTCATATGGTGAATGATTCGCCATGGAATAGGGAAAAGCCTATGTTAAAATAGGGAAAACGGACACCCGAACTTGTGTATTTGCCGTAACTTTGCAGCAAGAAAAACAATAAAACAAGAAAGATATGGGCAAGCATTTCATCATCGGCATGTCGGCTCTGCTGCTTCTCGGCAGTTGCGACACTTACACAGGTTCTGGTGCCTACATGGGCAGTACGTTGGGCAGCATCTTCGGCTCAGCCATCGGCGGCATAACCGGCGGACCTCACGGAAGCGACGTGGGCACACTGGTGGGCATGGTCGGCGGTGCCGTGGCCGGAGCAGCAATAGGCCAGGCTGCAGACCAGAAGCAGCAGGCACAGCGCGATGCCGACATTGCCGACATGCGCGCAAGAAGGGCCGAGCAGCAGACAAGGAGCCAAAGCAGCTACGACAACAGCAGCTACGACACCAACAGCGGCTTTGACGCCAACAACGGCGGCGACGACCGCATCTACGACTTCAAGAGCTCCGACTACAGCGGCAACTACAGCGCACAGCAGCCTGAGGTGACCATGCCGATGCAGTCGGGCGTAGAGAGCCTCGCAAGCGACTTCAAATACACTCCCGACATAGAGATAAAGAACGCACGCTTCGTCGACGACAACCAGAACGGCAAGATCGAGCGCGGAGAGATGAGCAAGGTCATCTTCGAGGTCTACAACCGCAGCAAGCAGACGCTCTACGACATAGTGCCCACCGTGGTGGAGACATCGGGCAACCGCCACATCGCAATCTCGCCAAACATGCACGTGGAGTCGATACAGCCGGGCAAGGGCATAAGATACACCGCCCTGGTGAAGGCCAGCGACCGGCTGAAGGACGGCAGCGCCCACTTCTGCGTAAGCGTGGTGCAGGGCGACAAGAAGATAAGCAAGGTGAGCGAGTTCACCATCCCAACGGTGAGATAACCGCCTGCATGGTGCCGCGTTATACGGAACCCACAAGTGCATAAAAACATTCAACGGCTTTACGCTGCAGAGTCTTCTGCCAGTGTAAAGCCATTGGCGTTTCAAGTAGTCCATGCAAGCGCGACATCTTATCATCATGCTCTCATAACATCATCGGGAAGAAAGCCCCCTGGCGTTTCCTGAAAAAGTCTCGAAAAGACACAGTCCCCCTTGCTCTTGCCTATAATTACTCAAGTTTCGGATTTGTCATTTAGCAAGTGTCCCCGAAGGGGGGCAAACTCTGCATAACCGCAGGTGGAGCGAGCGTAGCGAACGGAACCTGCG
>CAZXGQ010000146.1:0-5678 GCA_964640415.1 uncultured Prevotella sp.
AGATAGATGGGGATAGGCAAGATAGATGGGGATAGGCATAATGGGCATAATGGGCATATTAGGCATAATAGGCATAATAGACAAAAGAGGCAGGATGGGGCATAAGAGGCAAGCAGGAAGAAGAAAAAAGAACGGAAGCTATAACCCAAAAGGCCCCGCCACGCTTGATGAGCGTGGCGGGTCCTTTTGGGTGGAGGGGCTTTTCTGTTTTTTGGGGCGGTGGTTGCAGGGACGCCTATTGGGCGTTCTTGTAATACTCGTTTTGCTGGTCGGCAATATTCGGGTTGGCATTGATCTCATCCTGCGGGATGGGAAGGACGATACCGCCGAAGGTGCGGTCGATGATCTTGGCACGGTGAGATACCGGCAGGTCACGGAAGTCATCGTTGTACTCAATGCTGCGGTTCATGCGAATCATGTCGAAGTAACGCTGGCCCTCACCAAAGAGCTCCTTGCTTCGCTCGTCGAGAATCATGTCGTCGCTGACCGTGGCAGCTGTAGCCGGAGCGAGCTTGGGTGCACGGCAACGTATGGCGTTGACATACTCGGCAGCCTTAGTGGCGTCACCGGTGTGCAAGGCAGCCTCAGCAGCTATGAGATAGACCTCGGAGAGGCGAATAACCTTGATGTTGACAGCCGTGGGCGACTCCTTGCCGTCGCCACTCATGTCGAGACCACCCATATACTTATAGCAAGAGCCCTTGCGCTCCACCTTAGTATCAACCCAATACTCGTCGTTGTCCATCACGCCCCAACGCACGTCGGTGGCGTCCTCGCCCAGACGGTTGAGATAATAGTCGCTGGCGATGAACCATCCCATGGCATTCTTCTTCTGTCCATAGCGCATGTAGTAGTAGCCAAGGGAAGTCTGCTGGAGATCGCTCTGCGTGTCGATGCCGACCTCGAATACCGACTCCGTGCCATACTCCCTACCCCACGAGTCGCACCACTGCGCCGGAGTGTAGAGCTGGAACTTGCCGCTGCCGATCACTTCCTCGGCACACGTCAGGGCCTTGGCATAGTTCTCCATATAGAGATACACCTTAGCCTGCAGCGCCACATTGGCCCAGTAGTCGAAATACCCGTTGTGGAGGCTCTTGTCGGAAGCCATGAGCTCCTGTCCTTTCTGCAGGTCCTCGACAATCTGAGTGTAGACCTCATCCACGGTTGCCCGCGAAGGCTGCGCACTGGCGTCGAGCGTGGTGAGCACGAGAGGCACACCATACGACTGCTTGTCGTAGTTGTAGGGCTTGCCGTAGAGCCTTACGAGGTCGAAATAGAAGAGAGCCCTCAGCGACAGAGCCTCGCCCTTGTAGTAGTCGAAGTCGTCGCTGCCGTCGGCCTGGAGCTTGTCGATGTTCTCCAGGAGATTGTTGACCTGCATTACACAATTGTATATTGTAGACCAGAATCCCGAGTAAGTGCCGCTGGTTGGCGTATGGTTGAACGTGTAGAGTGCGTCGTTGCCGCGTCCGTTCTCATAGAGCGTGAGGTCACCGCCCTTGGCATCGCCGTAGAGCAGGAAGTTGCGTCCGTAGTAAGACGACGACGACATCTCGTGCATCACTCCGTTGATGGCGACCTGCGCATCGCTTGTCGTGGCAATGGCATTGTCGGCGTTGGCCGAGTTAGTCGGCTCACGGTCGAGGAAGTCGCTGCAAGAAGTGAGAGCCGCCACGGCCATTATCATTATCGCAATGGTACTTTTATATATATTCATTTCTTTGTCCTGTGTTTTGTCCTTACAAAAGAATATCTCGCATAACCGTTGTCATCACCGGCATCAGATGGTGAGTTCCACACCGAAGATGAACGTCTTTCCTATTGGAGTCTCCCATCCGCGCGTGCTGTAGCTGTTGACCTCAGGGTCAGCATCCTTGTACTTAGAGAACGTGAGCAGGTTCTGTGCGTTGAAATAGACCCTCAGGTTAGAGAGCCACACCCGGTTGATGAGCGTCTTGGGGAAGCTATAAGCCAGCGACAGGGTCTTGAGTCTGAGGAATGTGGCATCGTGGAGATGGCGCGTGCTATACTGCATGGCATCGGTGAGGTCGCTGCCCGAGAGGGCAGGCTCAGATGCATCGGTATGGGTCGGTGTCCACATATTCTCATAATATCTCTCCGAACGAATGCGCTCCCAGTAGTAGCCGTCGTCGGCCACATCCTTGTAGGCACCGTCGTAGAGCTTTCCGCCGAGCTTATAGATGAAGTTGAGTCCGAGCTCAATGCCCTTGAAGCTGACATTGGTCGAGAAACCTCCGCTCACGTCAGGTATGCCGTCGCCGATGATGGTGAAGTTGGCCTTTTCGTAGTCGTAGGTAGCGCCGCGACCCTTAAACTCGAAGTCGCCCGCCTTGGGGTCACTCTCGTCGTTGACATAGTAGACACTCTTGCCGTTTGCCGGGTCAACGCCAGCCCATTCATATCCATAGAAAGCCAGTGTAGACTGTCCCTCGCGGTAGATATACTGCGCACGGCTGTCGCCGCCTGTGGGGTCATACCAGATTATGTCGTCGCCATTGTAGAGGCTCTTCACCTTCGACTTGAGGAACGATGCGTTGAAGGCAGCCGTCCACTGCCACTTGTCGTTCTTGATGATGTCGCCGGAGAGCTCCACCTCAATGCCGTGGTTGTTGATGCGTCCGATGTTTTTCAGCACTGAGCTGAATCCCGTGACCATCGACACCGGCACATCCTGCAGCAGGTTCTTGGAGTCGCGGTTGAAGTATTCGACCGTTCCACGGAGCCTTGAGCCGAAGAGCGCGAAGTCGAGTCCCACATTAGTATTATAATTGGTCTCCCACGTCAGGTTCTTGTTGCTGAGCGAAGATATCAGTCCAGCCGGCTCACCCATGTACTTGCTCGAATACGACATGAGGTTCATGTAAGCATAGTTTGACGAAGGCAGCGTGCCGTTGACACCATAGGAGGCGCGCAGTTTCAGGTCGTTGACCCACCCCACATTCTCAAACCACTTTTCCTTGGCAATTCTCCAAGCTCCGGATACCGACCAGAAGTTGCCCCAACGGTTTTCAGGGCTGAGCTTAGAGGATCCGTCGCGTCGGAACGAAGCCGATACGAAATAGCGCTCGTCGTAGTTGTAGTCGACCTTTGAGAGCACCGACACCATGCTGTTGCCCCACTCGTATCCTGCCGACTCCTGCACACCTGCCGTAGAGACGGTGTGGAGCGTGCTGGTGGGCAGGTTCTGACCCGTGGCGCGCACATAGTCGGTGTTGTTTTTCTCAGCCTCGAATCCGGCGAGCACACCGAGAGAGTGTTGTCCGAAGAGCTTGTTGTAAGAAGCCGTTGTCGACGACACCGTCTTCTCGTAGGTGGTGCGCATCTCGTTCACCTCGCCGTTGGTTGCCGCTCCGCTGTAGTGGTTTGCACTATAATATACGTGGTCGCGCACGTTGGTGTTGTCGTAAGAGAAGATGGAGCGCACGTCCAGGCCCGGCAGCAGATGGAGCGTGAGAGTCTCGATGGCAGACACGCGTGTGTCGACCGACTTGTTTTCCCACTCGTTGCAGTAATAGAGTCCGTTGTAGGCGTATGAGCCGTAACGTGTCGTCCAGTCGTCGCCCGTCTTGTAGTCGGTAGGCCAGTAAAGGCCCCACAGCAGGTTGCGCGTCTGCATGAAGTAGTTGCCGCCGGTGTTGCGCGTGTCGTTGTAGCCGGTCTTTGATATTCTTGCAATGCTGACGTTGCTGCCAAACTCGATGTGCTTGCCAATCTTCTGCGAGAGGTTGACACGTCCCGACACACGCTTGAAGTCGTTGACCCAGAGGCGTCCGTTGTCCTTGGTATACGACAGCGAGGTGTAGTAGTTGGTCTTGTCGGAAGCACCGCTCACCGAAATGTCGTCGGTCTGGTATACACCCGTACGGAAGTATGCGTTGTCCCAGTCGTAGTATTGTCCGGCACGTCCGGAACCGTCGTATTCGCCAATCTCCACGCTCTCATAGGCACCAGTGCCGGCGGTAGAGAACGAGTAGCCATGCTTGTTGAACTTCTTGTTGAGCTGCTTCAGGGCGTATGCGTTGGCGTCGGCGTCTGACGATCCGTTTTCGGTCTTGTAGGCATGGAAAACGGTGTAGAGCATGTCGACCTGATGCTGCGTGGAAGCAGCCTCATAGTTGCCGGTGGCCCACGACGGCGTGAAGCCTATCGACGACTTGACGGTTATCTGCGGTCTGCCCTCCTTGCCTCGCTTGGTGGTGATGAGTATCACACCGTTGGCGGCACGCGAGCCGTAGAGCGACGATGCCGCCGCGTCTTTCATGACCGAGATCGACTCAATGTCGTCGGGGTTGAGCGTATTCATGATGTTGTTGGTGCTGTAGGTATAGTCGGACATCTGGCCCACATCGCCGTCGATGACTGGCACACCATCAACGACATACAGAGGTGAACTGCCGGCGTTCATCGAACCTATGCCGCGAATCTGTAGCGTAGGTGCCGAACCTGCCTGACCTGAGCTGTTGGTCACCTGCAGACCGGCCACCTTACCCGTAAGTGCGTTCTCAAAACTCGTCACAGGCTGGTCGGCAATGGCCTTGGCACCCACAAAGGATGCCGAACCGGCATAGCTGCTCTTCTTTGCCGTGCCGTAAGCCACGACGACGACATCGTTGAGCTGGTGGCTCTCCTCGGCGAGCACAATGTTCAGGTTGGGCTTGATGGTTGCCACCTTGGGCAGCATGCCAAGATAGGTCACCTTAAGCTGCGTGGCCTTCAAGGGAATTTCGTTGAACGCGAACTTACCGTCTACATCGGTCACGGTGCCCACTTTCGTGCCTACCACCATCACGGAGGCTCCCACGATAGGCTCACCGTTTTCCGCTGTCACGGTGCCGGAGATCTTTCTGTTTTGCGCGGTCGCCATCAGCGTGCTAAAAACGGCGACCAGTAGTAGTGAAACAATCTTTCTTACCATAAGAAGTCTATGCTATTGGAAACAATTTACTAATCTGACTTACAATTTGCCGCAAAGATAGCAAAAAAATATCAAACAAGAATAAAGAATAGCAAAATAACGTCATTTTGAAAAGGAATATTGATTTGCGACAACCTTTTGGAATGTTTTCTGTAAAACATTGCACCCTCTGACACATTAAAAGCCCTCTGATTGTTTTTTTGTCAGGAATTTAGGTCTATGTTGATTTGTGTGGGTGAAATATTGCGTTATAATCTTTCTTATTGATTTTTACCACACGAATCAACATATAACCTAAAACATTAATGAGAAATTAACGAATGATTAATGATGATTACACGTTCAAAACAACTTAACATTAATCGCCGTTAATCTTCCGTTAATCCGACATTAATCTTTCTTGGTCTATATTGAGTGTGGAAAAAGAAATGTGAGAAAGAAAACACCCTCACGAATCAGCATAGAACCAAATCTTGACAAAAATGCTGACCTAACTACAGATGATTTACCTAATGCTGCTGGCTAACTGTTTGCCCATAACAGCCACCTAACCACCGTTTTCTTTAACCACGAAAATCTGTATAGGTTATTGAACCACGAATCTGACTAATTTACACGAATGGCTGATGCGCTGAATATTCGTCAGATTCGATGAATTCGTGGTTCAACTATCAACCTCAATTAAATTTACCGATGGGTTTATCAACCACGAATCTGACTAATTTACACGAATGGCTGA
>CAZXGQ010000147.1:0-5597 GCA_964640415.1 uncultured Prevotella sp.
ATGTTAGACTTTTATTTTCTTAGTACTTGACACAGTTGAGATGATATCCTCCTGTTTTCATTTTTTGGTAAACATCTTATATATGGCGGGCAACACAAACAGGGTGAGCAATGTCGAGGTCACGAGTCCGCCTATCACGACCGTGGCGAGCGGCCGCTGCACCTCTGCGCCATCGCCCTGCGAGAGCGCCATCGGCAAGAAGCCCATCGAAGCCACAAGGGCGGTCATAAGCACGGGGCGCAACCTTGTCTTGCAACTCTCCATTATCCGCTTGTGTATGTCGGCCACTCCATCACGCTGCATCTGGTTCATCTGTCCTATAAGCACGATGCCGTTGAGCACAGCTACACCGAACAGGGCTATGAAACCCACACCGGCCGATATGGAGAAGGGCATTCCGCGAAGCCACAACGCCCACACACCACCTATGGCGGCAAGCGGAATGGCTGAGAACACGAAGAGCGACTCACGCAGGTTCTTCACAGTGGCGTAGAGAAGCAGCAGAATAACCAGCAGCGCCACAGGCACCACCACCATAAGCCTCTCGGTGGCACTCTTCAGGTTCTGGAACTCGCCACCGTAACTGTAATAGTATCCTTCGGGCAGTGTCAGTTTTTTGTCGAGCAAAGCCTGAATGTCGTTCACCGTGCCCTGCACGTCGCGTCCCTTGACGTTGAATCCAACGTAGATACGGCGTGCACCGTCCTCATGCGACACCTGGGCAGGCGCCGGCTCATACACTATGTCGGCTATCTGCGACAACGGCACAAAGCCTCCGGCCGGCAAGGGAACGGCGAGATCGGCAAGTTGCGTGGCGTTGCGCTCGGCATTGTCTATGCGAAGCACGATGTCGAACTTGCGCTCGCCCTCGTATACGCTGCCGGCGTTGGCACCGGCAAAGCTCGACTCCACCACGCTGTTCACGTCGTCAGCGTTTATGCCATAACGCGACATGCGGTCGTGGTTGTACTTGACGTTTATCTGCGGCAGTCCGGAGACCTCCTCCACGGTGACTCCGCTTACCCCTTTCACTCCACTTATTATGCCTTTCACTTTGTTGGCCTGCCGCGAAAGTTCGTCGAGGTCGTCACCGTAGATCTTTATCGCCACGTCCTGCTTTATGCCTGTAAGCAACTCGTTGTTGCGCATCTGTATGGGTTGCGATATCTCTGCCTCAAGTCCCGGTATGGTCTTGAGGGTTTCCTCCATCATCTCCATGAGCTCGGATGTCTGCTTGGCCGAAGTCCACTCTGCCTTTGGTTTCAAAGCCACCATGATGTCGGCGCGCTCCACGGGCATGGGGTCGGTGGGAATCTCGGCGCTGCCAATGCGGCTCACCACCTGCTTGATCTCGGGGAATCTCTGCTTCAGCAGCGCCTCTGCCTTGGTACACGTCTTTACCATCTGCGAGAGCGACGTGCCTTGTGCCATGCTCATCTCTATGGCAAAGTCGCCCTCGTCGAGGGTGGGGATGAACTCTCCACCGAGAAACTTGAACGCCACAAGACTTACGGCAAACAGCGCCACGGCTCCTGTTATCACGTCCTTATATCGTGCCAACGCCCAATCGAGCGCCTTGGCATACACTCGTCTCAGCCTGCGCATCATTCTGTCAGACAGACTCTCGCCCATGCGCATCTTCCTGCTGAGGAAGACACTGCTCGCCATGGGCACGTAGGTGAGCGAAAGGATAAAGGCGCCGAGAATGGCAAAGAACACGGTGAGTGCCATGGGGCGGAACATCTTTCCCTCGATGCCTACAAGGGTCATCAGGGGTACATAGACTATCATGATGATAATCTCGCCAAATGCCGCACTCTGGCGGATACGCGAGGCCGAGAAGCGGACCTCCTCGTCCATCTCTGCCTGCGAGAGACGGAAAACGGCGCCATCGCCCGCGACGGCATCCGGATTCTTCACTCTACCCTCCTCACTCTTCACTCTTCCCTCTTCACTCTTCACTTTCAAATGCAGCACCACGGCCTCGACTATTATCACCGCCGAGTCTACGATCATGCCGAAGTCTATCGCACCAAGGCTCATCAGGTTGCCGTCTATGCCGAAGAGCTTCATCATGCCGAAGGCAAAGAGCATGCTCAGCGGGATTACACTCGCCACAACGAGTCCTGCCCGGGCGTTGCCAAGAAACAGTATGAGCACGAAGATGACAATCAGTCCGCCTTCTATGAGGTTGCGGGCAATGGTGCCTTCCACGCGGTTCACGAGATTGGTGCGGTCGATAAACGGCTCTATGACCACGCCCTCGGGCAGGCTCTTCTGTATCTGCGCCATGCGGTGCTTCACGTTGCTTATCACCTCCTGGAAGTTCTCGCCTTTCAGCATTATGGCTATTCCGGCCACCACTTCGCCCTCGCCGTTGCGCGTCACAGCTCCGAAGCGCGTGGCGTGGCCATACCTCACGTCGGCCACGTCACCGACCCTGACAGGCGTACCCGACACGTTTTTCACGGTGATGTCGGCAATGTCGTCGAGCGACTTGGCCACACCTATGCCACGTATATAGTATTGGTTGGCGTTCTCCTCAATGTAGCCGCCTCCGGTGTTGGCATTGTTCTTCTCTATGGCGCTGAACACGTCGGCAATGCTTATGCCGTTGGCGTTGAGGCGGTCGGTGTTCAATGCCACCTCATATTGCTTCACGTAGCCTCCCCAGCCGCTCACCTCTGCCACACCCGGCGTGCCGGAGAGCTGTTTCCTCACAATCCAGTCTTGAATCGTTCTCAGGTCGGTGAGGCTGTATTTGTTCTCATAGCCTTTCTTTGCCCTGACGGTGTAGTGGTATATCTCGCCAAGGGCGGTGGCTATGGGTCCCATCTCGGTGTCGGTGTTCTTGGGCAGGTCCTTCACCGCCTCGCTGAGCATCTGGCTCACTTGCGAACGTGCCCAGTAGATGTCGGCATTGTCGTCGAAGACCAGCGTTATGACCGACAGGCCGCTGCGCGATATGCTGCGCCGCTCCTCAAGACGCGGGATGTTGGCCAACGCCATCTCTATGGGTGTCGTGATATACTGTTCCACCTCTTGCGCGCCAAGCGACGGTGCCTGGGTTATCACCTGCACCTGGTTGTCGGTGATGTCGGGTGTGGAGTCGAAAGGAAGGTTCACGAGCGACCAAACACCCCATGCCACAAGCGCCAAGGTGAGTACGCCTACAACGAGCTTATGGCTTATCGAATAGTCTATTAGTTTCTGAAACATGTCGTGTCTTTTTTATTCTTCTCCGTGATCGCCTATCATGGAGGCGAGATACGACGCGCTCTCGGTAACTATCTTCTGGCCATTCTGTATGTGCTCGCAAAGCGCCACCTCGGTATATCCGCCCTGGCTCACGCCTGTGGTAACCTCGTGGCGGGAGAACTCAAACTTGCCGTTCCTTGGCTTCTTGTTGAGGGCGAAGATATACGACTTGCCGTCGGTACTCACGATGGCATCCGTCGGCAGGGTCTTGCACTCTTGGCGTCCGGTGGCTATCAGGCCTGATACATACATGCCGTCGAGGAGCCTTGCCCCCTTGGCGTTGTCGAGCTTCACGTGGACTGCCACCGACTTGGTTCCGTCGTTGAAATATTGGTTCATGCCATAAACCTTTCCGGTAAGTGTTACGTTGGGCTGGTTGGCAAGCTCCACGCGCACGCGGTCGCCGTTCTTCACCTTATTGATGTCCTTCTCAAATACGTTCAGGTCGCATTCCAAGGCATTGTTGTCGCGTATCTTCATGAGCGGGGTCTGCATGTCGGCATAGCTGCCAAGGCTTGCCGTCAGCTGGCTAACGGTTCCTGATATCGGAGCACGCAGGGGGAAGACCGTGGTGAAGCGTCCTTGTGCCACCATGGCGGTACCGATGCCGAGCTGCGACAGTTGGCGCGCAATGCCAAGCATGTTGGCGCGCGCTATCTGATAGTTCTTTTCCGCCTGTTGGAGATTCTTGCCTACGCCGGCTCCGTTCTTCGACAATTGGCGTTGGCGTTCAAGCTCCAGACGCGACATCTCGCTTTCCTTGTAGGCCGAGTAATACTCGCGCTGCAACGACACAACGTCGGTGTTCTCTATCGTCGCTACCACTTGCCCCCGGCTCACCTTCTGGCCGTCTTTCACCAACAGGCTTTTCACTATGCCTCCCATCAGGCTCGACACGTCGCCCTGGCTCTGTGGGCGGAGAACCAACGAGCCTGTGGCCTTCAAAGTGGCGTCAAGTTCACGCATCTTGGCAATGTCCATACGCAAGTCGACGGCGTTCATCTGCTGCTGGGTGAGCGATATGTTTTGGTTTTCCTCTTCCTCAACTTGCGCAGTCTCAGCTTCATTGTCTTGCTCTTCGGCTGATGAGTTATGCAATAGACTAAAGGCCGCCAAAGCCACAATGGCTGAGCCGGCAACGAAAAACACTCGTCTTATTATGTCTGCTTTATTCATAGGATTAAAGATTCCGATTTTTCTTTTCGCTTGCAAAATTAAAGATATAGTAATGCAACCTCGTTGCAAAATAGCATTAGGGGAATAAAAAGGAGGAAAGAAAACTTGACAACAGAGGTGGTGTCTCGTTTTTTATGGCTAACTTTGCCCAAAATTAGGTATCAAGCAGATGACATACAAAGCTATCGTTCTCGACCTCGACGGGACACTGACAAACAACAAGAAAGAGATAACACCCTTGACAAAGGAAGCCCTGATGACCGCACAACGCAGAGGCATGCGCGTCATACTTGCCTCCGGCAGACCCACTTATGGATGCCGCCCCGTCGCCGACGAACTGAACATTGGTTCCTACGACGGCTACGTAATGGCGTATAACGGCGGTTGCGTAACACGATGGCAAGACAAGACCATTATTTATAACCAGACACTTGATGCAGAGTTGGTGCCGGTGCTTTTCAAAGCGGCAACTGAAGCCCCCCACCCCTTCAACATTCTCACTTACCAGGGTGAGAGCATTGCTGCGACCGACATCAGCGACAAGTATGTGCAGCACGAGGCTTTTATCAACAAGATGCCTCTTGTGCAATACGACGACTTCACCAACCAGGTACAACTACCGATAAACAAGTGCCTCATCGTGGGCGACCCCACTCCGCTCGCACAGTTGGAAAAGGAGCTGGCAGAAGAGTTGCAAGGCAAATGCGGTGTTTACCGCTCAGCCGACTTCTTTCTCGAATGTGTGCCCAACGGCATAGACAAGGCAGCGTCGCTCTCGCGCCTCATCAAGACATTGGGGCTGAAACGCGAGGAGATAATAGCTGTTGGCGACGGCTACAACGACATCTCCATGATAGAATATGCAGGCTTGGGCGTGGCAATGGCAAACGCGGCAAGCGAGGTAAAGGCCAAGGCCGACTTCGTGACCCTCTCCAACGAGGAAGACGGTGTGGCTCATGTGCTCAAGGAGTTTTGCGATTAATCGGCACAACTGACACCCATAGAGCAGAATTCATGGCAACAACCGCAAGCAATGGCTTTGAGACAGAGCCTTGCCTGCGGGCAGACCGTTTGCTCACCTGAATCAACACATACTTAAATAAGGTTGATGCGAATCAGCTTGTGCAATGAAAAATCACAACAAAAGGCTCTCTGAGAATCGA
>CAZXGQ010000148.1:0-5532 GCA_964640415.1 uncultured Prevotella sp.
GTATCTGACTGGATTTGAAGTGTTAAACCCTGATTTGGTGATTTGTCATTTAGATTCTAAGGCATCGTTCCAGATGGATCTTACAATCAACAAGGGCCGTGGTTACGTTCCTGCTGATGAGAACCGTCAGTTCTGCACCGATGTCAACGTACTTCCCATCGATTCTATCTACACACCCATCCGCAATGTGCGTTACAGTGTAGAGCCGACTCGTGTCGAGCAAAAGACTGACTACGACAACCTCATCCTTGAGGTTACTACGGATGGATCCATTCACCCGAAGGATGCGCTGAAGGAAGCCGCCAAGATCCTCATATTCCACCTTCTCTGCTTCTCCGACGAGAAGATCACGTTGGAGACAACCGACAATGAAGGCAATGAGGAGTTTGACGAGGAGGTTCTCCACATGCGCCAGTTGCTTAAGACTAAGCTCTCAGACCTCAACCTGAGTGTCCGTGCGCTTAACTGTCTGAAGGCTGCTGATGTATCAACTCTCGCTGATCTTGTGCAGTATCAGAAGACTGACCTCCTTAAGTTCCGCAACTTCGGTAAGAAATCGCTCTCTGAGCTTGATGATTTGCTCTTGAGTCTGAATCTGTCGTTTGGAATGGATATTTCAAAGTATAAACTGGATAAGGAATAAACCTCGGGTCACTGTTCAACTGTCCAATTAAGCATTTAAACAAAAATGAGACACAATAAAAAGTTCAACCATCTGAGTCGTACTGCATCTCATAGGGCCAGCATGCTTTCAAACATGGCAACCAGCCTTATCATGCACAAAAGAATCACTACGACTCTCGCAAAGGCCAAGGCTCTTAAGAAGTATGTAGAGCCGCTGATTACCCGCTCTAAGACCGACACAACATCTTCACGTCGTGTCGTGTTCCGTTATCTTCAGAAGAGCTATGCTGTGAAGGAGCTTTTCGGTGAGATCGCTGCTCGCGTAGCTGATCGTCCTGGAGGTTACACTCGCATCATCAAGCTCGGCGTTCGTCCTAGCGATGCTGCTTCAATGTGCTTCATCGAGCTCGTTGACTTCGATGAGAACATGGCTAAGGCTCCTAAGGGTGACAAGAAGACTCGCCGTAGCCGTCGTAGCACCAAGAAGGCTGATGCAGCTGCTACTGAGACTCCTGCAGAGGAGGCTCCTAAGGCAGAGGAGGCACAGGCAGAAGTTGCTGCCGAGGAAGCTCCTAAGGCTGAATAAGTTTGACTATTTGTCAATCATTAAATATAATCTCCAATCACGTTATGTGGTTGGAGATTTTTTTGTTTTCAGTTGTTTGCTATCAACCAATCCAGTTCAGGAACATCGTAATAATTCCGGTATTTATCAAGTCCACGAACATAGCGCCTACGATTGGAACTATAAGGAAGGGCTTTGTTGAATAATGGTATTTATAGCAGACGGCGCTCATGTTAGCCATAGCGTTAGGAGTGGCTCCCAGTGAGAATCCGCATATTCCTGCTACGAGAACGGCGGCATCGTAGTCGTGTCCGAGCATTCTAAATGCCACGAAGTAGGTAAGCAGTGTAATCATCACAACCTGTGCCATGAGAATGGTGATTAGTGGAAGAGCGAGGCTTTCCAGCTCCCAGAGCCTAAGGGAAATCATTGCCATGCCTAGAAACATCGACAGGCATATGTTGCCGGTACTGACTATTTTCTCCATTGGCAGCTTGTGGCGGTAGGGTGTCAACTCTATGACGTTGCGCACGATGGCCGCCATAACCAGCGCTCCGAAATAAGTTGGAAACGTGACACCTGTGAGATGTAGCAGTTTGCTTGCTACGGTGCCTAAGGCCATGACCATGAGAAGTGCATATGTGGCTGTAGCATATTGGTGAAACTCTTGCTCGTTGTCGCTGACGCGCTTTGCGTGGCCTTGTGGCAGAGATTCATGACTCTCGAAGCCTGCAAGTGCCGGATCAACTTCATAGTCTTTGGGCTCAAGTTGTTCCGACGTGAGATGCTTGTTGATAAGCCGTTCGGCCACAGGCCCCCCTATCACCGACCCTGCTATCAATCCGAATGTTGCCGCAGCCATAGCCACAGTGCCGGCCCCCTTCAGTCCCATGCCTTCGAGCACCGATGCGAAACCGCCGGCTGTGCCGTGGCCGCCAGCCATGGGTATTGATCCGGCAGCCATTCCAATGAGCGGATTCACGTCCATTGCCTTTGTTATGAGAAGCGGCATTGCGTTTTGCAGTGTAATGATGACCACAAGAAGCACGAGCATGGCCACAAGGGTCTTGCCTCCTTGGCGAAGCGTGCGGAAATTTGATTGGAATCCCACGCTCGTGAAGAATGCGAGCATGAAGACATCCTTCAGAGTTCCGTCGAAGGATATCTCTATGTTGCAGAAAGTGTATATCGCAAGTGTGATGAGCGAGAACACGATGCCGCCTGACACTGGCGACGGTATGCAAAACCTTTTCAGCCATGCTGTCTTGCGCGTAAGTATCATTCCAAAAACAAGCGCCAGTGCACCTATTCCGGCAGTCTGGAGCATGCCAAGCGTTATAGTTTCCTTCATAGCTATTCCCCTGTTAGTTTCTCTCTTACTTTATTTATATTGTTTCCTTGTATGTATACGATACATGCAAAGATACAAAATAATTTGCATGTTTTCTGCGCAGGGCAATAATTGTTGTCCCACAGTTTTTTCAAATTAATAAATGTAGCATAAGTATTCTAAAAAACACATAAATGATTTGGCTGATAGGGTAGGGAGGCACTACCTTTGTGAAATGACATTAGTAATCATCATTCTACTCTCAACAATCGTATTGTTCATCGTCGGCAAGCCCCGTGCCGACATCGTTGCCCTCTGCGCACTCACTGCATTGCTTCTCACAGGTGTGCTGACTCCCTCTGAAGCCTTGGCCGGTTTTTCCAATCCTGTGCTTGTCATGATGATTGGACTGTTTGTCGTGGGCGGAGCCATTCTTCAGACCGGTCTTGCCAAACTTGCAGGAGGCCGCATCCTCGCTTTGGCTAAAGGCAACGACCGCATGCTTTTTCTCTTGGTGATGACAGTAACGGCCGTCATCGGTGCTTTTGTCAGCAACACAGGCACAGTGGCTCTTATGATGCCCATAGTTGTTTCCATGGCCTCGTCAAGCGGCAAGAATGCCTCACGCTTGCTCATGCCTCTGGCCTTTGCCAGCAGCTTGGGCGGCATGCTCACGCTCATTGGCACACCGCCCAACCTCGTAATAGACGAGACCCTCCGCGCCAATGGTTTTGAAGGTCTCTCGTTCTTTTCATTCTTCCCCGTAGGCATTATATGTTTGCTGGTTGGCATTGCCGTAATGATGCCGCTCAGCGACCGCTTTCTCAACAAGCCTGCTACCAATAGCGGACACAAGAAAGGCAAGAGCCTGAATGAGTTGGTGAACGAGTACAGGATTAAAGGCGACGTACGGGCCTATCGTGTCGATGCCCGCAGCCCGATTGTGGGCAGCACTGTTGCCCAACTCGATCTCAGAGTGCGTTTTGGCTTAACCATATTCGAGATACGCCACGAGGCGTCGCGCACCAGTGGCCTTGTGCGCAATGTGAGCCAGCGCTTGCCTTTGCCCGACACCGCCATACAGTCTGGCGACGTGCTTTACCTTCAAGGCAATGGGCAAGACGTGGAACGCTTCGCCACAGAGGCAAAGCTGCGGAAAGTGAAGAGTCCTTCTTTCAATTTCTATGACATCGGCGTTGCCGAGATAGTGGTCATGCCCGAGTCGCGTCTTGTGGGCAGTCTGCTGCGCGACTCTTGCTTCCGCGAGAACTACAGCATCAACGTTTTAGGCATCAAGCGGCACGGCGAGTACATCACCCAGGACCTCCCGTCGACAAAGCTCCGTGCCGGCGACACACTTCTCATACAGGGCTTGTGGGAGAACATCACGCGCCTCGACCGCTCCGAGTCAGACTGGCTGCTCCTCGGCCAGCCAAAGGAGATGGCCGAGAAGGTTACTCTCAACCACAAGGCACCTCTCGCGGGCGTAATAATGCTTGTCATGGTGTTGGTCATGGCTCTCGACGTCATTCCCGTCGCTCCCGTCACTGCCGTCATAGCTGCAGGTTTGCTCATGGTCGTTACGGGTTGCTTCCGCTCGGTCGATGCCGCCTACAAGACCATCAACTGGGAAAGCGTGGTGCTTATTGCTGCCATGATGCCCATGGCCACCGCCTTGGAGAAGACCGGCGTGTCGGCTGCGGTGAGCCACACCCTCGTCTCCTCGCTCGGCCATGTCGGTCCGGTGGCGTTGCTCTGCGGCTTGTATTTCACCACTTCGCTCCTCACCATGTTCATCAGCAACACCGCCACGGCGGTGCTCATGGCACCCATAGCCATGTCGGCATCGTTGGAGCTGGGTGTCAGTCCGTTGCCCATGCTCTTTGCCGTGGCCCTTGGTGCGAGCATGTGTTTTGCCTCGCCTTTCTCCACACCGCCCAACGCCCTTGTCATGCAAGCCGGCGGCTACTCCTTTGCCGACTACATCAAGGTGGGCTTGCCTCTGCAGGTCATCATGGGCATCGTTATGACCATCGTCTTGCCCCTGCTTTTCCCGTTCTGAATGCAAAACAAGTGTGTCCTATACCTCTTGCCGAATGATTGACAAGAAGTATAGGACACATGGTTATATATTGGTATTCGGTATAATCCTAAAGTATGAACACTCGTCAAAACGGTTAAAACGACCGGCCTAATCCGATGTACGGGTAAAAGGCAGATTTCTTCAGTCCATACTTGTCTCCGAAATTGAAAGAAGGCGATATGCCTGCGCGGAACACAAAGCCGTTGTTGCGCTGATAGCGGTAGCCTATGTCACCGAACAGAAAATAACCGAACCGATTGCTTGTTGATGTGTACAGTTCAGAATGTCCTTCAGTTTCGGGTTCTACAGGTTGATAATAATACCATGTAGCTTCTTTTACATGATACACGCCCAGGCTGGCTCCGATGCCTATTTCCAGTTTGTGGTGTTTCTTTCCCAACAGGTAGTTCAGTTCTATTGGTACTCCTGCACCTTTGATGTCTTGGTCCACCAGCCCGGAATTGTCGCCATATCCAAAGCCAATGCCGACACGGTATCACAATCCTGAGTTGCCCTTCAAACGTCTGTCGTAGTTTATGCCAATCGTATTTTGGGCACCAAGCAATTCTACGGAAACACTTTCCACTTTCTTTTGCGCCATCATGCTGGTTGCCACGAAAAGCATGGCTCCAAATGCGTACAGTCTTTTCATAAATGTACTAATATTGTCTGTTTAGAGAATGAAATTCACTGCAAAGATATTCCTATTTTGTCTTTATAGCAATAACATCTAATGCGAAGTGGAATATATTGTTCCTGAACTGGCAGTATTGTCAGTTAAACTGAATTCCGTAGATGTCCTTATACCCTATAGAAAATGATGGTTCTATGCTGAGTTGTGTGGGTGTTTTCTTTCTCACATTTCTTTTTCCACCCTCAACATAGACCCAAGAAAGATTAATGTCGGATTAACGGAAGATTAACGGCGAT
>CAZXGQ010000149.1:0-5476 GCA_964640415.1 uncultured Prevotella sp.
CCGACAGGGCGTACACGCCAATCATCACAAAGAAACTCAGGTCGCGCCAGCGGCGGTATCGGTCCTTGCGCTTGCGGAACACCTCCTGCCATCTCGACTGGTTGTCGGAGGTGATTTGCGTGCCGAGGTGCAGAAACTGGTTGTAGCTCTGCGTGTTCAGGTCGTCGTCCATGATGTCGAGATAAGCCTGGCTGTAATCGTGATACATCATGTTGTTCCATCTCAACGCGTAGGCGCATCCCACGAATCCTCCGTAGAAGATAGGCAGCTTCCAGTATTTCCTGTTGTATATCTGTCCGGCTCCGGGCAGCACGAGTGCAAGCCACATCGCCCTTTTGGGATCCGGCTTCCATGTTGCCCAGTCGCGCTTTGGCTTTGCAGTCTTTGCCACGTCGGTTTGGCTTTGCTGTTCCGCTTTGTCCATGGCCTTGGCTTCCACAAGCTTCTCGGCCCGAATGGTATCGTTGCCGTGCTTCTGGTCTGCCGTTTGCGCTTGTATGCGCTGTGGGCAGCACACGTAGCAAAGGAGCGCGGTGAATATACTTATTATATAATGTGTCGAATGGTGTAATGACATAAGTTGCGAAGGCTTCAGTCTGCCTGTGCGTTTTGTTGCTTCATTCCGTCGAAGACTCTCATGATGCGTTCCAGCTCCTCCTCGTTGCTGAACGGGATGCTTATCTTTCCCTTTCCCTTGTTGGAGCAGGTCAGCTGTACCTTTGCTCCGAGGAAGTCGGACAGGTGGTCCCTGAGGCATGAGTAGGTCTCGGAGAGTGTGTTCTTTGCCTTGATGGCTTTCTTGCCGGCTTCGATGTCCTCTCCGTTCTTGAGGTGCTGCGCCATTTCCTCCACCTTTCTCACCGACCATCCGTTCTTTATTATCTCCTTGAACAGCTGCAGCTGGGTCGACGGACTGTCTATGGCCAGCAGTGCGCGGGCGTGTCCCATGTCTATCTCCTTCTTCTGCAGGGCCATCTGCACCTGTGCGGGGAGCTTGAGCAGGCGCAGGTAGTTGGTGACGTTGGCGCGGCTCTTGCCCACGCGCTCGGCCACTTTCTCCTGTGTCATGTTCTTGCCCTCCATGAGGTGTTCGTAGGCAAGCGATATTTCTATCGGGTTGAGGTCTTCGCGTTGTATGTTCTCCACGAGAGCCATCTCCATGACGCTCTCGTCGGCGATGGTGCGTATATATGCCGGAATGGTTGCCAGCCCTGCCATCTGCGATGCTCTCCAGCGCCGCTCTCCGGCAATTATCTGGAAGCGGTTTTCCGCCGTCTGCCTTAGCGTTATGGGCTGTATGATGCCTATCTCCCTTATGCTTGCCGCCAGCTCTTCCAGCTTGTCTTCGTCGAAGAGGCTTCGCGGCTGGTTGGGGTTGCGTTCTATCTGGTCGAGTGGTATCTCGCTGATGGTCGACGACCCTTCGGTGCGCACGTTCTCGGTTGAGAGCAGTGCGTCGAGGCCACGGCCAAGCGCGTTGAATTTCTTGTGTACTGCCATTGTTGTTTCTTTACGCGTTCTTGTCGATTATCTCCTTAGCCAAGGCGAGGTGGTTCTTTGCACCCGCCGAGTCGGCGTCGTAGAGGATGACGGGTAGTCCGTGGCTCGGAGCCTCCGACAGCTTGACGTTTCTTTGTATCACCGTCTTGAAGACCAGTTCCTGGAAGTGGCGTTTCACCTCGTCGTAGATCTGGTTGGCCAGACGCAGGCGCGAATCGTACATCGTGAGCAGGAAGCCCTCGATCTCCAGCTTCGGGTTCAGGCGGCTCTTTATGATCTTGATGGTGTTGAGCAGCTTGCTTATTCCCTCCAGAGCAAAATACTCGCACTGCACGGGTATGATCACGGAGTTGGCTGCCGTGAGCGCATTCACGGTAATCAGTCCGAGCGAAGGAGAGCAGTCGATGAGTATGTAGTCGTATTCCTCGCGCAGGGGGTCGAGAATGCCCTTCACCACCTTTTCCCTGTTCTTGAGGTTCAGCATCTCTATCTCGGCACCCACGAGGTCTATGTGGCTCGGTATGATGTCAAGCCCGTCGATGTCGGTCGTGTAGATGGCGTCGCGCACGTCGGCGTGGTCGATGATGCACTCGTAGAGTGAACATTCCACTTGCGAGATGTCGACACCCAGTCCGCTTGAGGCGTTGGCCTGAGGGTCTGCGTCCACTACGAGAACTTTCTTCTCCAGCGTTGCGAGCGACGCGGCAAGGTTGATAGTGGTCGTGGTCTTGCCTACACCGCCTTTCTGATTGGCTAAAGCTATGATTTTTGCCATTGTTATCGTCTTTTACCCACATCTTAAATTATCGGATGTGGCATAGTTTGTTGCAAAGATACATATTTTGCGTGAAACATTCTATTTTTAAACCTTTTTTCGTACTTTTGCCCGTGCATTTTAATGATGATATTTAATCCAGCGCAAAGAAACAACGAAAAAGACAGCATAATGGAAAAGAAACCTTTTATCCTCATCTCCAACGATGACGGTTACCACTCCAATGGCATTCATAAACTGGTGGACATTGTCAGCAGCCTCGGCGACGTTCTTGTATGTGCTCCCGAGAGTGCCCGCTCGGGATATTCCTGTGCTTTCTCGGCTGCCGACTACCTCAGGTTGAAGCGCCGTAAGAGCATTGGCGAGGCTGAGGTGTGGTCGTGCACCGGCACGCCTGTCGACTGTGTCAAGCTCGCCCTCGACCAGCTGTGTGCTGACCGCCGCCCCGACATCGTTCTCAGCGGCATCAACCATGGCGACAACTCCACGGTGAACACCCACTACAGCGGCACCATGGGAGCCTGCATGGAGGGTTGCATGAAGTGCATCCCCTCTGTGGCGTTCTCGTCGTGCTACTATCAGGAAGACGCCAACCTCGAACCCTTGCGGCCTTATATCAAGGAGATTGTGGAGAAGGTTCTCGAAAAGGGACTGCCCCAGGGCACATGCCTCAATGTCAACTTCCCCGCCCGGCAGACGTTTGAGGGCGTCAGGGCTTGTCGCATGACGTGGGGCTCGTGGATCAACGAGGTGGACAAGCGCCACCACCCACGCGGCTATGACTACTACTGGATGATAGGCGAGTACCGCAACGACGAGCCCGCAGCCACCGACACCGACCAGTGGGCTCTGGAGCACGGCTATGTGGCAATAACGCCGACCACTGTCGACGTGACCGATTACAAGTTCCTAGAGCAGCTCCGATGCGATACTATCTGATTGTAGGCGAGGCGAGCGGCGACCTGCACGCCTCGCGTCTTATGCGGTCGTTGGGTCAGCGCGACCCCAAGGCGGAGTTCCGTTTCTTTGGCGGCGACCTGATGAAGGCCGAGGGCGGCACGCTCGTGCGCCACTACCGCGACCTGGCCTACATGGGTTTTGTGCCCGTGCTGCTCCATCTGCCTACGATATTCAGGAACATGGCGTTCTGCAAACGCGATATTGTGGAATGGAATGCCGATGTGGTGATATTGGTCGACTATGCGGGTTTCAATCTCGATATTGCCAAGTTCCTGCACAGGCACACGTCGATACCTGTCTATTATTACATCTCCCCGAAGATCTGGGCATGGAAGGAATGGCGCGTGAAGGCCATCAAGCGCGACGTCGACGAGATGTTCTCCATTCTTCCTTTCGAGGTCGCGTTTTATGAGACCCGCCACCATTACCCGATCCATTACGTCGGCAACCCCACTGCCGAGGAGGTGCGCACGTTCAGGTCTGAATACTCCGAGACCCGGGAGGAGTTTTGCCGCCGCAACGGCCTCGATCCGTCGAAGCCCATCATAGCTTTGCTTGCCGGCAGCCGGAAACAGGAGATCAAGGATAATCTCCCGGCCATGCTGGCGTCGGTGAAGGATGTGGCTGCCGATTACCAGTGTGTGCTGGCGTGCGCTCCGTCTATCGACGACAGCTATTACCGCAAGGTCATAGGCGACGAAAAGGTGCTGATGGTCCATGCCGACACCTATCCTCTTCTTGCCCATTCCACGGCGGCATTGGTGACGAGCGGCACGGCTACGCTGGAGACGGCACTGTTCAATGTGCCGCAGGTGGTGTGCTACGAGACGCCGCTGCCAAAGTTAATTAGGTGGGGATTCAACCACATCATCAAGTGCGACTACATAAGCCTTGTCAACCTTATAGCCGACAAGGAGGTGGTGCCCGAGCTTTTTGCCGACCGTTTCAGTGTCGACAACATCCGCCGTCATCTTCTCGCCATCTTGCCGGGCAGTGCCGGCAGGGAGACAATGCTCGCCGGTTACGAGCTTGTCAACCGGCGCCTTGGCACGGAGACAGCTCCCGACAATGCCGCCCGCATCATGGTGGAGTTGCTGAAGAAAAATTAAATGGCTATTGCTTGATTTTTATATCATTGTCAAATGGCCACTGCATGATTTTAAGAGCGTAACGAGCATAAAGCCCTGAAAGGGCTGCACAAATCAGCTCGGGGTTACGGAGCGCAGCGATGTCCGTAACCCCGGGTTTAATGTGTCGGGGTGGCCGTGGCAAGGTCACCATAAACCCATTTTTTTTGTTTTGTGCTGACCCTGTAGGCCAGCATTCCTGCCCCTTGCTTTACCCAGGGTTACGCGCCACGGCTGACGCCGTATCGCTCACCCTGGGCTGATATGTGTCGCCCTTGTGGGGCTTGCTGCTTTTTTATGTCCGTCGGTAAACGGTGCGGTATTTTTGTAAAGATTTATAGCAAGATTTTAACACTTCAGGGGTACACCATTTAGGATGACGACGGAGGCTCTGAAGTGTTAAAAAGGGCGCGTTCGAGCCACTTTTCGGCTCAAAAACCATGAAATCGGGTCGCGATAGTAGCCCAATCGCACTGCGATTCTAACGTAAAGGCACCGCGATTCTAACGTAAAGGCGTTGCGATTCTAGCGTAAAGCCGAATCGGAAGCTCAAAATTCAGGCAAATTTTAAAACGTAAAATTATAACCTCTTGATTATAAAGATATTATAAAAACATTGCAAAAATCGCTCAAATGCTCACAAGAGGAAACGTTTTTCAAAAAAATCGATTCTCAGAGAGCCTTTTGTTGTGATTTTTCCTCAATTTAACACTTTAAGCATTACTCGGATATTGAACCGCGAATACCCCGAATCTGACTAATGGCTGGCGCGTTGTTTTATTCGTGTGATTGGTGTAATTCATGGTTAGGTCCCCTAAAAACGGTTGTTTATTTAACCACGAATACCCCGAATCTGACGAATGGCTTGCGCGTTGTTTTATTCGTGCGATTAGTGTAATTCGTGGTTAAGCCCCCCTAAAACGGTTGTTTATTTAACCACGAATACCCCGAATCTGACTAATGGCTTGCGCGCTGTTTTATTCGTGCAATTGGTGTAATTCGTGGTTAAGCCCCCCTAAAACGGTTGTTTATTTAACCACGAATACCCCGAATCTGACTAATGGCTTGCGCGCTGTTTTATTCGTGCAATTGGTGTAATTCGTGGTTAAGCCCC
>CAZXGQ010000150.1:0-5343 GCA_964640415.1 uncultured Prevotella sp.
AGCTTGTGTGCGATTCCGGAATTGGTATAACCACCGTTTAATTGTTTGCTTCTGATGGTTTGTGCTTGTCGTTAGGACGATTCTTCTGTCGTTCTTGTTCCTGTATTTCCTGCATCTTGTTGATTTGCTCCTGACTGAGGAGCTTGGCGTACTTCTTGTTGTATTTCTTCTTTATAGCGTCCAAGTCTTTTTTCTTGGTCTCGCTCATCTGCGGTCCGCCCATTGGTTGGCCTCCGTTCATCGATGGTGGGTTGCCCTGTGGACCGCCCATTGGAGGATTGCCCTGCGGACCGCCCATTGGTGGGTTGCCCTGTGGTCCGCCCATTGGAGGGTTGCCCTGTGGTCCGCCCATTGGAGGATTGCCTTGCTGACCGCCCATTTGAGGCATGCCGTTGCCCTTGCTTGGCATTGTCTCCATCATGTCGTTTTGTTCTTTCTTATACAATTCCTGAAACTTCTTGCTGGTCTTCTCGTCCAAGCCCAGTTGGTTGGCTATCTTTTTAGCCATGTTTTCTATTCTCTTCTCAGGTGAAGGGCGGTTTATGCCACGATGACCGCTCTGCGAAACGTTGGCCTGTGCGTTGGCCGCGCTGCTTGTTGCCAGCAAGATGATGGCAAACATCGATGTCTTGATTGTCTTTCTCATTTTGATATTCTTTGTTTGGTTTGTTCATGTTGTTGGAAGTTGAGGGAGGTATGTGGCCTCACAATAGCACCCCTTTGGCTTCACAAAGATAACCAAAAGACGTTATAAGCGACATGATGTCAATTCTTGTTTTGATTCTTTAACTGCAAGAAACGAAAATTTAGCAGAAGCATTACAACCCATTTAGACAAACTACGGCAGACTATCTGTCTTGTTTTTATTGATTTAGCCCTTGATGTGAAAGATTCTGCAGTTTTCATATTACCTTTGCAGGAAATATACAGTCGGCCATGCATGATAAAAGGCCGAACGAAACACAAAAACTCTTGAAACATAACAGATACAATATGAAAACCCCAAAAAGCAAACTGACTGTTGCTGTGGCATTGACTCTATTGATATGCCTGTTCTCATTCTGTTCGAAAGCGAATGAAGAAACTGCCAAAGCAGAGAGCGTTGAACTGCTCAAGACATCACAGAGTTGGGACGGTGCTGACTTGCCCGACTATCTGGAGGGCAAGCCGGAACTGCGTGTTCTCAAAGTGGTGATTCCTCCCCATAGCGCATTGCCCAAGCATCATCATGATGTCATGTCGTATGGCGTAGTCAACAAAGGCGCTCTTACCCTTGTCCGCGAGTCAGACGGTAAAGAGAAGACTGTTAATCAGGGAGAAGCCGTTGTAGAGACCGTAGGCACGGTACACCACGGCGAGAACCGTGGCGACGAGGCTGTTGAAGTTGTCGTGTTCTATCTCTCAAAGGAGGGAATGCCGCTTAGCGTTGCTGATGAGTAAACTGTGCTGCTTTTCAAAGACAATCGCCCATTCGCCAAACTGTATGCAGTTTAGCTAATGGGCGATTAGGCTTGCCGATATACCTTAATGCGGCATCCAGCTTATCATCATTTTAGGTAAAGGATGCGCAGCCAACCGCGAAAGGATTTGTGGATTACTCTCTGATTTGTTGTAAATAGAAGGAAAAATCAATAATAGCAGGTTGACAAGAACAAATCAACCGTTAAATATCATTATTTTTGAGTATTGCTTGTTATTTAATATAGGTGTAACTTTGCAAAACTTTTAAAAGATAAACTTTATATTAATTAACGATAATTGTCAAAAGACGGCCCAGCAGATGAATGTCATGAACAAATATCTGTGCCGCCTTGAGTTGTGATAGGATAACACAACGCAGAAAACACGGAAAAACGACATCGATTTATAGTTACATAATGAAGACAATTGGAAAAGTGATGCTCATGGTATTACTCCTCGTCCTTGCCCTGCCTGTGGCAGCCCAACGCAAGGTCAAGGTCTCCATCCTTGAGAAATCAACCGAGCAACCCCTCATCGGCGCAGTAATTACCTATGCCGACAATGAACAACTGAAATCACCCAGCCGTGCCGTTGCCGACACAGAAGGTGAGGTTACTATTGAGATCCCTCAAACTGGTAAGTGTTATTATCAGGTAGCATTTGTGGGCTATAACACGCTGACGGGAACTATTGGCAACGAAGAAAACGTAAAACTCTTCATGACCGAAGACGTGAAGAAACTCAGCGATGTGGTAGTGACAGGCTCCACTGCCGCACGTCCTATCAAATCTTCGCCCGTACGCACACAAGTCATCAGCGGCAAGCAGCTTGTTGATGCCGGTTATGCCGACCTTACCAAGGCTCTTCAGCAGGAGACCGCCGGACTGAACATCCAGAAGGTGGGCTTCGGCAACGAACTGTCAATGCAGGGCCTTGATGCACGCCACGTGCTCTTCCTTCAGGACGGCGAGCGACTCACCGGCGACATGGCGGGCAACCTCGACTACGAACGCTTCAATATACACGGCATCGACCGCATAGAAATAGTGAAGGGAGCCAGCAGCACGCTCTACGGTAGTCGTGCTTCAGGTGCCGTGATCAACCTCATCACAAAGAAGACCACAAAACCTGTAGATATACAGGTGGGCGGACGATGGGCACAGATGAACGAGCGCAACTACAGCAACCCACAACCGAAAGACTTTCTCTACATGTTTGAGAAAAACTCCGACCGTCCCAATGCACAGGGCTGGCTCTCAGCCGGTTTCAACATGGGCAAGGTGGTGACTCAGACCGACGTGTGGTACTCTTCGAGCGATGCCTTCTACATGTATCAGGCCGACAACGACGTGAAGAACTATACCAAGGAGGCCAACCCGTGGCTCGACAAAGACGTGACTATCGTAAGCAATGCGTCACGTTCGCCCATGGGCATTGAGGGGACAGAACATATTTCCGTGTCGCAGAAAGTGTACTACGACCCCTTCAAGAACCTCAGCATCCTCGTCTATGGCAACGCCTTCTACATGAACTCCTACGACCTCATTCAAGACATGACATTCTCGCAGTCGCGCGACTGGACCGTGGGCGGCAAGGTGAATTACAAATTCAAGGACTGGTTCAAGATTACCGCCTCTCTGCATGCCGACCTCTACGACCGTTTCAAGCGCCATGAGCGCTTGGACTACCGCACGAAAGTGTATAAGAGCCGCATTCTTCAGCCACGCATCTCCATCTCATCACAGAAATTCGCAGGCCACGATCTTATACTTGGCATTGAGCACCTCAGCGACGAACTGACATCCGACCGCTTCAACGGCGACGCATCGCACATAATGCGTACACGTGCACTGAAAGAGACTGAAGCCTTCTTGCAGGACGAATGGACTGCCAACGACCAATGGATGCTCTCTGCAGGCGTTCGAACCAATTTCAGCCGTGCTTTCGGACTCATGGCAATGCCGAAGATTGCCGCCAAGTGGACTCCTTCGGAGCACTGGGCATGGAGAAGTAACCTCTCCATGGGCTATCGCTCGCCAAGTATCAAGGAGCTGTTCTTCAACTGGGACCACTTGGGCATGTTCATGATCAAAGGTAACGAAGACTTGAAGCCTGAAAGAACCTACTATGCGAGTCTCGGCGGTGAATATAGCAACGGTGATTTCTTCTTCTCGGGCAACCTCTACAACAACTACTTCCGCCGTAAGATTGAGGGCGTGTGGCGCATATACGACATGCAGTACAACTTCGAATATACCAACCTGCGCAACCAGAACATCCTCGGCTTTGAGGCCATCCTGAAGTGGAAATTCCTCAAGCATTTCACACTCAACGGTTCCTACTCGTTTGTCAACGTGAGCAAGACCGACGGAGTCCAGCTCAACACTACATCTCCTCATGCTGCCACAGCCAGTCTCGACTACAAGAAGGACTGGAAGAACTACCGTCTCGGAGCCACATTCTCGGCATCATATATGGGCACAAAGAAGTTTGACGTACAAGACCGCCTCTCCTACAACGGCGAGAGCCACGATGCCTACTTCCGCTGCACGCTGCCGCAGTATGTGCTGTGCAATATCTCATTGAACAACACGTTCTATAATAAATACAAGGTGATACTCGGTGTAGACAACCTCTTCAACTATGTGCCGAAGACACTGGGCTCAGGCATCACCATGTTCAACGTGCCTGCCACCACCGGTGCACGCTTCCACGTGCAGGTGGAATTGTTGCTCGACGAAATCATCAAAGGATTTAATAAGAAAAAGTGAAAATGAAGAAGATTCTACTATTTACAATAATATGTGTATCAGCACTCTCCAGTTGCGTCTCTTATGAGGCTGAGGACTTCACCGGACATACGTTGCCCCGTAAGACTGGCTACAGCACTGGCGTGACCAACGACTGGCTCTACTTCGACTTGAAGTCGGGCCGCCGTTTCAATGTGCTCAATCCCAATCAGAGCATTATTGTGAGCGTCAACGACGTGCCGGTAAAAGACTATTACCATTGCTCTGGCGACACAACCGTCTATTGGTATGAGGGAGCACAGAAAGACACACGCCTGAAGGCGAAGGAAGACAAATATGCATCCGACGAAGCGGCTGGTCCCACAACAGAATGGGATATTGCCTTCGACGGCTACCGCCTGCGTACCAACGGAGGCACGAGCGGTGTGGGCAAGGGTGCCGCCGCTGACCTCGGCTACGGCGAATACGACAAGTGGACGAGCAAGACACAGGTAGACACATATCTTTCAGAAAACAACATTGCCTGGACGGTAGACGACTCGGCAAGCGTCTATGTAACTATGTCACAGAACGACTGGAACAAGTATTGCATCAAGAACCACCTCGACATGGACGAGAATCCTTGGTTCGACCCAAACAACGGTCCTGCCAAGCAGTTGGTGAGTGCTAACCCTGTGCTTGCCAATGCCATGAGTTTCTCCGGCCCACCACCAGTGTATTCCCCTTCGTTCCATACCTATGTGATTCGTTCGTATGACGGTGAACGGTATTACAAGATACAGATTGTCTCTTGGTATGACGCCAATGTGGAGATTGGCGACGAGGGAGGACAAATGAGTTATTATCTTGACGAACTAAAGTAATGTGTATTTAATGTTTAGTGTTTAGTGTTTAATGTTTACTTTATTAGTGTTTAGTGTTTAATGTTTACTGAGTGAACATCATGCACTACACATTGTCCAATAAAGTAAACACTAAACACTAAACATTAAACACTAAACACTAAACACTAAACATTAAACACTAAACATTAAACACTAAACACTAATAAAGTAAACACTGAACATTATGAAATTGAATTGGTGGAAATCCATCGCATCGTTCCTCGTGGTACTCTTTACCATGCCATTGG
>CAZXGQ010000151.1:0-5232 GCA_964640415.1 uncultured Prevotella sp.
ACGGTTTTATAATCCGGCGCTCTATCCGCAGGTTCCCTTCGGTCACCAGCTCTAAGTTTGCAAAGGATTGCGGCGCAGCCGCACAAATTAAAAGTAAACGATTAAAGATTGAATAAACAAGGTTCTATGCTGATTCGTGTGGGTGTTTTCTTTCTCACTATTCTTTGTCCACGCTCAACATAGACCCAAGAAAGATTAATGTCTGATTAACGGGAGATTAACGGCGATTAATGTTAAGTTGTTTTGAACGTGTAATCATCATTAATCATTCGTTAATCTCTCATTAATATTTTATGGTCTGTGCTGATTCGTGTGGACAGCGTTTGTTCCTTCCTCACACAGTTTTCATGTTCGAAACCTCGTTGAAACAATTGTTTTGCCGTAGCAACACCATTGTCAACCCGATTTAACAGCATGGCAACCATGCCGTAACATCACCGCCGTAACTTTGCAGCCGAAAGGGGAAGGCATTCTGGATGCCTTTTCCAAGGTTGACAAAAGTGATGTTATACACTATGAAGGTAAAGAAAGGTTTGATAGCAGCTTCGGCAATACTATTGGCGAGCCAAATGCCATCTGTTGCATTTGCCCAGCACATCAAGGGTGTTGTCGTTGACAAGAACTCAAAGGAGACGCTCATCGGAGTCGTCGTTACAGCCGTGGAAAGCGGAAAGGCAGAAAACAGCAAATCGGGAAAGGACTTCAACGCCATTACCGACATCGACGGCAATTTCCTGCTCGACGGTTTGAAGAAAGACAAGAAATACACATTATATATTAAATATGTAGGCTACAAGACCCAGAAGATCGACGGGGTCCCGGCCAAGGGAGACGACGTCTTTACCATAGCCATGCAACCCGACGAACAGCAGCTGAAGGAGGTCACCGTGACCGCCGTAGAGAGGCGCAACACCGATGTGGCCATGCTGCAGGTAGCCAAGAACAGTTCGGTCATCGTGAGCAATGTGTCGGCCCAAGAGATATCGCGCACACAAGACAACAACGCCGGCGAAGTGATACGCCGCGTGCCCGGAGTGAGCCTTATCGACGACAAGTTTGTTATGGTGCGCGGACTGTCGCAGCGCTACAACAACGTGTGGATGAACGGCGGTGCCGTGCCAAGTTCTGAGGCCGACTCAAGGGCTTTCTCCTTCGACATCATACCAAGCTCGCAAATCGACAACCTTACCATCGTAAAGAGTCCGTCGGCCGAATATCCCGCCGACTACTCGGGCGGCTTCATCATCATCAACACAAAGGAGATACCGGCCGAAAACAATTTCTCACTGTCAGTAGGCGGCAACTGGAACACGGCATCCGCATTCCAGGACTTTTCCTACGCCAAGGGTTCCTCCACCGACTTCCTCGGATTCGACAACGGAATGAGAAGTCTGCGCGGAGGCATCAACGCCAGTCTCGCCCCACAGCTCGGAGCCGACGGCAAATCGGTGGGCGACTATGCCACATCGCTCCTCGGCAACGGCCTGAACAACGACTGGAGCGTAAAGCAGAAGAAGCCCGTGGGCGACCTCAAGCTGGCTGCCAGCCTCAACCACAGGTGGAACCTCAGCGGCAACACGCTCGGCATGCTCGCAGCGGTGAACTACACCAACGAGTACCGCACCTACGAGAACATGGAGAACAACCTCTATGGCATCTACGACGCCACCAACGACAAGCCCAACTATCTAAGGCACTCTGTAGACAATCAATACAACAACAACGTGAGACTCGGAGCCATGCTCAACCTCACCTTCCTCTCCAAGGACGGCAACCACAAGTATCAGCTGAAGAACATCTTCAACCAGCTGGCCACAAGCCGATACACTTGGCGCGACGGTGTGAGCGCACAATCCAACCTGGAACGCAGCGCAGAGTATTACTACCGCAGCCGAACGACCTATAACGGTCAGCTTACCGGCAAGCACACCTTCACCAGCGATGCCCTTGACTGGAGTGTCGGGTATGCGTATGCCAACCGTCATTTGCCTGACCGTCGTAGATACCTCATCGACGATGCTCTCGAATCGGGCGTCTATGCCCTGAGCACCGGCAACGACATATCACGCGAGTGGACTCAGCTTGACGAACACATTCTCTCTCTTGGTGTCAACGACAAGCACCACTTCAAGTTTGGCAACTTCGAGCCAGACTTGCAAGTGGGAGCCTACGGCGAGTACCGCAACCGCAACTACCAGACCCGCGACTTCATCTACAACTGGAACGTCTCCAGCAACACCATGCCCGACGACTTCCGCCACAGCGACATTCCATCCCTCATATCCAACGAGGAGAACATGGGATACGACAGGCTGTATCTCCTGGAGATGAAGCAGATGCGCAACGACTACCGCGGAAACAACACCTTGGGCGCCGGCTATCTCGTGGTGTCGCTGCCGCTCGGCAAGGTCGGCATACATGCCGGACTGCGCTTCGAGCACAACGACATGGAGCTCATCTCCAACACCCGCGACTATGAGAAGAGCGAGTCGAGCACACACTACAAGACCAACGACATCTTCCCCTCGCTCAACGCCACCTACAAGATGAACGACCGCCACCAGATGCGCCTGTCGTACGGACGGAGCATCAACCGTCCGGAGTTCCGCGAAGTGTCGTCGTCGGTCTACTACGACTTCGACCTTGCCAGCAACGTGCAGGGCAACACCGAGCTGAAGAGCTGCTACATCGACAACGTTGACCTGCGCTACGAGTGGTATCCCTCGCGCGGTGAGATGATTTCGCTGGCTGCGTTCTACAAGCGTTTCGACTCACCCATAGAATGGACCTACACCGTGGCAGGAGGCACCGACCTCATCTACAGCTACAAGAACGCCAAGAGCGCCAACAACTACGGCGTGGAGCTGGACATAAGAAAGAGCCTCGACTTCATCGGACTGAAAAACTTCTCGTGGTCATTCAACGGCGCGCTCATCAAGAGCAAGGTGCAGTTTGAGAAAGGTGCCAAGGAGGAGAACCGCCCCATGCAGGGACAGTCGCCCTATCTCATCAACACTGGATTCTTCTACAAGAACGAGCCGCTGCAGCTCGATGTCGCCATACTCTACAACCGCATAGGCAAACGAATAATCGGTGTGGGACGAAGCGAGGGAACGACAGGCAGCGACGACAACGCACGAGTACCCCACAGCTACGAGATGCCAAGAAACACCATCGACCTCTCGCTGGGCAAGAAGTTTGGCAAGCACCTGGAGGTGAAACTCAACGTCAGAGACCTCCTTGCCGAGAAAATATACTACAAGCAGTTTGCCGACGTGACCTACGCCGACGGAAGCAAGAAGACCGTGGAGGAAATATCCAGATGCTATAAGCCCGGAACAAACATCGGCCTGCAGGCGGTCTACAAGTTTTAATTGGAACAGAAAATATTGTTTAACAAAATAAACAAACAAACAATGATCAACAAGATGAAATTGACGGGATGCATGGGCATCCTCGCAGCAACGGCCCTCATGGCAAGCTGCGGAAGTAGCAACGATGACCCAACTCCTAGCCCGGAAACGGTAAGCTACAACTGGACAACCGACGGCGGTCTGAAAGCATGCGACCGCATCAACTTCGGCACCGACGGCAAGGAAGACGTAAACGGCACAGAAATAGGAAACGGCGACCAGGGTTTCGTGTTCACCGGCAAGCAGACTCTCAAGAAAGGCACTTATCTCCTCAAGGGATGGGTATATCTGGCAAAAGGCGCTGAGCTCACCATCGAGCCGGGCACTATCATCAAGGGCGACAAGCAGACCAAGGCAGCACTCATAGCCGAGCCGGGCAGCAAGCTCATTGCCAAGGGCACGGCCGACGCACCTATCGTATTCACTTCCGAGCAGGCTGCTGGCTCAAGAAAGCCGGGCGACTGGGGCGGCATCATCATCTGCGGCAATGCCAAGAACAACCAGGGCACCATGCAGATTGAGGGCGGTCCGCGCACAAAGCACGGCGGCAACGACGATGCCGACAACTCTGGCGTGCTGAGCTATGTGCGCATCGAGTTCGCAGGCTATCCTTTCGAGAAAGACAAGGAGATCAACGGTCTGACATTCGGCTCTGTAGGTTCGGGCACACAGATCGACCACGTGCAGGTGTCCTACTCAAACGACGACTCCTATGAGTGGTTCGGCGGAACGGTCAACTGCAAATACCTCGTGGCCTACAAGGGATGGGACGACGACTTCGACACCGACAACGGCTTCTCGGGCAAGGTGCAGTATGGCCTTTCTCTCCGCGACAGCAAGATAGCCGACACCTCTCAGAGCAACGGTTTCGAGAGCGACAACTGTGCCGACGGTGCCACAGTGGAGCCCTTCACAACAGCCACATTCTCCAACATCACATTCGTAGGTCCTAAGGTTCTCGACAACCTGTTCCAGAACAACACAACCTATATCAACGCCGGCGACTACAACCCCAACAACGGTTCGGCTCTCGGCAAGTTCCAGTCGGCCATGCAGATTCGCCGCTCGTCACGCCTCAACTGCATCAACTCTGTTGCTCTGGGCTGGCCTATCGGCCTGATCGTTGACGGCGAAAAGGGCAACACTGTGCAGGCAAGCAAGGACAAGCTCTTCAAGCTCCAAAACGTGTATTTCGCCGGAATGGATGCTGTAGGATCTGACGCCAACAAGATCTACGGCGATTACCTCTACGACGCAACAAACAAGAAGGACATCGACAAGAACCAGAAGTCATACAGCAACACATTCTTCTTCTCTGAGCCAACCAACAAGTACTTCGACTCTTGGACAACTCTTGTAGGTGCCGACGGCTACACACCGGTTTCAGGCAGTCCGCTGCTTGGCGCCGCCAGCTTCACCGGCTGGACAGGCTTCGACACCGTGACCTACATCGGTGCATTCGACGGCAGCAACAACTGGATGAGCGGCTGGACCAACTTCGACCCGCAGAACACCAAATATTAAGATACCATAACCGGAGGTTTATAATGACAGGTGTGGCTTGCGCATGCAAGCCATACCTTTTTTGTTTTCCAAAAGATTAGTAAAGGAAAAAGGGTGTATGTTGAGTCGTGTGGATAAAACATTGCGTTATTATCTTTCTTAATGATTTTTCCCACACAGATTTTGAAGATTAAAAAGATGTCAGCTTCGCCGATTACGCATGCCATAAGCCGCCTGATAGAATATTAATGAGAGATTAACGAATGATTAATGAGGATTACACGTTCAAAACAACTTAACATTAATCGCCGTTAAT
>CAZXGQ010000152.1:0-5163 GCA_964640415.1 uncultured Prevotella sp.
CTTGTGATGATTGCCAAGGGCAACCGTGGCCAGGTGGTTACAGACGCTTGCCAGAAGCATGGCGGTTTCTACCTCGGCACCATCGGTGGCGTGGCTGCCGTTCTCTCAAAGAGTAGCATCAAGAGCATCGAGTGCGTGGAGTATCCCGAGTTGGGCATGGAGGCCATCTGGAAGATCACCGTTGAGGACTTCCCTGCATTCATCCTCGTTGACGACAAGGGCCACGACTTCTTCAAGGAGCTGAAGCCTTGGAAGTGCAGCTGCTAAGTGGCTGCAACGACCAAATAGGATAATTTGAATGACTAAATAGGCGAGGGGCGGCCATGATGGTCGCCCCTGCTTTTTATATGCAGAGCCGAACTTTTCGGCCACTATTACGGAACCGAACTTTTTATATCACTATTATGGAGCAAAACTTACAGTGGACACCCGATGAGTCGCAACAAGAGGTTCTTGGCCTCACCCGTGGGCAGCATCTTGTGCTCGCGCCGCCGGGATGCGGCAAGACGCAGATTCTCGCCGAACGCATTCGCAAGGCCCTCGCCCTTGGCGTGAAGGCCGACGACATGTTGTGCCTGACGTTTACCAACCGTGCCGCGCGTGGCATGCGCGAGCGTGTCGACCTTAGGGTGGGGAAGGATAAGGCTGAGGATGTTTTTGTGGGAAACGTCCACAGGTTTTGCTCCCGTTTCCTTTTCACCAACAATATAGTGCCGGCAGAGACTGCCATTATCGATGATGATACCATGGACAGTATTCTCGCCCAGTACCTTAACGAGGACGAGGAAGCGGTAAAACGGGACTTCGGCAAGAAGAGGGCGCATGCGCAGATCATGTTCTTCTCGCATTTCATGTACGATATCATCAATGGCGTGCCGCGTGAGTTGCGGATGCATCCCGAGTGTGTCACGAAGGAGGATATGGCCGCCATGAAGGAATTGGCGAAAGCCGTAGGCAAGCCTTTCGACGCCTCGCTCATGGCAGACCTTTACAATCACGCCGAGTTCTATCTTGACCTTGTTTGTCAGCCCGTATTTCCACAACACATGCGTTATCAGGCCACGCAGCTGCTCACCAAGGCCAAATACGCCCATGCCTATGCCGCTTATAAACGGCAGCGGAACTTGCTCGACTTTGAGGACCTTCTGCAGCTTACCTACGCAACCCTTTGCAAGGACCAGAGCTGCAAGCGTTATGCGTGGATCCAGGTAGACGAGGTGCAGGACCTCAATCCTCTCCAGCTCGCCATAATCAACCAGTTGCGTGCCAGCGACGGTTGCTTCCTCTATCTTGGCGATGAGCAGCAGGCCATATTCTCGTTTATGGGCGCGAAGCTCGCCACTCTCAATGCCCTCAAGGAGCAGTGTAAGGGCAATGTACACCATCTTGGCATCAACCACAGGCAACCGCGCGACATAGTGGAGATGCTCAATGCTTACGCTGTAGCCAACCTGCGTTCTGACCCGGCTCTCCTTCCTGTGCCGAGCGATGCTCTCGTTGCTGGAAACTCCAGCCTCAATATATGTCGTTCGACCAATGTCTTGACAGAGATTGACGATGTGGCAGAACTGACAAAAAGTTTGTTGGCGGAAGACAAGACGCAGACCACGGCCATCGTGGTGAACTCCAATCGCGATGCCGATGAGATAAGTGAATGTCTACGTCTGCTTGGCGTCCCTCATTTCAAGATTTCGGGCACCGACCTCTTCTCCACGCCCGAGATGAAACTTCTCGTTGCCCACCTCAGTGTTGTCAGCAACGAGCTCAACTCTCTTGCCTGGGCGCAGATCCTGCAAGGAATGAAAGTCTGCGCCACGGCAGCCTCGGCGCGTAGCTTCGTGCATAAGCTGAGGACGTTGGCCATAGCTCCAACCGACTTGCTTGACGGCAAGGATGAACATGACACTTACATCAAACGGTTCCTGCATGCTTACGAAAGCGACGACATCGTCGTGTTTGACACGGAGACGACCGGGCTCAATGTTTTTGAGGACGATGTGGTTCAGATTGCTGCTGAGAGGATAAGGCAGGGCAAGGTAGTCGACAAGTTTTGTATATACTTGGAGACGCAGCGCCCCATACCGGCGATGCTTGGCGACATCGTGAACCCTATCATCGAGGAGCGGAAGCACAACAAGCTCTGTTCTCCAGCCGAGGCCCTCAGGGCGTTTCTCGACTTTGCCAACGGCTCAACGCTATTGGCGCACAATGCCGCGTTCGACTATAATATAATGTACTTCCGCCTGAAAGATTATCTTCCGGATGCCGACTGGTGTGTCTTGCATCCTCTATGCTTCGACTCCTTGAAGCTCATGCATCTCCTTCGCCCTGATCTCAAGGCGTTCAAGCTCAAGTCGCTGCTCGCGGAGTTGGGGCTTGAAGGCGAGAACTCGCATCTTGCCGACGATGACGTCAACGCCACCGTGTCGCTCGTAAACTATTGTTATGCCAAGGGGCAGGAGATAACGGCAAGTCAGGATGCTTTTCTCGGTAAAGAATCTGTCAGACAGTTTGCCGACAAACTTAGGCGAAACTATGCCGACATCTTTTATAATACGCGCAGCAAACTGTATGCTAGAGACGTGTGTGACAAACCGGCGCTGACAGCCGCGCTGGATAGCTTCTACCGTTATCTGGTAGAAGAAAAAATAGTCAGGCCAGTAGAGAAGATTGATTACGTCTTGCGTTTCCTCGACAACGACGTGATTGATCAAGCCGTGGAGCCGTCGCTCAAAGAACAGTTGGAGAACCACATCATGGAGATAAGCACATTTAAGGAAGCTGACATCTGCGGTTCCTCATCTCTTGATGACAGGGTGTTTGTTTCAACCATCCACAAGGCAAAGGGATTGGAGTTTGACAATGTTATAGTGTTTGACGCTATAGACGGCCGTATCCCCAACTTCTATAGCCTTAACGACCCTAAGGCGTTGGAGGAGGATGCGAGAAAGCTCTACGTGGCTCTGTCGAGGGTCAGGCAACGCTTGTTCGTGTACTATAGTGGCATGTCCAACTCTGCAAGTTATCCGCACCCTCAAACAGTGTCGCGTTTCATGACGCCTGTTAAGAGATTCTTCAATACGAAATAACTTTACCGGCAGCATAAAACAAAGTCAGGCAACAATCTCACGATTGCTGCCTGTATCTTGAATTACTATTAATTCGTCTTTGTTTGAGCTCGATTGAAGGTTTCCGCCTCACGGCGTCAACCAACCATCTTGCATCAAAATGTTACCTGAGAACTAAACTAATCTTTAACCTAAAAACTAAATACCTTTGAATCTAAAAAACAATCTATCAAAACCTAAAAACTAAAAACCTATATGAAAAATCTACTAACTTGTTCTGTCTTTTTGTATCTGAGGTGTTACCCTCTTGTTTACAGTTGCAAAGTTACGCATATATTCGATACCCGCCAAGTCTTTTTGAAAGAAAAACTCGTATTCCTTTTCATTATTGACATAAATCAACGGGTTGTGTGCGAACACACATGCGTTTTTACTTTTGTTTTATGTTTTTCTGTTATCATAATGCAATTATGGCTTACAAATTGATATTTCAATTTGGTTACATTGCGTAACCTCGCTTGTTCTGCATGATAACCGCTTTGCAGGGATGGGCTTTGGGCTCGTCAGCAACCCGAATGCCGAAATGGTACACACTGATTATTTCACGCAGAGTAGCGGAGGTTATTGAACCGCAGAGAACGAAGGCGTTGCCTTTTTTGAGTTTGGGAGAGTAGAGCCGTCGAAGTTTGAGCTTGAAAGAGGGTTGCGGACGGGTACAGGGGTCCGCAACTGCCATACAATACCTGTCATACCATATAAAATTGTACCATGTCATATAATACAATACCCTCCATTCCATGTGTCAATACCATGTAAACCCTCATATACGAAAAAACCGTAGGCACTTCACAGCGGCTACGGTAACTAAACATGTATAAAGTTACGAAAAATATTATTCTATGTGGGTGGTGATGGATTCGAACCACCGAAGGCAAGAGCCAGCAGATTTACAGTCTGCCCCATTTGGCCACTCTGGTAACCACCCGTGCTTTGTTTTCAAAAGCGAGTGCAAAGTTAATGAATTTGTTTTTACATTGCAAATAAAAACAGAGCGTTAACACTTGTTTAACATTTCTGCGGTATCCCTGCGCCTTTATTTGATATCGCTTATGTTGAAAGGAGTCTCTTGGTAGACGTAATAGTCGATCCAATTGCTGTAGAACAAGTTTGCAGCCGATCGCCATCTTACCTTGAAGCCCCGTGCTGGGTCGTCGTCGTGGTAATAGTGTTGAGGCTGTGCCACGTCGTCGCGTTTGCCCAGGTCACGTCTGTATTCGTTGTCGAGGGTGTTGGGCGCATATTCAAGGTGCCCAAGGATGTAGAAGTCGCGGCCGTTGCGTGAGCTCACTATGCTGACGCCTGCTTCCGGCGACTTGGCTATGATGTTCAGCTCGGGCACCTTCTCGATGTCGGCAAGTCTCACCTCAGTGTGGCGTGAGTGCGGCATATAGAACATGTCGTCGAAACCGCGGAAGATGGGCAGTTGCTCGTCCGAAGGATAAGTCTTGAATATGCCGAACTTCTTCATCGGCAGCTGATACTTGGGTATGCCGTAGAAATGATACAGTGCTGCCATGGCACCCCAACAGAGGTAAAGCGTCGACTGCACATTGTGGCGTGCCCAGTCTATTATGCTGTTGAACTCTTTCCAATAGTCCACGTTCTCATATGGAATGGTTTCCACCGGTGCGCCGGTGACGATCATTCCGTCGAACTTCTGCTTCATCAGTTCTTCCGAATCGCGGTAGAACATCATCATGTGTTCCACAGGCGTGTTTTTCGACGTGTGGCTCTTGAGCTTCATGAAGTAGATCTCCATTTGCAGCGGGGTGTTCGAGAGCAACCTCACGAGGTCGGTCTCTGTTGTCACCTTCATGGGCATGAGGTTGAGAATCACAACACGCAGCGGGCGAATCTCTTGCGAATGCGCACGCGTCTCGTCCATCACGAAGATGTTCTCCTTTTTCAGGAGGTCGATGGCAGGAAGCTTATCTGGAAGTCTTAAAGGCATTGTTTCTGTATCTTTTCTTATTTACAAGCAAAATTACGAAAATAATGAAAGAAAAATGAAGAAAAGAAGTTCTATATTTTGTCG
>CAZXGQ010000153.1:0-5082 GCA_964640415.1 uncultured Prevotella sp.
TCAGGGCAATTTCCTTTAGAAAGGGTGGTAAAGTTGTTTTTTTTTCACATGTAATTAGTCTTAAGATTTAAATTTCGCCGACCAAGCAAAGCGTATTCGACGCCAACAACTTGAAAAAGACTTTGAAAAGTGCATAGCTTAGTCAAAAAGGCACTATTGGGAGACATTATAAAACTAAAGTATAAACATTTTATATCATTATTGTATGTATTTCACAGAAAATGCGTAAGTTTGCACATCAATCTATATGAAATTGATACGTATTGAGAAAGCATATAATATATTCACTATAAAACATCCGAATGATGCCAAGAACCGACAAAGAAGACCAAAATAAAGACAAGGCCTCTTCAAACAAAGCCGCTGACTATACCAAGAAAACCACGAAGAAGAAAAAGAAGAAGGTCATTATCTCCCATATCTCCAAACCGGAGATGATGAGTTTGGAGGAGTGGCAGGTAAAGCTTCGCCAACAAGCCTCGAAGTCCGAACACTTTATCATCAGTAGTGTCGACGAGGAAGTTTGTCCTGGTGAATATGTTGTACGCAACCCAGAGAAACACAACGAATACAAGGTGGTTTATCGTGGAGCCAACAGCGAATGGAATTATTGTTCGTGCATGGATTTCAAGGCTTCCAGACTTGGTACTTGCAAACATATCGAAGCCGTAAAGAATTGCTACATCGGAAAGAAAGGCTCCCATGTGCATCGTGAGATTCCTCCCTACACCTCTGTTTATCTCTCCTATCGTAGTGAGCGATGCGTGAAGATCCGCATCGGCTCCGACAACAAGGAGACTTACGAACAGCTTGCAAAGGATTACTTTGATGAGAACCATGTGTTGAAGGAGTCTGCCTACGCTCATATCGGCTCGTTCCTGAGACAAGCCCGACAGATTAGCGATACGTTCAGGTGTTATAAGGATGCCATCGACTTCATAGTGGATATCCGTGAGAAAGCGGCAAGAAAGAAGATAGTTGAGACATATGATGACAAAAAACTCGACGAACTCCTGACTGTTACCCTTTACCCTTACCAAAAGGAAGGAATCCGCTTTGCGGCCAAGGCCGGCAAGGCTATCATCGCCGACGAGATGGGTCTCGGAAAGACCATTCAGGCTATAGGTACAGCAGAGCTGTTACGCAAGGAAGGTCTTGTCGGCTCCGTGCTCATCCTCTGCCCTACCTCATTGAAGTATCAGTGGAGAAGCGAAATCAAGAAGTTCACCAATGCCGAGGTCTATGTCATCGAGGGAAGCCACCTGAAGAGGAAGGAAGCCTACAATCGCCCCGAGCCTTACAAGATAATCTCCTATAACAGTGCAGCAAATGATATAAAGATTCTTGGTGGGCTGCAGACCGACATGCTCATCATGGACGAAGTGCAACGCTTGAAGAACTGGAACACACAGATTTCGCGTGCAGCAAGAAAGATATACTCCGACTATTCTGTTATTCTCTCTGGCACGCCGCTGGAGAACAAACTTGACGAGCTTTATTCCATTGTGGAGTTAGTCGATAACTTCCGCCTTGCCCCCTATTACCTCTTTAAGGAGAAGCACATCCTTACCGACGAAACGGGCAAAGTGTTGGGCTATAAGAACTTGAATGAAATTGGCAAGAAACTGAGCGACATTCTTATCCGCCGGCGCAAGAAAGACGTGAAACTTCAGTTGCCCAAGAGAATGGATAAGAATCTCTTCGTGCCGATGACCAAGGAACAGATGGGCATGCATTCTGAGTGGCAATACCAAGTGAGAATTCTTGTCAAGAGATGGCATGACCGTCATTTTCTTTCAGATAAAGACAGGAAGCGCCTGCTTATGCTGCTCTCGCAGATGCGCATGATATGTGATAGCAGTTATATCCTCGACCAAAAGACAAGATACGACACCAAGGTGGAAGAGTGCGTGAATATCATCAGCGACATCATTAGTGAGGAAGGTGAAAAGGTAGTGGTGTTCAGCCAATGGGAACGTATGACGCGACTCATAGCCAAGGAGCTGGAGAAGAAAGAGATTGGCTTCGAGTACTTACATGGCGGTGTGCCTTCCGAGAAACGCAAGAACTTGGTAGACAACTTCATGAATAAGCCATCAAGCCGAGTATTCCTTTCAACAGATGCCGGAAGTACGGGCTTGAACCTGCAAGCTGCCGCTACCATCATCAACATAGACTTACCTTGGAATCCTGCCGTACTCGAGCAGAGAATCGGACGTATCTATCGTCTTGGCCAACAGAACAATATCCAGGTTATAAACCTTGTGACTCCTCACTCCATAGAAGAAGAGATGTTAGGTAAACTCCGCTTCAAGACTTCTGTGTTTGAAGGGGTGTTGGACGATGGGGAAGATTCTGTCTTCATCACCGATGAAAAGTTTACCAAGATTATGGAGACTGTGAGCGGTATCGTAGAAGAGGTTGAGGATGAAACAGCAAACACCTACGATGCGGACACTACTGAAGAGCTGGTTGCTTCCACTATATCCATGGATGAGGAAGAAAAACCAAAAGCCCTTTCTAAAGAAGAGGGCATTGAAGCAAAAGATGGGAACACTGTCTCTTTTCACGATGTTACCGCAGATACAACCGAAGAGGATAAACCCAAGACTACTGTCGATGCGGGAAATTCTGACAGTCATCTCACTGGCAATTCTCATCAGTCAGCACGACCAAGAGAATTGGTTGCTCAAGGAGTATCCTTCCTTTCAGGTTTGGCAGAAACATTAAAGTCAGCAGAGGCAACAGCGCAACTAGTAGACTCTATCGTTGAGAAAAATGAACAGACGGGCGAAACTTCTATCAAAATACCTGTGGATAGCAAGGAAACCGTCACCAATCTCTTGAGTCTAATAGGAAAATTGTTTGCGAAATAAAGATATAGGTTGGTAAAACCACAAATATCCGTTCAAGGACATTTTTTCGAAAACCAGCTGTAATAACGTTTGGTTGCTGACGATGATTCTGACACCGGCTTTCATGTACTTTTGCAACCCAGGGACTTGGTGTCCCTGGGTAATCCCATCTTGGTTCTGCCACAAATTATTTTCCATTTCCTATATGTATTAGTTCGTCGGGGACGCCTCAGAAGAAAGCATTAACAATGTAATATATCATCTCAGAAAATTCCTCAAGGCAGACAATTATATCCATACTGATACTGTCCGATGCGTAGAATTTAAAATATGGATTTAATTGATATATAACTTGAAGCTTGGTATTATTGAGATTTCTTTTGGCTCATTTTGTTATCAACTGTTGTCGAACTCGGAAAAAAGCCTTAACTTTGTCATACATATTTACAACTAAGGAAAAAGATAATGGACTACAATATGATTGGTACGGCATGGTCACTTCTCCCTCCTGTCGTTGCCATCAGTTTGGCATTAAAGACAAAGGAGGTATACTCTTCGCTCTTCATCGGTATTATTCTTGGGGCTGCACAATATTGCATATCTGTTGGCAGCGGTTTCGACGGATTCCTCATCCATCTTACTAATCATACCGTAGGTTCAGGTACAGAAGCAAAGTCGTATGGCATGATAAGCTGCCTGTCTGATCCTTGGAACGTGGGTATTCTTGTGTTTCTCGTCATTCTCGGTGCCATGGTGTCACTGATGAATAAAGCAGGCGGTTCAGCAGCTTTCGGACGATGGGCATCACAACATGTCAAAACGAAGATGGGAGTACAAATAGCAACCATCATATTAGGCATACTTATATTTATAGACGATTATTTCAACTGCCTCACGGTGGGTTCCGTAATGCGTCCCATCGCAGTTCGCAATGGTGTGACTAAAGAAAAATTGGCCTATCTTATAGATTCTACTGCCGCACCAGTCTGTATCATCTCACCAATCTCCAGTTGGGCAGCAGCTGTGTCGGGCTTTGTTTCGGGTGGAGAAAATGGACTGGCACTTTTCTGCAAGGCCATACCATTCAACTTCTATGCTTTCTTCACTATCATATTCATGTTTGCCATTGTGTTGCTTAATTTCGACTTCAAGGCCATGAGCAAGTATGATGCCCGGTTGAAAGAGTGGTATGAGCGCACAAACGGTGGAAAACTTGACGAGGTGAGCGATACCAAACTTCAAGTTGTGGAGCATGGCGTTGGTGCAAACAGTAATGAAGAACACAAGGCTGGCAATGGTTCGGTTTACGACCTTGTTGTACCAATTATGACACTCATAATCTTCTGCATGGCAGGCATGCTTTATTCAGGAGGCTTCTTCGAGTCAAACAGCAAAAACCACATGGATTTTATCAACGCCTTTGCTGAAAGCAATGCTTCGGTTGGACTTGTATTAGGTTCACTCTTCTCGTTCGTCCTTACTGTAGTCATGTTCGTTTCCCGTAAAACTCTGTCATTCCATGATGCAATGAGCTGTCTCATTAAAGGTTTCGAAGCCATGGTACCGGCAATACTCATCCTTACATTGGCTTGGACTCTTAAAAGCATGACCGACTCACTTGGAGCCGTTGAGTATGTGTCTGGAATCGTGGCAAGCAGCGCGACAGGATTGCAGCAGCTTCTGCCTGCCATAATATTCCTTGTCGCTGCATTCTTGGCATTCGCCACAGGCACGTCATGGGGAACATTCGGCATTCTTATACCAATTTGTATTGCCGTTTTTCCAGCCTCGGCCCCACTTCGCATAATATCCATATCGGCATGCATGGCAGGTGCCGTTTGCGGTGATCATATTTCCCCAATAAGCGACACAACCATCATGGCGAGTGCTGGAGCCGAATGCAAGCACGTACACCATGTGTCGTCACAGTTGCCTTATGCTCTTACCGTCGCCGCAGTTTCCTGCCTCACTTTCTTGGTAGCAGGATTCTCACAAAGATTCGGTTATGTGGCAAGTGCCATTATATCATGGACATCGGGATTAGGATTCCTTGCCATTGCACTATGCTTGCTCAAGAAGACACACTAGCGTTGATTGATTCCTGCAATTGGGTGCCATTACCATACCGCGCTTGATGTCGTTCTTCCGCTGCTCGATGTCACGGATATTGGTGTAGCCCGTCTCGCCGCCGTTCATCATGAACTGGTAGAACAGCTTGTCTGTCTCG
>CAZXGQ010000154.1:0-5080 GCA_964640415.1 uncultured Prevotella sp.
TCCCCAATCATCTTGCCGTCATGGGCTGCCTTGATGTATTTGTCGAGCATCTTGAGCGAACTCTCCTCAGAGATATGCTTCCGGTACCATTGGATGTTATAGAGCCGTACACGCACGTAGAGAGGATGAAATTTTCCGTGGTTATTCCATGCCTGTTTGTCAGCTTTTATTGCATCTACCACCCACTGCTCTGGCTTGAAAGAGTTCTTGGCCAGTGACGGTAACATTTTTTCCCCTGCCGGAGTCATAAGGCCGAGTTTAATAAGCCTGCGGCAACGCTCCTTGTTCAACTCTGTCCAATTAGAGTTTTTCTTACGGGGAGAAAGGCGTTGCAGGTAGCCGTCACCTTCAATAGGACGGCAAGTAGAGTCTATCCACCCAAAGCAAAGCGCCTCTTCAACTACGTCCAGGTAAGGCATGATACTCTTATGCTCACGGCGAATGCAATGGACAAACACTTCTTTTTCCGTCGCAGAATTTGCCGAGAGCCACTCGCGCAGTTCTTGCCTGTTCTTTGGATGGATGATTGTCATTCCTCAAACTTTTCCTTGTCGAGATACTTGATTACCTTGGCTGGATTGCCCACAGCCACGGCATAGTCGGGAACATCTTTAGTAACGACGGATGCTGCACCTACAATGGCATACTTGCCTATGGTGACTCCCGGAAGAATTGTGCTTCCGGCACCAACCCAAGCTCCTTTGCAGATATGGACAGGTTTACAGGTTATTACATCGCGATTGTATGGATCATGGTTGTTACTAACAAGTTGCGTATTGGCGGCAATGCGCACATCGTCGTCAATGGTGATAGTACCTGCCGACATCATGAGGCAACCGTTCATCACCACCACGTTCTTGCCGATTGTCACTTGGTTAGGGCGCACGGCAGTCAGTGGTGCCATTACCCGTGAACCTTCACCTATCTTGTCTTTGAATATCTCCCGTTGCAGACCCCACCATTCTTCGGAGAACGGTTCAGCATGATTGAACTGGTGCACTAACTTGGCATAGTGTGCCGCAAGTGCCAGTTCTTCCTTTGTTTGCTTGGTAACGTCTATTCTTATTTCTTCCGTAATCATCTTGTCTTATTTGTAAATAGTTGTCACAATCATATTTATTTGCCTTATTTATATAGCATCACCAGACTACCTGCTGTTATCAGCAAGGCACCGATGATTACCTTCGCATTAATCGGTTCTTTGAGAAGCAGAAAGGAAAGGCATATGGTGATTACCACGCTCAGTTTATCTATAGGTGCAACACGCGAAACGTCACAAATCTGCAGTGCCTTGAAGTAGAACAGCCAAGACAGACCGGTTGCACAACCCGACAGGATGAGGAATATCCATGTATGGCTACTGATGGCTTTCACTTCAGCCTGATGGTTACCTACTATCACAATGCCCCATGTAATCAGCAGTATAATGGTGGTACGTATTGCTGTAGCCAAGTCCGAGTTCACGTCTTTCACACCGATCTTGGCGAAGATTGCCGTCAAAGCGGCAAAGAAGGCAGACAACAATGCATAATACTTCCACATAAAGCCTATCGTTTCTTGTCGCGGTTGAATGTTGGATATTCGTCCGGCAACGGTATGGACAACTCTATCAGCCCTGCCACGCTACCATTCTCTGTATCATACCACGGTGAATGGCGTATAAGGAACCGCTTGCCGTGCTTGATGATTTCGTATGTGTTGTTGTCACCGGTAGCAATCATGTGGCGGATTTTCTCGTTCGATTTCTCCTTATGGCATTTGAAAAGGTTTCGGCCAATCACACTGCCATCGTTTCCACGAGACTTCTTGTTCTGATAAACTACAATTCCGTCTTTGTCGCATATTGTAACGGCAAAGCCTACATGTTCAAAATAGTCAAATACCATTTGATGATGTGTATAGTGTTCCAACATTTTCTTAACGAGTGGCACATAATAATCCTTCGCCTCTTCCGGTGTCGGTGTGTGTCCGCCAGGGAAATGGAAAGAATGCTTGTAGTGTTCCAAGAACACCGGCTCGTAATGAGCCAAGGTATCCTGTTCTCCGAAGATGCCCCATATCTTGTCGGTCATTGCTTCTGAGAGATTGTCAAACTGGATGCTCTGCAATCCTTCAAACTCTGCAATCAATTCTTCATTAATGACCAATTCCTGCCTGCCGTCCATCCGTGGTGACTTGTATTCGTGTTTGCCGATGCGCTCACTCAAGAATGCGGTCATCTCCAAATGAGGATTGCCCAGCAATGCAGGGATGCCGAGTTTGTTGGCAAGCATCTGTGCATAGAAAGAGCCGCAACTATTACCCACGAGCAGGTCGGGATGTTCTTGCTTGCAGATTCCTTCGATATAAGCCAAGGCTTCTTTTGGGTGCCTAGGTATGTCTGGAGTCAAGACCACTGCCACACCTTCCAGTCCTTCTCGCAAAGCAATGGCAAGCGGACAACAGCCTGAGGCATAAAAGCCGTGCAGAAACAAAACCGTTTTCATGTCAGTCTGCTTATTTGTTCATGAACGGATCAAGCAGTGCAAGCAGTTCATTTCTCGACATTGCACCGCTTTGTCTGTACAGCATTTCTCCGTTTTGGAAGAGCATCAATGTCGGTACAGACTGTATCTGATATTCAGCCGCCAGTTGTTGGTGGATGTCCACATCTACCTTGATGACGCGTATTCTATCACCAAGCATTGCCTTTACTTGTTCGAGCACCGGGTGCATCATCTTGCAAGGCTGGCACCAAGTGGCGAAGAAGTCAACTAACACTGGCTTGTCGCTCATTATCACGTCGTTGAAAGTTTCCATTTAATTAAAAGTTTAGTTTAACATCCTTGCCGTCAGAGAACGCATTGCCCACACGCTTGCCCAACTGAATGTAGCCGTTGTGTATCGGGTCAAAAGTAATGAGATGCATTTTCTCCATGTCAGGCTTTCCATCTTCGGCGAGATATTCTTCTTTGCAGACGATGTTCACGATTTCTGCAATGATGTAGTAGCCGGTCTCACTCTCGTCAAGTTTCTCCTTTATACGGCATTCGAGTGTCAGGGGAAAGTCGGTGAATATGGGAGCATTCACATTGTCAGCTTTCACTGCTGTCCAGCCGGTCTTCTGCATTTTGTCCGGCTCATTCTTGGCACTGACGAGCCCCACATAGTCTGCAGCCACCATTGTTTCTTTGGTGGCAAAGGCTACCGTAAAGTCACCGCAACGGTTGAGGTTTTCAGTAGTGGCATGGTTACCCATCGAAATCATAATTTCGTGGGCATCCCACTGTCCTGCCCATGCGGCATTCATCGCATTGGCAACACCGTTATCGTTATATGTGCCGATAATCAGCACTGGTTGTGGCAAGAGCCACGCTTTCTTTCCAAAACTTTTCATTTTTCTCTGTTGTTCCAATAGTTAAAAGCCTTATAGACTAATGTCGTAAAAAATCTATAGCTTCATTATCGAATGAAATGAGTAGGGATCCATTCCTCGTGTTCAGGAAGACCATATTTCTCCTTGCCAAGTTGGATGCTCTTCACAAGGAAAGCCATGTTACGTGCCAATTGGCGCATGGTCTGCAAGCCTTCTGCATCCTGTGCGGCTTCACCAGGCATGCGACCGTGCACATTGTTCCAGTATTGTGAAGGTACAACGGGCATGTTCGAGATGGTGAAATACTTGTTGAGAACATCGAAGGTCGCAGTTGTTCCGCCACGACGTGCCACAGCAACTGCTGCGCCCACCTTCATGCTCTTATCGAACGATGCGGAATGGAACAGTCGGTCGAGGAATGAAATCAGAGTGCCGGCTGGCGAAGCATAATAGACGGGGGACCCGATGACAATACCGTCAGCCTCGGCGAACTTCTTGTTCACTTCGTTCACCATGTCATCGAATACACATTTGCCTTGTTCCTTGCATTTGGCACAAGCAATACAACCATGTATGTCCTTATGGCCGACATGGATCATCTCAGCCTCTACGCCTTCTGCTTCAAGCGTTTTTGCCACTTCGCTCAGAGCGATGAATGTGTTGCCCTCACGTTTGGGGCTTCCGTTTATCAGTAATATCTTCATAATGTTTTTGTTTGTTGTGATCCTTTATAAAATCTGCATTCTGGCTCATGCGAATTGATGATGCCGATGGCCTGCAGGTATGAGTAAATGATAGTGGTACCGACAAACTTCATTCCCCGTTTTTTCAAGTCCTTGGAAATGGTGTCGGATAGGGGAGAAAAGGTCTTGTCGTACTCATAGATAGTCTTGCATTCGGTAAAGCTCCAAATGTAACGGTCGAATGAACCGAAGTTTTTCTGAATTTCCATAAACACCCGGGCATTTCCTATTGTGGCAGAAATCTTCAACCGGTTGCGAACTATGCCTTGGTCTTGTCGCAAAAACTCTCGTTTTGCATCATCGTATTCAGCTATCTTTTTATAATCGAATTCATCGAATGCCATACGGAATGCCTCACGTTTGTTGAGAATGCATTCCCACGAGAGACCTGCTTGGAAACTTTCGAGAAGTAGCATCTCAAACAGTTTGCCGTCGTCATGTACTGGTACGCCCCATTCTTTGTCGTGGTAGTCCACATAGAGGGGATTGCTTATGTTGCACCATCGGCAACGGTTTTTGCTCAGTTCCATAGCCTTGTTCTTTAATGTTTCATACGATGGAAGTCCTACTGTTCTTCCTTATTTCAGTTCTGTTTCTTTGTCGGATCGCTGTGTGGGTCTCATGTCAGCTTTACATTGTATTAGTTGATGGATGGTTCTTTTATCACTTGTTCACAGCCATACTGCTGCATCCATTCCTTGTCTACATTGTACTGTTCGTCATACGTTGCAAGAAAAATGTACCCTGCTTTAGCCATATTCTGTGTAACTGTTATAATTGACATGCAAAAATACAAGTTTGTTTTTGAAATACGTCAACCACGGTATAAAAAACGTGAAAGAGAGGACAAATTGATGATTTTGTACGTGCATCAGCATCTTACCGTCAGCAACTCGCGGGCATCAGTGAGGTAGTTGCCGCTGCGGTGGTCGCACTTCACCTTCCACGCTTGCTTCTTGTCGCCCTCTGCAGCTATCTGTAT
>CAZXGQ010000155.1:0-2089 GCA_964640415.1 uncultured Prevotella sp.
CCGTAGAGCTGCTTCCACCACTCGGCGAAGTAGTGCAGCTTAGGCTGGAAGTTGCAGACAATCTCAATCTTCTTGCCGGCCTGTGTGTAGAGAGCCTGACGTGTGGCAGCATAGATGGCTGCGGGGTTCTCGTCGAATGCCACGTCTTTGCCGCAAGCCTTCTCCATGTCTACGGCACCAGCCACGAGCTGCTTCACGTCGAAGCCAGCCACGGCGATAGGCAACAAACCTACAGGAGTCAGCACTGAGAAACGGCCGCCCACATTGTCGGGGATGATGAAGCTCTTGTAGCCTTCCTTGTCGGCGCAAGTGCGGGCTGCACCCTTCTTGGCGTCGGTCACGGCCACAATCACGTCCTTGGCCTCGTCCTTGCCACGCTGTTCCTCGCACTGCTTCTTCAGCAGGCGGAAAGCGAGAGCTGTCTCTGTAGTAGTGCCCGACTTGGAGATATTGATGACACCAAACTTCTTGTCCTTCAAGTAAGATGTCAGCTCATAGAGATAATCCTCACCGATGTTGTTGCCGGCGAAGAGAATGGTTGGGTTCTTCTTGTCGTTGACGAGCCAAGCGAAAGAGTTGCCGAGACCTTCGATGACGGCGCGTGCACCGAGGTAGCTGCCGCCGATACCGGCCACGACTACAACCTCACACTTCTCGCGCAGTGTGTTGGCAACAGCCTGGATCTCGTCCAGGAACTCAGCTGTGATTGAAGATGGCAAATGCAGCCATCCCAAGAAGTCGTTACCTTCACAAGTGCCGTTCTCAAGAGCTTCCTGAGCGGCTTTTACCTTTGGCTCGTAAGCCTTCACTGCACCCTCTGCGAGGAATGATGCAGCCTTCGTAATGTTTAAGCTGATGCTTTTCATTTTTACTTGTTATCTGAATGTGAATGTGTTAATGTTTCTACTTTGAGCCTTCCTCTTATCTGAACGAGTCGGTCAAGAGTTTGATCTCTGTTAGCGGACTGCTACGCTCGTACAATATGTTATATACAGCATCGAGGATGGGCATGTTGACGTGCATGTGCCGGTTGATTTCTTTCATGCACTTGGTGCCGAAATATCCCTCTGCTATCATCTCCATCTCTATCTGTGCGCTCTTCACGCTGTAGCCTTTGCCTATCATCGTGCCGAACAAGCGGTTGCGCGAGAAGTTGCTGTAGCCTGTCACCAGCTGGTCGCCCAGGTAGACCGAGTCGCAGATGTTGCGCTCGATGGGGTGGATGGCCGTGAGGAAACGGTCCATTTCCTGCACGGCGTTCGACAGGAGCACCGCATGGAAGTTGTCTCCATACTTCAATCCGCCGCATATTCCTGCGGCAATGGCATATACGTTTTTCAGCACCGCCGAGTATTCGATGCCGATGACATCGTCCGAAGTCTTTGTCTTGATGTATTCGCTCGACAGGCATTCTTCTGCGAAGGCTTGTGCCTTTGCCGTATCCGCGCATCCTATGGTGAGATAGCTCAGGCGTTCCATGGCAATTTCTTCGGCATGGGATGGGCCGCCTATGCAAGCCAGGTTCTCGTAAGGCACACCATGCACTTGATGGAAATACTCCGAGCAGACAAGGTTCTCATCGGGCACGATGCCTTTGATGGCTGTGACGATGAACTTGTCGCTGATGCGCGTCTTTAGTTTCTTCAGATGGTTCTTGAGGTAGGGCGATGGGGTTACGAACACGAGTGTGTCGTAGAGGTCTGCTATCTCGTTGATGTCGGAAGAGAAGAAGATCTCGTTCACGTCAAACCGTGCCGACATCAGGTAGGCAGGGTTGTGCCCCAAGCGCTTGAAGTCCTTGATGCGGTCATCGCGGCGCATATACCAACCTATGTGGTGGGTGTGACCCACTACCATCTTGGCTATCGCTGTAGCCCAGCTGCCGCCGCCGATAATTGCAATTTTTCCGCAGTTGAACACTTGGTGTAATGTTTAATGTTTAGTGTTTAATGTTTAGTGTTTACTTTGTAGTGTTTAATGTGTAGTGTTTAATGTTTACTTTGTAATGTTTAATGTGTATTGTTTACTTGGTAATGTTTAGTGTTTACTTTGTAGTGTTTAATGTTTAGTGTGTAGTGTTTACTTTGTA
>CAZXGQ010000155.1:2189-4786 GCA_964640415.1 uncultured Prevotella sp.
TAGTGTTTAATGTTTACTTTGCTTAGGTATAGTCCTTTGCTGCAATGCCTAATTAAAGTAGGTGTAATGTTTAGTTATGGCTGTTGGGCTGTAGCTTTTTCGTTACAGATGAAAGTAGCTTGCCCATTTCCGCAGCATCGTTTTTTATGGATATATATTGTTCTTCATTCAGATAATCTGTTTTGTATAACAGTTCTATCCAATATTGGGCTTCCATACATTCCTTTAAAGAGATGTATACTTTTGAAGCAAAGTCTGACTTGCTTATCGCAGACTGAGCCTCAGAAAGATTGGCCCCGATACTTGTGCCACAGCGCAGGAGTTGTTTGCTAAGAACAAACTCTTTCTTTTCATTGCATAGCCATTTGTATAGATTGACAATACGTATTGCCAAACTCATACTTTTATTCATCAGCAAATCTCCAGCGCTGCTCATAACTAAACACTAAACATTACCAATTACACACTGCACACTACAAAGTAAACACTAAACATTACACACTAAACACTAAACATTGCACATTACAAAGTAAACATTAAACACTAAACACTAAACATTAACTAACCATTACTACGGTCAATCCAGCCCTGAATGTCATCCAAGGATGGCTTGTCGTATCCGAGTTTGTATTTCTTGTTTATCTCCAGCATCTTCTGTTGCAGGGCTTGCGCCTTGACATCCTTGATGTCGGAAATGAGGTTGTAGCCTGCCTTGCGGAGCACGTACACCCAGTTTTCCGGCGTGCCGATCTTCTCCTGCCAGTCTTTCACGCTGGTCTGCGGCATCTTGGCCTCGGGCTTCAGCTGCGGGAAGAGCATCACCTCCTGGATGTTCTCCTTACCGGTCATGAGCATGACGAGACGGTCAATGCCTATGCCTATGCCCGATGTTGGCGGCATGCCATACTGCAGAGAGCGCAGGAAGTCGTGGTCGATGATCATGGCCTCGTCGTCGCCCTTGTCGGCGAGCTTCATCTGGTCGATGAAGCGCTGCTCCTGGTCTATCGGGTCGTTGAGCTCAGAGTAGGCGTTGGCCAGCTCCTTGCCGTTGACCATCAGCTCGAAGCGCTCGGTCAGTCCGGCCTTTGAGCGGTGCATCTTGGTGAGCGGCGACATCTCCACGGGATAGTCGGTGATGAATGTGGGCTGGATAAACGAACCCTCGCAGCACTCTCCGAAGATCTCGTCGATGAGCTTGCCCTTGCCGGCAGTCTCGTCCACGGTCTCGATCTTCAGCTTGTTGATGGCTATGTCGCGTATCTCCTCCTCGCTCAGTCCGTTGAGGTCGTAACCCGTCTTCTCCTTGATGGCGTCGAGGATAGGCATGCGCTTGAAGGGTGCCTTGTAGCTGATGGTCTTGCCCTGGTATTCCACCTCGTCTTTTCCGTTTACGGCTATGCAGATGGTCTCGAGCAGCTCCTCGGTGAACTTCATCATCCAGTTGTAGTCCTTGTATGGCACGTAGAGCTCCATGCAGGTGAATTCCGGGTTGTGGAACTTGTCCATGCCCTCGTTGCGGAAGTTCTTGCCTATCTCATACACGCCGTCGAAGCCGCCCACGATGAGTCGCTTGAGGTAGAGCTCGGTGGCGATGCGCATGTACATGCTGATGTCGAGCGCATTGAAGTGGGTGGTGAAGGGGCGGGCCGATGCGCCGCCGGGAATGTTCTGCAGGATAGGTGTCTCCACCTCGGTATATCCGTGCTTGTCGAAGAAGGCACGCATGGTGCGCAACACGGTGGCGCGCTTGGTGAAAGTGTCTTTCACGCCGTCGTTGACGATGAGGTCAACATAGCGCTGGCGGGCGCGCATCTCAGGGTCGTCGAACTTGTCGTAGGCCACACCGTCCTTGTATTTCACAATAGGCAGCGGCTTGAGGCTCTTCGAGAGAACCGTCACCTCCTTGGCGTGGACGGAGATCTCGCCTGTCTGTGTCTTGAACACGAAACCGCGTATGCCGATGATGTCGCCAATGTCGAGAAGCTTCTTGAAGACCACGTTGTAAAGGTCCTTGTTGTCCTCGGGGCAGATGTCGTCGCGGGTGATGTAGACCTGTATGCGGCCCTTGCCGTCTTGCAGCTCCACGAAGCTCGCCTTGCCCATGACGCGGCGGCTCATCATGCGTCCTGCGATGACGACCTCTGTCTGCTCGTCTTCCTTGAACTGCTGCTTGATGTCGGTGCTGAACGCTGTCACGGGGTACTCGGCGGCGGGGTAGGGGTTGATGCCCATCTCGCGCAACTGTTGCAGGCTTTGGCGGCGGCCAATCTCCTGCTCACTCAACTCTAATATATTCATGTCTTGATCGAAATTTATTCTTGCCTGTTATTATATAATGTGCAAAATTACGAAATTATATTAATAAAAAGAACATATTGACATAATTTAGCCTTATTATGGCCCTTGCGATGCAGCGGTTGGGCGATTGCAGCGTAATCGCCAAACCGAAATTGTAAAGATTTATAGCAAGATTTTAACACTTGGGGAGTACACCATCCAGGACGACTACGGAGGCTCCGAAATGTTAAAAGGGGCATTTTCAAGCCGATTTTAGACCCGAAAACCATGAAATCGGGTCGCGATAGTAGCCATATCGC
>CAZXGQ010000156.1:0-4776 GCA_964640415.1 uncultured Prevotella sp.
TAGAGCGCGACCTTGCCAAGGTCGAGGTCGCGGGTCCGAGTCCCGTTTGCCGCTCTTTTTTTTTATTTATCAAGCCCCTCAAAAAGAAAATCGAAGTCTATTTTCAATGAATTTATATCTCAGGTATTTTGATAACGAGACTCTTGTATATACTGTAGAAGAGGCTATCGCTTTTTTGCGTTCCTTAGGTGAAGTTACCGTAACACGTAATATGGAAAATGACATTCGCGAATTTGTTGCGAGCAACGTCATGTTCCCTAAGCGTTATAAGGTACGCGCACGCGCCTATTTCATCATGATCAAGACCACCGCTGCCACTTTGCGCGACTTCAAGGAGAAGAAGGCTACAAAGCAGGCACAGGAAAACAACCAGGCCAACAACGACACCCCCGTGGCAAGGCTCAACTACCAAAAGGAAGGATGGTATGAGGGAGAGATAGATTTCAAGCGCGTGGTACTCACTCCATCGACCGGCAAGCACGAATACCGTGACACACGCTACGTGGCACGATGCAAGGCTATGTCGGGAGCCGACTGCTACAACAGAATAGTGGACTACCTGCGCACACGCGTGGACAACCGAAGCCAGTTCCCGTCGGCCAAGGGCAAGAAGTTCCGCTTCAAATATCTGGGCATGTGGAAATAGCCAACAAAGACTTGAGACATGAATAAGGTTATGCTTATCGGAAACGTGGGCAACGAGCCCGACGTGCACTACTACGATGCCGACCAGGCCTTGGCAAAGGTCACGCTCGCCACAACAGAGCGCGGCTACACCACAAAAGACGGCACAAAAATACCAGACCATACCGACTGGCACAACCTACTCTTCTACCGCCAGCTCGCCAAGATTGTGGAACAATATGTCCACAAAGGCGACAAGCTCTACGTAGAGGGAAGGCTCCGCTACAATACCTATGACGACAAACTCGGCAAACGGCACTACGTGACCGAGATAATGGTAGACAACATGGAGCTGCTTACCCCTAGACCAACCAAAGCTTAATAATACATTGGATTCGTATTTTCTAAGTCAACTCAATGACCTGGTGGAGTTCCACCACATAACGCCCGAAGTGGCTATAGCCATGGCACTAACCATAGTGCTGCTGCTTTTGTCGGGCTTCGCCAGCGGCTCCGAAATAGCATTTTTCAGCCTGTCGCCGTCGGACCTCAACGAGCTCGACCCCGACCGGAACGCAAGCGACAAGGGCATATGCCAGCTGCGCGACGACTCCGAACGCACGCTTGCAACTATCCTGATAACCAACAACTTGGTGAACGTCACCATCATCATGCTCTGCAACTTCATCTTCGGCTCCCTTGTGACGTTCAAGGCGAAGTGGCTCGACTTCTTGGTTATCACCGTCTTCCTCACCTTCCTCTTGCTTCTTTTCGGCGAGATCATGCCGAAGGTATACAGCCGCTCCATTCCGCTGAAGTTCTGCCGCAAGGCTGTCGGCGGAATACTCCTGCTCAGAAAAATATTCTGGCCTCTGGAGACAATACTAATAAAGAGCGGCATGATTGCCGAAAAAGCTGTGCCGAAAGAGAAAAGACAACTGAGCGTCGACGACCTGGAACAGGCTCTCGAACTGACCGACAAGGAGGATATCAAAGATGAACAGAGCATGCTCAAGGGCATAATCCGCTTTGGTGACGAGACGGCGAAAGAGATTATGACCCCCCGACAGGACATCGGCGACATAGACATCAAGTCGTCGTTCGCCGAGGTACTCAAGTTTATAGTTGACAACAACTATAGCCGCGTGCCGGTTTATCAGGACAACGAAGACAATATCCGTGGTGTCTTGTATATCAAGGACTTGCTGCCACACATTGGCAAGGCCGACAACTTCCGTTGGCAAAGTCTCATAAGGGCGACCTACTTCGTGCCCGAAACAAAGAAGATCGATGACTTGCTGCACGAGTTCCAGGAAAACAAAATCCACATCGCAATCGTCGTCGACGAGTTCGGAGGCACAAGCGGCCTTGTGACACTGGAGGACATTCTGGAGGAAATCGTAGGAGAGATAAACGACGAATACGACGAGGAAGAGAAGAACTACACAAGACTGAACAGCAACACTTATATATTCGAGGGCAAGACCCTCCTAAGCGACTTCTGCAAGATTCTTGGCATCGACGACGACGATTTCGACAGTGTCGTGGGCGACGCCGACTCCCTTGCCGGACTATTGCTGGAACTTAAAGGCGACTTCCTCAACCTGCACGAGGAAATCTCGTTCAAGAACTACACCTTCGAGGTGATGGCCGTGGACGAAAGGCGCATCAGCAAGGTGAAAGTCGTAGTGAACAACAAAGCTGCGAACGATGCCACTGACAAGAAGACAGAAGCTTGACGACGGCTCTTGGCTCGCGATATGGAAGATGGACGAACCGCTGGACAGTATTCCGCGACCAGCGCAAGTGGATCTTGGCCAATACCATGGGCAGAGACTGAGGGAAAAGCTCACTGAATACCTGCTGCTGGCCGAGCTGACAAACCAAGACGCCCTTGTCATTGACCATGATGAGGACGGTGCGCCATTGGTTGAAGGATTCTATATCAGCATCAGCCACACAAGAGGTTGGGCGGCGATGACTCTGTCAAAATGCCACAAAAACGGGGTCGACATAGAATATGTCTCCGACAGGGTAGACAAGGTTGTCTCGCGGTTTATGCGCGACGACGAGAAGCAAGACACGCTAAAGGGAAGGCTAATAACATGGTGTGCAAAGGAAGCGGCTTACAAATATTATCATGAACAACACTTAGGACTGCTTGAGATGCAGCTCTTGCCGTTCACACCACAAGAGACCGGCGTGGCACAGCTCAGGAACCTAAGACAAGGAGATAACACAACCGTCAATTACGAAACCAACGGGGATTTCGTGTTGGCATATATCGCAAGATAGTGATTAAATGCAAACGGTCTTTTACACATTCTTAATAAAATGTGCACAAAAGCGGTTCTTTTTAGATAAGTTTTGCATTTATTCATCTTATCTTTTGGTTAATTCAACTTTTTTAATTACTTTTGCAATACACATTAGGCATTTTGGCAAAGCCTTTGCATATCAGTTAATCGAACATTATCCAGAAAAAACGTTGCTGAAGAATATATACTACATATTAATATTGTGCGTCTTGTGCTCCTCGTGCGGGTTTAAGCTCAAGTCAAACGACAACGCCAGCGACCCTTCAAACATGAAGGTGGAGCGTTATGACCGTTTGGAAAGCCGCTACGTGGTCACTGGCGACTTCTCGGCTTTACAGCAGATGAACACGGAGTATCCCATAGAGACCCGCACGCTCGTGGAGAAGATACTGCGCATAGGCGATGTGAGCAACCACGACATTAGCGAGCAGTTCCTGCGTTTCTACCAAGACTCGACACTGCAGACATTGGTCAGCGACGTGGAACTGGAATACGCCAACATGGACGACATCAACCAAGACCTGCAGAAAGCGTTTACCAACCTGAAGAAATGGATACCCGACATGCCTTTGCCACACGTCTATGCACAAATTGGCGCGCTCGACCAAAGCATTGTGGTGGGCAACCGCACAATAGGCATCTCGCTCGACAAATACATGGGTGCCAAATACCATATCTACGAGAAGTTCGGATACAGGAAAGACCAACTGGAGCAGATGAACCGATCGTACATTGTGCCCGACTGCACGTTGTTCTACCTTCTCAGCCTGTACCCCATGGACAACTTCGACACGAGAAACCAACTGGAGAGAGATCTCCACATGGGAAAAATGATGTGGGTTACCAACAAGGCATTAGGCACCGATCTTTTCCGTACCGAGTATGTGCAAATGATAAACCGCTACATGAAGAAGCACGGCAAAAAGACCATTAAGCAGCTTCTGGAAAGCGACGACTACAAGGACATGAAATAGACTCTGTCTACTTGCATCACTACACATACAAACATGCCGCTGTTTTACGGCATGTTTTTTATTTCTCAAAGTGCTGGTAGTCCTTTACCGTTTTCCATGCCCCACCCCACTTGAATCCACGGCTTGTAAACAACTTCCACACAAGGTCTCCCTTTTCTATCTTATAAGGGAAAGAGCCGCTCCGGTCGGCATACTTGCCCGACACCGAAGGCTGCACCAACACCTTGCCCGAGCGCAAACGCCTGACGCAAGGATTATAAAGCGTATTGATGTCAACGGCCATACCGCGTGCATGGGCCGACAACTTTTTGCTGCCACGAACGGCACGGTAACAGAAACCGCTCGAATTGTTGGCACGCATCGAAACTTCGTCATTGGCCCCGAAGTCGTCGATAAGGCGAACACTTGCTATGGGATAGCGGTGCTCGTAAAGCTCCTCGAAAATTTCCAGCACATCATTGGCTATTGCCTTGTTGCATACCATTTCGCCATGCTTGACATTACCGTCCAAGTCGACATGCAACAACCTCAAGTAGCGCAAGTCCTGCCTGCTCACAGGGCAAGTCTTAGGATAGCTCTTGCCTTGCATACGGGCAAAAACGTCGTCGGGTATCATCGACACCGAAAAGCCAGCCTGCCTTTTTTGGGAAAAAGCCAGCAATGGCAGGAAAAGAAGCACCACTGACAACAAACGCAAACGATTAGACATACGGTCAAGCATTATAACAAAATTTGAAATATACCAAAAACAAAAAAGTCAAGCAAAAACTTGCTTGACTCTCTTTTGTTGGGATACCCGGATTCGAACCAGGAAAGGCAGGACCAGAATCTGCAGTGTTACCATTACACCATATCCCAAT
>CAZXGQ010000157.1:0-4775 GCA_964640415.1 uncultured Prevotella sp.
CGCCAGAAGAAATGATGTATTTGGCGCCTGTGAAAGCCTTCTTGGCAGCCTCGGCCACCTTCTCAGGATCGTTCATGTCCTCCACTGCTGGAGCATAGTAGCTGAGGTTTGCTCCAGGAACGGCGCACTGCTCCATCTCGTCGAATACACCGTGCACGCCCGGCTCGTAGATATCGTAAAGGCAGATGTTAGGAGTAAGACCCAGCATCAATGCACTCTGAACCATGTTTGAACCAATCATACCGCCTGCACCGACGATAAGAAGCTTGTCGTTTGTTAAATACTTCATAACTTAGTTTGTGTTTTAAAAGTTTCCTTTTTCCGTTGCAAAGGTAGAGAAAATATAATAGAAGTGATTATTTTTTTTCGTTGCGAAATGTTGTATAATATTAAAACCTTTTAATTTGCAATCTCCGTTTGGCATAATGGCAATATAAGCCTTTTGTAGCGCATACTATTACCCCATGTTGCGCAACTCGCTGGGACTGCCTGATACCTTTGGCAAACGCCACCTCACTCTGAATGCAGGGTAAACCATAAACATCAATTGCGAGAAAACACCTTAGTTTTTCAATCCTCTGAACTTAAACGGGGATGATACCAATGTGGTACGCGGAAAGCTCCGCCTATGTTCCTTTCAAGTTTCGCAGATCCTACAAAACGCCCCCGATGTGTTGGGAAAGTGTAAATATTTATAGCAAGATTTTAACACTTGGGGGGCACACCTTCTAGGATGACCGAAGAGGCTCCAAAGTGTTAAAAGGGGCGCCTTCAAGCCATTTTTTAGCCTTAAAAGCAAGAAATCGGGTCGCGATAGTAGCCTTATCGCGTCGCGATTCTAACGTAAAGGCGGTGCGATCCTAACGTAAAGGCGTTGCGATTCTAACGTAAAGCCGATTCTAAATCTGAATTTTCAGCTATATTTTAGGCTGGGAAAATATAACCGCTTGTTTGTTAGGATGTTATGAAAACGCTGCATAAATCGCTCAAATGCGCACGAGAGGAAACGTTTTTCAAAAAAATCGATTTTTAGAAGAGCTTTTGTTGATATTTTTCATTATGCATTCTTATCTACCGAAATTGTTATTTTAAAACCCCAAGCAAACTTATTTTCCGGATATTCTACGATTTGTTCTCAAAGATTCTTATCTTTGCATATTATTTACCACATTAAAAACAATGACCTTTATGATAAAAGACAAGATACTCAGTCGCCTCGCCAATCTTCGTGAGGTGATGCGTCGCGAGAAGCTCGACGCTTTCATCTTCCCTTCTACCGATCCTCACCACTCCGAGTACACCCCCGTCAGATGGAAAGCACGTGAATGGATCAGCGGGTTCAACGGTTCTGCCGGCACGGCAGTAGTGACCCTCGAAGATGCAGCGCTATGGACCGACAGCCGATATTTCATTGCAGCGGAAGAGCAACTCGCAGGCACTTCCTTTCAGTTGATGCGCCTGAAGATGAAAGGTACCCCCACAATTGCCCAATGGCTCGGAGACAAGCTCAAGGACAGCAATGCGCAGGTAGGCGTTGACGGAATGTGCAACAACTGTGCCTCTGTGGAGGAACTCATCCGTGAACTGCGCCGACGGGGCGGAATAACCGTAAGAACCAATTTTGACCCGCTGGATGAGATATGGAAAGACCGACCTTCGTTACCCGACAATAAGATAAAGGTTCATCCCATGAAATACGCGGGCGAGACAACCCTCTCAAAGATAGGTCGGGTGCGGAAGGCGTTGCGCGACCGGGGTGCCGACGGCATGCTTGTCTCAGCCCTTGACGACATAGCTTGGCTGCTGAACCTTAGAGGAACCGACGTGCATTGCAACCCGGTGTTTGTGTCTTATCTGTTGATAAGTACCACCGAGACGACTTTGTTTGTAGACAAGTGTAAACTCACGCCTGAGGTTGAGGATTATCTCGAATCTCAAGATGTGAAGGTGGCAAGCTATGAAGAGGTAGGCGATGGATTGAGAAAATATTTTGAATACAGCATCCTTCTTGACCCCGAAGAAACCTCTTACACATTATATAATATAATAGCATCGGCCGACAGCAAGGCGTATGCCAAGGAAATAGTAAGGTGCACCTCACCTGTCCCCGCAATGAAGGCTGTCAAGAACGACGTGGAGATAGCCGGCTACCATAACGCCATGCTCAGGGACGGCATCGCCCTGGTAAAGTTCTTCAAATGGCTCAAGCCCGCTGTGGAGGCAGGCGGACAGACAGAGATAAGCGTTGACCGCAAGCTCACCGCCCTTCGTGCAGAGCAACCTCTCTTCCGCGGAGTCAGTTTCGACACGATAGCCGGCTATAATGCCCACGGAGCTATCGTCCATTATGAGGCGACACCCGACACTGACGTCCCCCTTGAGCCTAAAGGCCTTCTGCTGCTCGATAGCGGCGCACAGTACGACGACGGCACAACGGACATTACGCGTACCATAGCCCTTGGCCCTATTACCGAGGAGATGCGGCGCGTCTACACGGTCGTGCTGAAAGGACACATACAACTTGAACTGGCCAAGTTCCCCGACGAAGCCTCCGGCACCCAGCTCGACGCTCTTGCGCGTGAGGCCATGTGGCGCGAGGGTATGAACTTCCTTCATGGCACGGGCCATGGAGTGGGGTCGTACCTCAATGTGCACGAGGGTCCTCACCAGATAAGAATGGAATACATGCCCGCTCCGCTTAGGGCAGGAATGACCGTTACCGACGAGCCAGGACTGTATCTTGAGGGCAAGTTCGGCGTTCGCCACGAGAACACGCTGCTCATACGGCCATATATGAGCACAGAGTTTGGCGACTTCCTGCAGATGGAGCCGCTCACCCTCTGCCCGTTTGAAACAGAGCCGATCGTAAAGGAAATGATGTTGCCCGAAGAGACCGCTTGGCTGAACCAATATCACCGGCATGTGTACGAAGTGCTCGCGCCACACCTTGATGAGGAAGACCGCTTATGGCTGGAAAACGCCACAAAGGAAATATAGTACAAAAAATGGATAATTGTTTGGTTATCCGAAAAATAACTTGTAATTTTGCATCCGCTTATTGTGGTGGGGCGCATAGTGCCCTTTCGCAAAGCAAATGTCTAATTTAAAATTTATAACCAAAACAAAATGATTATTGTACCCGTAAAGGAAGGCGAGAACATCGAAAGAGCTCTCAAGAAGTTCAAGAGAAAGTTTGAAAGAACAGGTGTCATCAAGGAGCTCCGCTCACGTCAGCAGTTCGACAAGCCATCTGTTAAGAAGCGTCTCAAGATGGAGCATGCCGTTTACGTCCAGCACATGCGTGACGAGGAAGAATAAAAAATCTTCCTGAAAAATTTGGTAGTTTCAAATATTTTCCATAAATTCGCAATGTGAATCACCGCAATGCCGGTTGATGCCTTGTTGCTGTCTGATATGGTTGACTGGTTCTTGGATTACCTGCGGTATGAGCGTTGTCGCTCGCCGAGGACGATAGAGTCTTACTCTCTCTCCCTCAGGGAATTCGAGAATTTCTTCCGTAGTCTTGACAGTGGACTCAGCTGGCAAACAGTCGATGAAGATGTTGTCCGCGACTGGATGGAGCATCTCATGGATGGTGGTATGGAAGCATCGAGCGTGGGGACGCGGTTCGCCGCTCTCCGTTCGCTTTTCCGTTATGCCTTGGCGAGGCATCTTGTGGAGCGTGATCCTACCTATAGGGTAGATCCGCCTAAACACCGCAAGAGGTTGCCGACATTCGTCAAGGAAAACGAGATGAATCGCCTGCTCGACGATCTGCCCTGGGGTACAGAATTCCAGGAAGTCAGAGACAAGGCGATAATCATGACCTTCTACGAGACGGGCATACGCCTGTCGGAGTTGACGGGTCTTGACGATGTTGACATAGATTGCGACAACCGCCAGCTGAAAGTGACCGGAAAAGGAAACAAACAGCGGGTGGTGCCATACGGAGAAGAACTCGCCGTGACTCTTAGCAGTTACGTGGCTTGTAGAGACCGTGAGGTGAGCCGCATGTGTGGTGCGCTTTTCGTCACGCCGAAAGGCAATCGCATGAAAGCCGAAGACGTGAGAAATAGAGTTAAGGCTAAGCTTTCGCTTGTCAGTACACAGAAGAAGCTCTCGCCACACGTGTTGCGGCACTCGTTTGCCACTGCAATGCTCAACAATGGCGCAAGTATAGAAAGTGTGAGGAGACTGTTGGGTCATGCCAGCGCATCGACAACAGAGGTGTATACACATACAACCTTTGAACAGCTCCGCAGAGTATACAAAGAAGCCCATCCAAGGGTGTGAGTTTAACCTTTAAAAATGGTAACTATGGAAGTAAACATCAAGTCGATTCACTTCGACGCTACCGAGAAGCTGCAAGACTTCATCGAGAAGAAAGTGGCTAAGTTGGAAAAGTCATTTGAAGATATTAAGAAAGTAGAGGTGCAATTAAAGGTTGTCAAGCCTGCTGCCGTGCAAAACAAGGAGACCTGCGTCACCGTATCGGTGCCCAACGGTAACCCAATCTATGTCGCAAAGACATGCGACACTTTTGAGGAGGGAATCGACCTCTGCGTGGACAGTTTGCGGGAACAACTGACGAAATTCAAGGAAAAATTACGTAATCGTTGAAAATTTCCTCAAAAAGTTTTGGAGATTGAAAAATAAGTAGTAACTTTGCAGCCGTTTTACAACAGGTCCTAAGTTCGCCGGTAAGGCGGCTGTGAAGGAAACGCCTCTTTAGCTCAGTTGGCCAGAGCACGTGATTTGTAATCTCGGGGTCGTTG
>CAZXGQ010000158.1:0-4738 GCA_964640415.1 uncultured Prevotella sp.
AAATCCTAACTACTCATATTCAAGCAGTTAGGATTTCTTTTGTGCGCCTGATAGGACTCGAACCTACACGGCATAAACCACTAGATCCTAAGTCTAGCGCGTCTACCAATTTCGCCACAAGCGCATAATTCTATGCAAAGTTAATAAATAAAATCCATTCTTGGCAAAGAAACCGAAAAATCTTGCACCTGTTTGTGTGTTTTTTGTTAATTTTGCGATAAGCGGCATGTTGTTGTGCTGCAATAATCAGAAGACACATGAAGAACATATTGTCGTTGGTGCTTGCCTTTTTCGCCCTTGAAGCAGGGGCGCAGACCAAGCCCGCCTATGAGATTGTTGGCAATGATACCACTTGCCAGATATTCCTTTACAGTCCTGCCAATAATGACGGGCTGCACGTGGCTTACCTTACCGAGCAGGAGCAGTGGGCCGATGCAGGACGCATCTGCGAGTCCGGCTATGTTACAGCCGGCACGAAACGCATGCAGACGCCCTATGTTTGCCACGCTTCCGACGGATCGTGGCGACTGCTGTTCTCCGCCGGTGACAACTCTCAATGCCTTGCAGCCGCCTACAGCGAGGACCTTGTGACGTGGCGCCCGCAGGACTTCCCACGCATGGCCGACAAAGGAGTGCTGGCACCTGTGATGTTCCAGATGGACGACGGCACGTTCGACATTTATTTCAAGACACAAGGAGGAACGAAGCGATATGTCAAGGCCGACAACGACTTCCGCCATTTCGACGAGGCGCAAGAGCCCAGTTCAATAAGCGACGACGCATGGCTTATGGACATGGCAACGGTGGATGGCAAAGAATATGCCGGCAACATGTATCAAGTGCCCAAGATACATCTCGACTATATAATAAACTATCTCAAGGCAGAAGACCACGACAGGACTCTCTTCTCAGAGCGCATGACCGACGACTCGCAGCGCTTTGCCTCTTTGGGGACTGAGGTGGCTGCCACGTTGACCATTGAACCGACGAAGACAAAGCAAATATCCGGCAAGCTCGTGGGAGTCTCGTTTGTGGGCGCGAGTAATCAGGATGACGACGGACTGAAGGCAGAGATGGTGAGAAACGGTGGCTTTGAATTCTCTTCGAAAGACGGTAAGGGCAAAAGCGCACAGACCGCGTGGACATCCAACCATGCCGTAAACATAAGCACAGAGAACCCGTTCTCAACAAGCAGTCCGCACTATGCCGTATTGGCAAAGACCGACACATTATATAATATGGGGTGGAAAGGCATTGTAGCTACGCCATTGCAGCAGTTTGACTGCTCGTTCAGCCTTCGTACGCCCGATGGCAAGAATCAGGTGCTTGTGGCACTTATTGGCAGCAATGGCGAGGAATATGCCAAGACACGGTTGAAACTGACGGGCGACGGTTGGCAACTCTACAAGTTCCCCTTGATTGTGGACAAGAAGGTGGCAACAGGTAACGTGCGGCTCGCCCTGACACCGTTGAAGGACGGAGTTGTCGACGTTGACATGGTGAGTCTCTATCCCCACGACACCTTCAAAGGACACGGGCTCCGCAAGGATGCCGCAGAGACCATTGCCGCATTGAACCCTAAGTTCTTGCGGTTCTCGAAAGGTGCGCGCGGCTTGGGACTATATGATTATTTCCAGTTTTGCGAGGATATTGCCGCCGAGCCAGTCCCCGTGCTCTCCAGTGATGTCACAAGCCAAGAGGCGCTCGACATGATAGAGTGGGCTGTCGGCGACTCCGTTACGTCGAAGTGGGGTAGGGCGCGTGCGGAGGCCGGTCACCCGGCACCGTTCAGCTTGAAATATGTCAGTCTTGCCAACGAAGACCATGTCACTACGGCCTTTGAGCAACACTTCAAAGCGGTGGCCGAGGCGGTGAAGGCAAAATACCCGGCAATAAAAGTCATCGGTACGGCAGGCCCAACGCACAATCCCTCGGCTGACTACACTGAAGGATGGAAATTTGCAAAGGAAAACAAAGGCATCGTGGACATGGTGGGAGAGTATAACCATGCCTCACCGGGATGGTACATGCATAACCAAGACTATTATGACAACTATGACCGCACCGCGCCAAAGGCATGTCTTGCCGACTGGGACTCGCAAGGCTGCACGGTGGAGAACGCCCTTGCAGAGGCGCTGTTACTTTGCTCTGTTGAGCGAAACGGCGACGTGGTCGAGATGGAAAGCCACAATATGGCAGGTTTTGATGCCGGGGCAGAACTCATGCCCGGCTATTACACGCAAAAATTGTGGGGATGCAACAGTGGCGACAAGCACATTGGCTCGACACTCAACCTGCCCACGGAGATCGCCTACCGTGTGTGCAGCAGCGTGGTGAGCGGTGCCGACGGAAAGATCATAGTCAAGATCGTGAATGCCCTGCCGTCACGCCTCACGGTGAACATTGCGGGCGCGAACCTTGCCGACGGAACCGTGGCTGAAGGCTTTGCCGGAAAACCTGCCGACAAGGCCGTGACCACTGTCAAGACCGCCGTCAAAGGTCAGAAAGTCACACTCCCTGCCTATAGTGTCGTGGTTATAAGGCAATGAATGGTGTGTTTGTGTCAATCTGTCAGTCAAGTTTAGGAAGACTGCTGTTGGCATATCGTTTGTTTATTATTCAGCGGACATTAGGTCCACGCAACATTAACACAGAATAATAAATAAAAAATACATACTATTATGGGAAAGATTATTGGAATCGACTTAGGTACTACCAACAGCTGCGTAGCCGTGTTTGAGGGCAACGAGCCTGTAGTTATCGCAAACTCAGAGGGCAAGCGCACCACGCCGTCAGTGATTGGCTTCATGAAAGACGGCGAGCGCAAGGTCGGTGACCCCGCAAAGCGTCAGGCCATCACCAACCCTAAGAATACTGTTTATTCTATCAAGCGTTTCATGGGCGAGACCTATGATCAGAGCAAGATGGAGGCTGAGCGTGTGCCTTATACCGTCATCAACGACAACGGCTATCCAAAGGTGCAGATAGATGGTGCTGCGCATCCTTACACTCCGCAGGAGATTTCTGCAATGACTCTTCAGAAGATGAAGAAGACTGCTGAGGATTACCTTGGCCAGGAGGTGAGCGACGCCGTCATCACGGTGCCTGCCTACTTCTCCGACTCACAGCGCCAGGCCACCAAGGAGGCTGGTGCCATCGCCGGATTGAACGTCCGCCGTATCGTCAATGAGCCTACAGCTGCAGCTTTGGCTTATGGTGTGGACAAGGCAAACAAGGACATGAAGATTGCAGTGTTCGACCTCGGTGGCGGTACATTCGATATCTCAATCCTCGAGTTCGGCGGCGGTGTGTTCGAGGTGTTGGCTACCAACGGTGACACTCACCTTGGCGGCGACGACTTCGACCAGGTCATCATCGACTGGCTCGCCAACGGTTTCATGAGCGATGAAGGCATTGATCTCCGCAAGGATCCAATGGCCATGCAGCGCCTGAAGGAGGCTGCCGAGAAGGCCAAGATAGAGCTCTCGTCAACAACATCGACCGAGATCAACTTGCCTTACATCTCAGCTGAGGGCGGTGTGCCAAAGCACTTGGTCAAGACCTTGACCCGTTCACAGTTCGAGCAGCTGGCCCACAACCTTATCCAGGCTTGCCTCGTGCCTTGCCAGAACGCCATCCGTGACGCCAAGCTCTCTACGAGCGACATCGACGAGGTCATCCTCGTGGGCGGTTCAAGCCGTATCCCAGCCGTGCAGACTTTGGTCAAGAACTATTTCGGCAAGGAGCCTTCGAAGGGTGTCAATCCTGATGAGGTGGTTGCAGTGGGTGCTGCTATCCAGGGCGCTATCCTCAACAACGAGAAGGGTGCTGGCGACATCGTCCTGCTCGACGTCACTCCTCTGACCCTTGGTATCGAGACCATGGGCGGCGTTATGACAAAGCTTATCGATGCCAACACAACCATCCCTGCCAAGAAGAGCGAGACTTTCTCTACTGCCGTTGACAACCAGACTGCCGTTACCATCCACGTGCTGCAGGGTGAGCGTCCTATGGCATCGCAGAACAAGAGCATTGGCCAGTTCAACCTTGAGGGCATAGCTCCGGCTCGCCGTGGCGTTCCTCAGATCGAGGTGACATTTGATATCGACGCCAACGGTATCCTCAATGTATCGGCAAAGGACAAGGCCACAGGCAAGGAGCAGAGCATCCGCATCGAGGCCAGCAGTTCATTGTCTAAGGACGACATCGAGCGCATGAAGGCTGAGGCAAAGGCCAACGAGGAGGCTGACAAGAAGGAGCGCGAGAAAGTGGACAAGATGAATCAGGCTGACTCTATGATCTTCACCACTGAGAACTTCCTGAAGGACAACGCCGACAAGATTCCTGCCGACAAGAAACCAGCCATTGAGCAGGCTCTTCAGCAGCTCAAGGACGCTCATAAGGCTGCCGACATTGCTGCTATCGACACTGCAACAGCTGCACTGAACACCGCCGTCCAAGCCGCTTCGGCACAGATGTACGGCCAGGGTGGTCCTCAGGCTGGTGGCCAGGGCTTCAACGGAGCCGGTGCAGGCCAGCAGACCAACAATGGCGGCGCAAAGCAGGATGACAATATCCAGGACGCCGACTTCGAAGAGGTGAAATGATAATCGGTAATCATCGATAAATAAAAACAAAGGAATAGGGTGTAGCTCAATGAGTTACACCCTATTTCTTTTTATCGCTGTCCGGTGAAATTTTGACCTATACGCCGAATTTTTCCTATAAGAGTTTCTGT
>CAZXGQ010000159.1:0-4727 GCA_964640415.1 uncultured Prevotella sp.
ATAATCTTCTTTGTTGGGATATATCTTAAGGTCGTAACCCTCTTTCCCGTAGATAAGTTGGAGTCGCTTTATGGTATTCTGCAACCCTACCCCACCATGGTTGTCTTCCGAGGATTTTTTCCTGCTGTTGTTGCAAAGGAACTCCAGCTCATGCGATGTTTCGTCTATCCTCACTATCACGTCAATGAACGACTCTTTCTGGTAGCTCACGCCATGCTTGAATGCATTCTCCACAAAGTTGACGAGGAGCATCGACGGAATCTCTACATTGTTGATGTTCACATCGGCTGTGGTATTCTGTTCTTGCGACATTTCCGGCGGCAGAGACACGGAGATACGCACCTTGTCGGTATAGCGGATACGCATCAGCTCTATGTAGTTGGCCAGGAAGTCGAGCTCCTTTTGCAGTGGAGCCATCGACTTGTTGCCCTCGTAGAGCACATAGCGCATCATCTTCGACAGCACTTCAATAGTGTATTTCGCCTGTTCCGCATCAATGTCCACGAGGGCATGGATATTGTTGAGCGTGTTCATGAAGAAGTGAGGGCTTATCTGATACTTCAGGTATGAAAGCTGGTTGGTGAGGTTCTCCCGCTCCAGGTCTTTCATGCGCTTGCGGTCATCTATCGACTTGAAGAAATGTTTTATGCCGATGTTCAGCCCTATCAGCAATGTCATGATGATGAGAGCCACCGTATTCTGTCCGCCAAACGCCTGTGGGGGTTCATGTTCACGGTCTTTCGGTTCACGGTCGGCATTTGGTCTGCCCATATCGCCGTTTCGGTTCATTGCTTCTGGCTTGCCAATGGCATCATGCCTCCAGGGGGCGTTGGGCATGCCCATTTCTCCATGGACTCCCGGCTCCATCATCGGTTTGCCATGCTCGCCCGGCCTTCCTGCGGGCTTTTCTGGCCTTCCTGCCGTTCGTTCCACCATTGGTTTGCCCTTTTCGTCTGTGGGCATGGGGCCATGAGGGCGACAGTAGAGTTGGAACAATGCAAAACAAACTACAAGCACCAACACTCCCATGCAATATCCCCACCTGTGGGTGCGATACACCAACAAGGGAGCTATGAAGAAATTGTGGACGAAGAACGTGACGCAAAACACCGCCAGCAATCTCCATGCGTTAACTACGCCTACCCAATCGTAGGAAGAAGACTCCGGATGCGGCATTCCGCTGGCTTGTCCTTCCCACGACGAGGTATAGATGTCGCCGATAAGCATGGAGACAACAGGCGCGGCAAACAATATCGCCCACATGACGACATAAAGGATGATTTCCGATGTCTTCTGCCCTTTTATCATGCTTTGAATGTATTGAGCCAACCCATTAGCCTTGCCTTTATGGGACGCCGACTCAGGTTTAAAAGAAAAATGTTTCAATATAGAAGATAACGTTAAAGAGTGCATTTTATTTTATGAAAACAACTTGATGCTCATCTCCCGAAGGGAACTTCTTGCATCAAGTTGTCATTCAAGGTATGAATTATCTGTTTTCCGTCATGTTATGGTCTTCCACCATTGCCGCCGTTTCCTTTCAAAGCCGCTGTTACCGTTGTGGAAGATGAACCGCTGGTCATCGTGTATGAGCTTCCCGATGACAAACCGGCACATGTAATCAAGACTGAGCTTGAATTGCCGAAATTGCCGCCGGGGCCACCGCCGCCAGGACCGCCGCCTGCCCTACCGCCGAAACCGCCGCTGTTTTTGGAGGCAGTGAAGTTGCTTGGTACCGTGAAGGTTGCGAGCACGTCATTGCCGCTCTTCAGCGTAATCTCGCTGTTGGCTGTCACGCTCATGTTGCCGCTCACGTAGGGTTGGGTAGATGCCGATGTATTGGGTACAGAGTTTCCGCCGCCCACGGCAAGCAGAGTGCCACCGGTAAAGATGACGGAGTAGTTGTCCTCCTCGTTGGCATCGATGCCACACTCGGGAGACACGGTTCCGAACGCCTTGATGACTCCGCCGCTGATATACATGTTGCCATTGGAATCGAGACCGTCGTTGGCCGAAGACACAACCGTGATGTCGCCACCCTTCAGATACATATGGCTGGAAGAGTTGATGCAGTCGTCGTAGGCATTGACCACGATGGTGCCGTCGTTGACCGTTATCACCGCTTTGCTCTCGATGCCTTCGGCTCCGTTGCCGGTGGTGGTCACGCTGATTGTGCCGCCGTTGATTTCCACGTTGCCGTCTATCTTCATTCCCTTGGGCGAAGACTTCTGGTCACTGGTCAGATTGTCGGTGTTGCCCGTATAGTTGTCGTATTCTTTTCCGTTCACATAAGCAAACATGCCGCCAGTGGTATTCACCGTTATGTCGCCCCCGTTGATGGTAAGCGTTCCGTCACCGTTGATGCCCTTGCCGCCGCTCCCGCTGCTGGTAAGCGAGAGCGTTCCGCCCTCAATCAGGATATTGCCGTCGGCAGCCATGCAACTGGAAGCCTTGGTCTTGGCATCGTCTGAATCCCATGTGCCGCCACCTGTTGTTGTGATGGTAATGGTACCGTCGGAAACCGTCATGTCGCCTTCAGCCTTCAGACCCTTGGTAGCTGTTCCTGTCACGGCAATGTTTATCGTACCGCCATTGACCGTCAGTGCTCCCGTGTCCTCCTCTTCTCTGTCGGTATCGTCCTTGTAGGAAACTTGCACGCCATCGTCGGCTACACCGGAGATGTTCAGTTCGCCGCTCTCCATAAGGAAATACTGGTTGCAGTTGATGCCGTCTTTGCCGGCAGCAAGCACATTCACCGTACAGTTTTTCATCTCAACATACTCCTTGGCATAGATGCCATGGGCTGTGTAGCCATACACATTGAGCGTGCCCTTGCCCTTCAGCTCCAAATGGCCCTTGCAGACAATGGTTCCTTTCCAGTCGCCGTCGGCTGCATCGGTGAGGGTGTTTACCGTACCCTTCTTCACGCTGAGCTCGATGCGCTTGCCGTCTTGTATGTTGAGCGGAGCACCCGAGGGGTTGGTCAAAGTCAAGCCGTTGAGTTCGAGCGTAGCCTTGTAAGAACCCTCGATATTAAACTCACCGTCGGTAGATGCTCCCGTCAGCGAGTATGTGATCTCGCCGCAAGTGTCATCGCTCACGTCAGAGCTTTGCACGAGACTCACATGAGCGTTGGTGATGGAAGGGTTTACATATTGCGCCACATTTCCTGCGACGGTCATAGTGGCATTGGAGCCGCTGTAACTTACGCTCACCGTATTGTCGGTCACCTGCGAGTCGTCAACATACATCTTGGTGATGTCGCTGATGCTGAAAGTCTTGCCCATGACGGTGAGAGTCTCGCCATTTTGATAGGTCATGGTTCCCGTCTCGGCAGACGGAAAGGCGTATGTTACATTGCCGGTCACGACATTGAGTGTCTGTGCATCAGCCGTAAAGGCTACGAATCCGGCCATAATCAAGGAAGTGAATGTTCTCTTCATAATCTTGCAAAATTGATGACCATTATTTCACATCTACCTTAGAGGTCCTACCGTTGGATGCCTTAACGATATACACCCCTGCCGTCACTTTTTTCTTCAGCGACTGAAGATAGTCAAACTTTCCTAAGCTGACACCTTGCAGGGTGAAACCTTCCACCTGGCCGTTGGCATCGGTTGCAACCGTCTCCTTAATACCAGTGGCATCGGTCTTGGAGAAATACATACTTTCCAGCTCGGCCACGGTCAGTGTCCTGCTCTCCGTGCCATAGGCAGCAACCAGTTTGCCATCGGCGAAAGTCATGGTGAGCGAAGACGCAGGTATGGAAACCAACGTTCCGTCAGCTTGCCGGAACGTGAGATAAGGATAGTCTTCGGCATGCGCCATCAGTCCCGACAGGCATGCACAAATCAAAATCATCAACCTTTTCTTCATATTAGAAACGTTTTTTCAATTTATACGTATAAACGGTGTCTCAGCCATTCCGTTTGTTTAGCTATCAGCAAACTTCTCATTTTTTATGATGATGGTGTTGCTTGATAAGCTGGGCGTGTAATTGTTTTTACAAAAGTAATAAATTTATTAAATGCCCGCAATTTTATTCAATGAACGGGTCGATTCCTTCAACAAAATTAGGTGTGCCCAACAAATCGTATGCGGTGTAACGTGTTATACAAAAAAACTGTTGCCCTCTCAATTCAATGCAGTAGCTGAAAAATAACAATGCAGAATTCCGTGTCCATTGGTAATAATTATTGCAAAATTGTAAAGATTTATAGCAAGATTTTAACACTTGAGTGGCACATCATTTAGGACGGCCAAGGAGGCTCTGAAGTGTTAAAAAGGGCACTTTCAATCCGATTCAAGTCCTAAAAATCATGAAAACGGGTCGCGATAGTAGCCTTATCGCGTTGCGATTCTAACGTAAAGGCGACGCGATTCTAACGTAAAGGCATCGCGATTCTAACGTAAAGCCGAATCGAAAGCCAAAATTTCAGCCATGTTTTAGACTGTGAAAAATATAACCGCCTGTCTGTCAGGATATTGTGAAATATGCGCAAAATTAGCCTCAAATCGCACGAGAGGAAAAGTTTTTCAAAAAAATCGATTCTCAGAGAGCCTTTTGTTGTGATTTTTCATCACTCAGCTGATCCGTCAGTTTTTTGCTGAGCTCTGTCTGATACAATCAAAAAGAAGCCTCCTTGCTTTTCAGCGAGGAGGCATATCCTTTAGCTTGTGTGCGATTCCGGAATTGGTATAACCACCGTTTAATTGTTTGCTTCTGA
>CAZXGQ010000160.1:0-4697 GCA_964640415.1 uncultured Prevotella sp.
AATACCATTGAAAATTTATTGAAATTTGTTGGTAGGGGTCAAAGTTGGGTTATGTGGGAGCATCTCGGAGATCTGTACCCACTACGCTGACGCTTTTTTCTTTATTGCTAATCCTATTTTTATTTTTCTGTAACAATATCTTCATTCTATCGTTTTTATTCTGCAACGCCTCCGCAATAACTATTTTGCAATTTTGCAGCCAAATAGTTAATGACTGCATATAATGGATATTGCCCCCAATAACAACGGAGAAGAACAGATAATTGAACATTATAGTGCAAAGGACAATCAACAAGGAAATACCGCCCCCAAAACTGGTGGAAGGACTTTGCCCGACTGGCTCTTTGTGTTGTGGGCGGGAGGTATGGCTCTGCTTAGCTATTCGCTTGTTTATGCATTGAGAAAACCCTTCACTGCCGCCGAATTCTCCGGTCTGCAGGTGTGGGGCATGGACTACAAGATAGCTGTGAGCATCATACAGTTGGTGGGCTATGTGTCTGCCAAGTTGCTTGGCATCAAGTTTATATCCGAACTGAAGGCGAAGAACCGCCTGCCGTTTATCATCGGGTCGGCTTTGCTGTCGGAACTGTCGCTGCTCGCCTTTGCCCTTCTTCCTCTTCCTATAAATGTTGTGGCTCTTTATTTCAACGGGCTCTCCCTTGGATGTATGTGGGGAGTTATATTCAGCTTCCTTGAGGGACGCCGTACCACCGACCTGCTTGCCAGCATCATGGGCGTGAGCATGGCTTTGAGTTCTGGTGTGGCAAAGTCGTTAGGCTTGTATGCGCTGAACACCCTTCATGTGAGCGAATTTTGGATGCCCGCCTTCATCGGTGCCATGGCATTCCCACTGCTCAGTCTCTGCGGATGGGCACTCACCAAGTTGCCGGCTCCTACTGCCGAGGATATAAGTCAACGTACCGAGCGCGTTGTTCTCGACGGGCGAGGCAGATGGCAGATGTTCGTCCGCTTTATGCCATTGCTCCTGATGCTTTTCGGAGCGAACATGCTGCTCACCGTGCAGCGCGACATCAAGGAGGATTTCATTGTATGTATCATCGACGTGCACACCATATCATCGTGGCTGTTTGCCCAGACCGACACTATCGCCACCATATTTCTTCTTACGGTGTTTGCCCTTCTGGGGCGTATGCGCAATCATCTGCAGGTGCTCGTATCGCTATTGGTGCTCTCCACTATCGGTATGGGCACGTTGGCGTTCATTGGTGCCAATTTCCATGCGTTGGCGCTGCCCACATGGCTGTGGCTGTTCCTGCAGAGTGTGGGCATCGACATAGCATATCTCAGTTTCCAGACCATCTTCTTCGAACGCTTCATTGCCTGCTTCAAGGTGAAGGGCAATGTCGGGTTCTTCATCATCACCATCGACTTTGTAGGCTATCTTGGTACGCTTGCCTTGCTTATGGTGAAGCAGACGCTGGCAACAAGCGTCAGATGGGACGTGTTCTACAACCAGCTGAGCGTAGTGTTCGGAGTGACATGCTGCCTCGCCTTTGCCGGTTCGCTGGTGTATATCCTCAACGCCATGGCGCGCCAGAGCGGACGCACGCTGTTCGGGAGAAACGAGATGCAAGGTGTGGCTGGCGCATAATAATATAATAATATGAAATAACCAACTTAATACTTATACAATTATGAACAAGATAGAATGTATCGTAATGGACTGGGCCGGTTCTGCCGTTGACTATGGTTGCTTCGCTCCAGTGGCTGCTTTCATCGGAAGCATGGACGAGATAGGCATAGAACTGTCTGCTACCGATGCCCGCAAACCTATGGGACTGAACAAAATTGACCACATCAAGGCTCTCTTCCAGATGCCTCACATCTCGGCACAGTTTGAAAGGGGATACGGACGTCAGGTGAACGATGACGACATACAGGCTCGCTATGAGTCGTTCAAGAAAATACTGTTCGGTTCGCTGGCACAATATACCGACCCGATACCGGGAGTGGTGGAAGTGATAGGCAAGTTGCAAGAGCGTGGCATAAAGATAGGTTCCACCACCGGCTATACTGATGAAATGATGAATATTGTGACTCCTGCTGCTGCAGAGAAAGGCTACTGCCCCGACCTGTGGGTTACTGCCGATCACCTGCCTGCAGGCCGTCCTTATCCTTATATGATTTACTCCAACATGTGCCAGCTGGCCATCCCAAGTGTGCGCAACGTAATAAAGTATGGCGACACCGTAGCCGACATGCGCGAAGGCGTTGCGGCAGGAGTGTGGACAGTAGGTGTGGTGACTGGCAGCAATGAACTGGCACTCACCGAGGAGGAAGTGGATGCTATGGCGCCAGCCGAACTCAACCGACGCAAACTGGAGGTGCGTATGCGCCTGTTGGCTGCCGGTGCCCACTATGTGGTGGACAACATCCGCGAACTGCCGATGCTCATCGATGCAATAGACAGACGAATGGCAAACGGCCAGGCATAACGACATTGATACGAACATATAATTACATAAACCAATAAAATCAAAAAGATATGAGACCTTACATTCTCCTTACACCTGGCCCTCTCACCACATCAGAGACTGTGAAAGAAGCCATGATGGGCGACTGGTGCACATGGGACGACGATTACAACATTCAGATAGTACAGAACATCCGTCAGCGCCTTGTCGGCCTTGCTGCATCGTGCCCGGAAGATTATACAGCAGTGCTCATGCAGGGCAGCGGTTCGTTTGGCGTGGAGGCGACCATCGGAACTGTAGTGCGCCCTGACGATTTCCTCCTCATTGCAGCTAACGGTGCCTACGGCAAGCGCATGGGCGAGATATGCAGATACTATGGCATCAACCATCATCTCATGTCTTTCGACGAGACTCAGGCTGTCGACCCGAAGGCTATCGACGAATATCTTGCTCAGCATCCAGAGGTAACACACGTGTCTGTAGTTCACTGCGAGACAACTACAGGTGTCCTCAACCCATTGGAAGCTGTAGCTTCTACGGTGAAGAGCCACGGCAAGACACTCATCGTTGATGCCATGAGCTCATTCGGCGGAGTACCAATCGACATGAGCAAGCTCGATATCGACTTCCTTATAAGCAGCGCCAACAAGTGTACACAGGGTGTGCCTGGCTTCTCGTTCATCATTGCACGCCGTTCTCTGCTCGAGAAATGCGAAGGCGTGGCTCGTTCACTTGCCCTCGACCTCTATGCTCAGTGGAGAACAATGGAAGACCATCACGGCAAATGGCGTTTCACCTCGCCTACCCATGTGGTACGTGCATTCCTCCAGGCTCTTATAGAACTTGAAGAAGAGGGTGGAGTTGAGGCCCGTCACCGCAGATATGTGGAGAACCACCGCACGCTGGTAGACGGTATGCGCCGCCTTGGCTATCGCACTCTTCTTGCCGACGACATCCAGTCACCGGTGATAACATCCTTCTATTATCCTTCTGCCGACTTCTCCTTCGCTGATTTCTATCAGCAGCTCAAGGCAAAAGGTTTCGTGATTTATCCAGGCAAGATATCACAGGCCGACACTTTCCGCATCGGAAACATCGGTGACGTATACCCGGAGGATTTCGAGAAACTCGTGGAGACTATCGGAGAGATAAAGTAATAAAGAAGTAACATTCACATAGTAGGAGCGTTTGTGTCAAACGCTCCTACTTAGTTATTCGCACAAAGTGACTAGAGCTACCACTGCTTCTTGTGTAGGTGCATCTCGGAGATCTGCACCTACGCTGGCGCGTTTACATTCTTTTCCCTCCATTGGGGGAGGGCTATCTGCATCACATCCTCATAGGCCACTTCGGTAAACCACACCAGCTCGTAATAGTCGTGCTGGTGTATGTTCTTACGGTTATACTCTTCGGTGTCTTCTATCGCCGTGATTTTGACAAATTGACCCTCTATACTCATATCGGGAGCAAAAGTACTGCTTTTCATGAAATGGCGCAATACCTAAAAATTAGGGGCTTAAGGTGGAGAAGTCGTCCATGGACCTCTACCCTAAGCCCTGATATCTGTCATCACGAATACAGGTTCGCAGATGTACATTGAACCTACAACACGGGCTAATGTATCAGCATCTCCGCCAACTGCTTTACAAACTAAACTCTCACTCGTTTAGCTTTTTGCAGTTGTCATTTGGGTTTACCTAAATATTCTGCTATTTTCTTGAATGCCTTAAAGTTCTTTATAAGTACCTAGATTCTACTTCTCATATTTTGCAAACACCATTACTGGACGTTGCTTCGAACTGTTCTGGTATATCTCCATCACCTTGCTGACGCAATCACTTGACACCGTAAAACAACCTTCGCTCTCCGTGCCGATGGGAATGTACTCCGTTTCTCCATGAAAACGCGACACCTTGCCTGCCGAATGGATTAGAATGCCACGTGCTTCGGCAAGACAGTTGCTCTTGTCAAGACCGCGCAGGCGTATGCAGTTCTTGAACTTCGTGCCTTTGCCAACCATAATGTAGCGTCCGAGACTGGAGCAACCGCTGCCAAACTTGTTGCTGAACTTCGGCTCAGCATCCGTATTGCCCGGTCCGCTGCCGTGCATGCAGTAGCTGCTCATCACCTTGCGTCCGCTCCGCAGGTCATAGACGAAAAATCGTTTCTTGCCCGACGGGATGCTGAAGTCCACAAGGATATAAAACGGTTCTATGCTGATTCGTGTGGATGTTTTCTTTCTCACATTTCTTTTTCCACACT
>CAZXGQ010000161.1:0-4665 GCA_964640415.1 uncultured Prevotella sp.
TGGAAAAAGAAATGTGAGAAAGAAAACACCCACACGAATCAGCATAGAACCAAAATGCAATGTTAGAATCGCATCGCGATTTCAGCGCAATCGCGAATACGCCATTTTTTCACCACTACGCGGCAATTATCTCGATACATTTTCTTAACTTTGTAAGTTGGCAGAGGACAGGGCCATGTCGGCTGACATGATGCTGGTCCCAGTATAAATAATACAACAACATGACACAAACATTTTTACCCCCCCCAGGCACACGGTCCTACGCTGGACGGCGTTCTTCGCCTACTCGCTTTTTCTGTTGATGTGGCTTTCGCCTGACTCGTTTCTTGCGCATGTATGCGCACATCATTGTGATTCGGCTTGTTTCTTTGATGCCGGAAAAGCATGGATGGAAGGCATGGTTCCCTACATTGACTTTGCCGACTCGAAAGGTGTGCTACTTTGGCTAATCTACGGCATCGGCTACCTTATTTCACCATCCACCTACATCGGAGTGTTTTGGCTCAGCGTAGTGGCCTACACCGTAACGTTCGAGTTTATGTGGCGAACGTCACGGATGTTTGTCGGCCGGCGCGAATCGGTGCTTGTAATGGCCACACTACCCGCCTTCTTGTTTTTATGGATGTTTCACAATGAGGTTCGGGCTGAAGATTTTTGCCTTCCGTGGTTAACTATAAGCATCTATTGCACTTGTCGCACACTTACAAGTGCTCAAAGAGCCTCTATAAACAAGTATGCTTTCTGGTTGGGTGTAAGCATGGGGTGCTGCCTGTTCATAAAATGGAACTACTTCATACTGATGGGAGGCATGGCGCTTGTCATGACTGGCCGTGCAATAAGCACGAAACATTCTGACGGAATAGGCTTCGGATTGCTCGGCATACTCGCTGTTGTATGTCCGTTTACCTTATATTTTATATGCAACGGCAATCTCGGCGCAATGGTACAGGAATACATCATCAACACATTCATCATAACCGGCCGTGGCACCGATTCAACCGTTTGGCACAACGCTGTCATCCACATGCTGACAGACAGATCAACTATATATCGCAACATAATAATAACAGGCGCAGGAGTGGGTGTTTATCTGTTCTGCCATAGATACCATATAACGAAATGGTTGCTTCTGGCATACATACCCTTCTTTCTCTTCCTACTTCTGGAACCATTGCAGGGCTACTATTTTACCATTGCAATGCCATTCTATGTCTTGCTTCTCATAGTTCTTACGTCCTATTGTTCTGGCCTGATCCGTAAGATATCCAAGACGTGTATCGTTTTGATTGCAACCGTAATCTGTTTGCTTAGCACTCTCTACAATGTGCACAAAGAAAACTTGATATTCTTCCCGTCACCAGAGAAAGAAATTTGGGATGACATGCAGTGGGCAATGAAGAAGCAACAGCCAAGAATAATAATAGCCGGAATAGGAGGATACGACATAATGTCGCACGCGCTGCCCGCCTGCAAATATTGGGCATTGCAAAACAAACCTACAAAAAGCATGATTGAAGAACGCCACCAGGCTATACGGGAACGCAAAGCCGACTATGTGATGATAACACTCACACATGAGGAAATGGAACAAATAGACCCGGCCATATATTCCATCATGCAAGCCAACGGTTACCGACAGTGCTGCCGACCAGTAACCATTGACGGCAAGCACCAGATGAAAGCGCTTCCAATATACGAAAAAGAATAACCTTCGACAGATTTTTCCCTGCCGGCTCCCTACCCTACAGTCGGAAGCCGGCAGCTGTCTGTAACGATTTACGCTCAATTTAATAAATGCAAGGCTTTGGCAAATAATGAAGGTTCGTCAAGGTTGTCGGATTTTTTGAAAAGTGTGAAAGCACCAACTTGTGCACCAACAAGCTTTGTTGCAGCATCAATCAAGCTTGCTCCTGCTGTAATAACCCCTGCTACCGGACTCAATAGAGAAATCGCAGTTCCAATAGCAACCCCTTTGGCAACTCCTCCAACAAAACTTCCAACTTGTTCTGTTTTGTTCTCTGGCTTACTGCACATTGATGTCAATGCCCGCTTTGCCTGGCTGGCTGTTGGTTTGTCAACTGGCAAAGTCATATAGTATGAAACTAAAGCCTTGAAATATGGATACGTGGACTCTATATCAATAATCCCCGATTTAGCGATTTCTATATATTCTTTTTGCGATTTAACGTCAAATAATAGCGAGACAGATGGTTGGTGGGTGAATTCTGCCAAATCTTCCTTTGTCCAGTTCTTCTCTATGGAAACAACTTGCTTCTTACGCAAAAAAGACGCAACCTCTTTTGCAAGTTTGTGGCGTTTTGAATATAACGACAAGTCAACTCCAACTAAATCCAGACATTTATTCAGACTGTCCGTTGACAAGGAACCTTTTTTTCGAAGAAATATGCTCATTTGGGCAGGAGTTGCGGACGCTTTTTCCGCAAATTGCGCTTGAGACATTCCCATTGCTTCTAACCTTGTTTTGATTACATCTATTATATCTACACTCATCCTTAGTTTATATTTATTTTGCAAAGATAGCAATATATAATGAATACAACGTCGAATTGTCACAGTATATCTTCAGAAAAGGTTATCGAAGAAAGATAATATGAAGATTTTCTTCATATTCTTTCCTTTGCAACAGAAATATAGTTATCTTTGCAGCCGAATCCATACAACAACTGTATGGACAATTAATTAACAAAATATGAGAAAAACAATTTTTTCAGCTGGAGCCCAGCTCATAGGGCTGCCTGCTGGAGTTATTACAAGAATGCTCTCAGGAGCTTACCAAATCGAGTCTGCCGCATGTAAGGATGGACGCACAGAGCCTTTCATGCGCGAATTCTTCTCTTGGATGGAGAAGTGCGTGAGGAAGAACAACTCCGACTGTGTATGTATAATCATAGGTGTGTCTTCGCCCGGATCCTTTCCGCAGGCAGCCTTGAACGAACTGAACTCTTTCGTCAGCAACTGTAATGGTGTAAAGCAATTCTATTGGGGACTCTGTCATGACCCAAATGTTTCAGGTATGGATATCACTGGCATCATTAACCTAAACTATGCAGAACCACTTGACTTGCAACAGCAAACTAATATTATTCACAGCAAATGCAAGCGCAACATCCTATCTGCTATGATGAAAGGCGCAACGCCGTCTGAAGCGGATATGCTATATGCTGCAAAATGGCTTGAGGATAATTATGCATCCGACGGCATTATGTATAAAGGAGCATTTGAGCTCAACGATTATCTTGACTGGCGGCGACTGGAGGACGGAAAAGAAAGCCAGCAATGGCTAAACAGTAAGGTTCGGCCCTTGATTATGACGAGAGAGCCAAATTTGAGGGATGGTAGCGCATGGGATTTTAGGGGCAACGCTATGCGAAAACGGGAGACGGACAAAAATGCGAATTTGGGTTATGCGTGCTTGGCTACAGGACGCTTCGATAGAAGAGTAGCATTAACAGTTCATTGCATCATGTCAATGCTCCATAATCCTCTGCATACCATGCAAGTATATGGAACTTTTGTCGAGAAAGACGTATTGAAGAGCGTTGATTCATACCCTTACGCTTGCATCAACCGTAACAAACTTGGTGACAGCGATGAGATAACAAAAGCCATTTCTGACCGCTATAGCATAGAGCAAATAGAATTGCTGAAGCCAAATCTCATTGTCTGCTGCGATAAGAAGGGCGGACAGAACAGCATGATAGACCTACTGAATGAAAACGGGTATGATTTCCATCAGACGTCAGTAGATCCAGACTTATGGGTAGATGTCAAACGGCATATATTGGCCATTGATTCTTATACACCTTCAGTGTATGAAACCGACGCCACCTTTTACAATGAGAACGTAAATAAGCTTCATAAGTTTATCACAGCATATCCTAACTTTTTTTGAAAAAAGAGATTATGACGAAGACGAACAGACAGATGGCATTTGCTAAAATCAAGAAGACTGCGGCTGTAATTTTGAGTGTCGCCGGCTTCTTGCTGGCATTCAAGTTTCTGGATGAAGCCCCACCCATTCGCATCCCCTATGGCATGGGAGGGGTGGATGTGATGATGCGGGTTGCTGCGGAGATGCAGGACAGGCATTTCGTCTACTACGAAGTGTGCATGTTTGTTGGTTTTGCTTCACTGCTGTATGCGGTTGGTTATTTCGAAGCTGTAAGAAAATACAGGAAGGCAAGAAAGCAACAACTCACAGAAGGCATGGAGTAATGTGACAATGTCAATAAAGTAACTGAAGTTTCGGATTTAGGTATTTATGCTTGAATATACGTCCCCGAAGGGGGCACTTGCTAAATGACAAATCCGAAACTTGAGTAAAGTAACAATATGGAGAGAGGCTTGCCTCTCTCCGTTGATCAACGTTTAATGTTAAGATACGGAGATTTATGGAAAGTGGAATCACAAGTAAGCGGAAAGTAACAGGACTGAGCCCAAGGGACAAGAAGTGGATTTCAGTTGTCGTCAATTCTGTCCCTCTTGGCTACACCGTATGTGTAGTGTTAGGGATAGGTTCATGGAAGCAATTGTTTGTATATCTATTGGCTTTATGCTTGTCCTGGCTAATTGGCACAATGATTTCAGTGAAGACATATTACAAGATTGCCCAAAAGAGCTTTCTCGTTAGTATTATCTACATTA
>CAZXGQ010000162.1:0-4644 GCA_964640415.1 uncultured Prevotella sp.
TTATAATCCGGCGCTCTATCCGCAGGTTCCCTTCGGTCACCGGTTATGCAGAGTTTGCCCCCTTCGGGGACGTATATTCAAGCATAAATACCTAAATCCGAAACTTCAGTCAAAGAATATTCATCCGCAACAAACACCCACAAGCCTTATGATGACAATCAAGCAAATAGAAGTTACCGTCGGTGAAATCACCAAGGGCTATGTCAATAACGAAGAGCAGGGAGTGAGAGGCTATGATGGCCTTCTTGACATTCGCCCACCTTATCAGCGCGAATTCATTTATGATGAGAAAGAGCAGCAAGCCGTGATAACCACGGTCTTGAATGGCTATCCGCTCAACGTGATGTATTGGGTGAAAAGAAGCGGTGATGCCGAATGCCCCTACGAGGTGATGGACGGTCAGCAACGCACGCTGTCGCTTTGCGAGTATGTGGCAGGCAAATTTTCGTATGATTTCAAGAACTTCTTCAATCAACCTGCTGATATTCAAAAGCGAATACTCGACTACAAATTGACCGTATATGTCTGTGAGGGCGAGGCTTCGGAGAAGTTGGAGTGGTTCAAAACTATCAACATAGCCGGCAAGCCACTGAATGAGCAAGAAATCAGGAATGCCGTCTATGCCGGCCCCTTCGTGAGCGATGCGAAGAAACATTTTTCCAAGACCAATTGTGCGGCATATCGTTTGGGTAAGGATTTGGTGAATGGTTCTCCGATTCGTCAAGACTTCCTCAAGAAAGCGTTGGAGTGGATGGCCGACCATGAAACACGCAATGGCAAACCGCAAACCACCGTGGGCTATATGGCTCAGCATCAACACAATCATACGGCATTGCCACTATGGACATACTTCCAAAACGTATTGAACTGGGCAAAATCCACCTTCAACATGAAGAAGTTCAAGAAAATAATGAAGGGCTTGGATTGGGCAAGGCTTTATGACCTTTACCACGACAAAGACCTTGACATCAAGGCGATGGAGAAACAAATCATCGACCTGATTGGTGACGATGAAATCCAAAAGCCGCAAGGCATCATCCCATACGTGCTTACAGGCGACGAGCATTGTCTCGACCTACGCGTCTTCTCCGACAAGACAAAACTTGCCGTTTGGGAAAGGCAGAAGCACAAATGCGCACTTTGTGGCAAAGAACTCGACTATGTGTTTATGGAGGGCGACCACATCACTCCTTGGCGTGATGGAGGCAGAACAACGATAGACAACTGCCAAATGCTTTGCCGTGAGTGCAACCGAAGGAAGGGAAGCAAGTAATGACTTGTTTTGGCTGCACTGTTTTTTGAGAAATGGAGAAGGGTAACGCATCTCCAAGTTTTTTAATGAAGATTTAGTGTCATAACAAATTATTATTCAAAATATTCCTTTATCTTTGCATAAGATAAGCTGCACCTCAGCAATTGGAGCAAGCTCCATTGCATTCGGTTTGCATTATCTTTGCATAAGATAATCTACGGCAAGACTATGACATTAAAGTTATATCCTATAGGAATACAAACATTCGAAAGAATCAGGAAAGAGGATAAACTCTATATCGACAAGACGGAATACATCTATCGCATGACCCATACAAGCGGTAAGTATTTCTTCTTGAGCCGACCACGCCGTTTTGGTAAATCGCTATTGGTCTCTACCCTCCAAAGCTACTTTGAGGGCAAAAAAGAGTTGTTCAAGGGCCTTACCATTGAAAAATTGGAAAAGGAATGGCAAGAATATCCGGTGCTACATTTCGACTTGAGCGGTGGCAAGCACATGGAAAAGGAACAGCTGGAAAGATATTTGGCTGACATTCTGGAAGAGCAAGAAGCTAAATTTGGATATAAGAGCGACAAGATTGATGCCAACCTTCGCCTCAAGGACTTGATTATGACTGTCTACCAAAAGACAGGCAAACAGGTGGTGGTTCTCATCGACGAATATGACGCGCCCATGCTTGACGTTGCTCACGAGACAGAACAACTGGATGTGTTGCGCAACATCATGCGCAATTTCTTCAGTCCACTCAAGGCACGCGAGTCTTATCTCCGCTTTGTCTTCCTTACAGGTATCACCAAGTTCTCGCAAGTAAGCATCTTCAGCGAACTGAACAACATCACCAACCTCTCCATGAACAAAGAGTATGCAGGCATCTGCGGCATCACCAAGGAGGAGTTGCTTAGCGACATGTCGGAAGACATCGACATGTTGAGCGAAGCGCAAGAATTGATGAGGGAGCAAACCATCGAAAGACTAAAAGAACACTATGACGGCTATCATTTCGCATGGTCTTCGCCTGACGTTTTCAATCCCTACAGCCTGCTCAACTGCTTTGCGGAAAAAGAATTCGGATCTTATTGGTTTGGTTCCGGCACACCAACCTACCTTATTAACATGTTGAGGAAATTTGATGTCCTGCCTACGAACATAGCGCCAATAGAGGCCATGGACTCTGCCTTTGACGCACCGACAGAGGCCATGAAGACCATCACGCCATTGCTGTATCAGAGTGGATACATCACCATCAAGGACTACGACAAGGAGACCTCCCTCTACACCCTCGACATACCCAACAAGGAAATCAAGGTGGGCTTATACGACTGTCTCCTACCCAACTATCTCGATGGTATGTTGGCGGAGCGAGGCGACGTTGCCATTGCCAAGATGTCGGCTCTCATACGCAAGAACCGCATGGACGACGCCCTGTGTCTCTTGCAAGATTTTCTCGGCACTGTGCCTTACTGCAACGTGACTAATTATGAGGGTCATTACCAGCAGATGCTCTTCATCATCTTCTCGCTCCTCACCAATTTCTTGGTAGACGTAGAGGTACATACGCCAAAGGGCAGAGTGGACATAGTGTTGCTTACCAGGACAGACCTATATATCATTGAGTTGAAGCTAAACAAGGACGCACAAGCGGCCATGCGGCAAATCGACCTCAAGAACTATCGCCAGCGCTTTGCCTTGAGCGGCAAGCCTATCACAAAGGTAGGCATCAACTTCGACTCTACAGTAGGAAACATCACGGATTGGAAAATAGAATAACGAAAAACATAGAAACCTAACAAAGGAAATGGAAAAGAAATTACGTACAGCCTCCATCTGCGTGCAGGGAGGCTATGAGCCTAAAAATGGCGAACCAATCGAGGTGCCTATCATCCAAAGCACCACGTTCAAGTATGACAACTCTGAGGAGATGGCAATGCTCTTCGACCTGAAAAAGGAGGGCTACTTCTACACCCGACTCCAGAACCCGACCAACGATGCCGTGGCCAAGAAGATTGCACAGCTCGAAGGTGGTGTAGGCGCCGTGCTGACCAGCAGCGGACAGGCCGCCAACTTCTACGCCGTGTTCAACATCTGCGAGGCTGGCGACCACATCGTGACCAGCAATGAAATCTACGGCGGAACATTCAACCTCTTCGGCGTGACCCTGAAGAAGCTCGGCATCGAGTGCACCTTCGTCAACCCCAACGACAGCGAAGAGGAAATACAGAAGGCATTCCGCCCGAACACCAAAGCCGTGTTCGGCGAGACCATCAGCAACCCCGGTTGCGCCGTGCTCGACATCGAGAAGTTTGCCCGCATTGCCCATAAGAACGGCGTGCCTCTCATCGTGGACAACACCTTCGCCACACCAATCAACTGCCGCCCGTTCGAGTGGGGAGCCGACATCGTGACCCACTCCACCACAAAATACATGGACGGCACAGCCAGCCAAGTGGGCGGTGTGGTAGTGGACAGCGGCAACTTCGACTGGATGGCCAATGCCGAGAAGTTCCCCGGCCTCTGCACCCCCGATGAGAGCTATCATGGACTCACCTATGTGAAGGCGTTCGGCAAAATGGGCTACACCACCAAACTCGTGGCGCAGTTGATGCGTGACCTCGGCAGCATTCCTGCCCCAATGAACTCGTTCATACTCAATCTCGGCCTTCAGAGTCTGCACTTGCGCATGCGCCAGCATTGCGAGAACGCCCAAAAGGTGGCAGAGTTCTTAGAGGCTGACCCACGCGTGGCATGGGTTCACTTCAGCGGGCTGAAGAACGACGCTTACCATGCCCTCGCCGAGAAATACCTGCCCAACGGCTCTTGTGGCGTCATCGCCTTCGGACTGAAGGGCGACCGTGAGACCGCTATCAAGTTTATGGACTCTCTCGACATGATCAACATCGTGACCCACGTGGCTGATGCCCGCACTTGCGTGCTCCATCCTGCCAGCCACACCCACCGCCAGCTCTCCGACGAGCAACTCAAGGAGGCTGGAGTAGCTCCCGACCTCATCCGCCTCTCCGTGGGCATAGAAGACGTTGAGGACATTCTCGACGACATTAAGCAGGCATTGGACAAGATTTGACACGACCTGTAAACAAAACATAAAAACGATAACCACCTGTATGGCTGAGCTTACTCAACCGTACAGGTGGTTATCTGTTTTATGTCTTATGAAAATCGCAAATGATAGTGAAGTATCTTATAGAAGGCAACCGCTAGAGCAAGAACTATAATCGTGATGACTACCGTACCCACACGAACCAGGCGAGGAGGAACTTTGCCAATGATGTTCCTCACCTTCTCGCTTCTCAACTCGATATTATCTGATTCTCTTTCTTTCTGTTCCATGTCAAAAGCATTTTAGTTTCCCAATT
>CAZXGQ010000163.1:0-4592 GCA_964640415.1 uncultured Prevotella sp.
GGAAAAAGAAATGTGAGAAAGAAAACACCCACACGAATCAGCATAGAACCTAAATTTACAGAGGATATAAAAATTAAAGAATTCAGGAATCGGCTGGCCAGTAACGTCTGGCGAAGACGATTCCTGAATTCTTTAATTCTTGGTAAGAAGAACTGTCAAGTTGATTTAATTTAAGTGTGGTTCTATAAATTACACCATCAACTTGAATCCTAATTTATATTTGTTGACCGTGCAGATATTTTGCGGTGAGCTCATTTCCATCCTTGTCAAGCACACGCAATTTAAGTTGGCCTCCGTTGTGGTCGAAATATCTTGCATGTACAGGATGCAGGCCCTTGCGCATGGCGTGCTGGCCGATAATCTCGCGTGGGCTGTGCTCGCCGTCGTTGTCGACCACCATCTTGCCGTCAATCTTAAGATAACTGCCGTCGTCTGACAAGAGGGCAAACGTGTAGACGCCGTCCGCAGGTATGTCTATATATCCGGTGATTATCAGTCCGATATTTCCCTTTGCTTCAGCCGGAATCTCGACGCCGTCAGTGACATAAGTTCCGTTGAGTTTCACTTTGTCAATGCCTTCGCAGTCGCGGCCTTCGTAGTCATACCATGCCGTTTGCAGGCCTTGGCTCAAATTGTCGGCCGTCAGAGCCTCTGCAAAGTTTTCCTTGACATAGCTGCATTTCACTGCGTCACCCTTGCGGTTGTCGGGGCCGAATGTGCGGAATGTGAAGTTGGTTGACTCGCTGACAGTCATCGGACCGGTATAGAGCGGTGAGTTGACTCCCGGCATACTGCCGTCTGTGGTGTAACGTATTGTGGCCGAAGTATCCGCACATTTGATATCCACCACGCCCTTGTCGGTAAACACATTCACATTGCTGAAGCCTGTGATGTCGGGTATGCGGTAAGTGACACCCATTTTCTGCAGTCGCGGCAGGTGTGCGAGCATGCGCTGGCGGAAATCGTCTATGTCCATATTCTTGCGTTTGCTCCATCCGAGTTCGGCAGTAGCTATAACACGCGGAAACGCCTGATACCACACGCGGTTCATTGTGGGCACCCACTCGGTCCACAGGTTTGCCTGAACGCCGAGTACGAGCTTCTGTTCTTGTGCGTTCAGCCCCTTGTATGGATCGAAACGGTAGATGGCGGGAATGGAGTTCTTGTCTTCTTGATAGTCGATATAAAATTCGGAGTTGGGAGTGCAAATCAGAGCATTGCCGTGGGATGTGGTCTGCTTGGGAGATTCGGGCGACCATGATCGCCACCACATCACGGCAGAGTTGGCAGTAAGTCCGCCGGCTATGGTCTCGTCCCACCCTATCATGGTCTTGCCATGCTTGCAGAAGAAGTCCTCCATGTAATGATTGAACCACGTCTGGAGCTGCGGCTCGGAGGTGAGTTTGTTGTCGCGCATGCGTTTTTGGCAGTCGGGACATGTTTTCCAGTTTTTCATGTCGACCTCGTCGCCGCCGATGTGGACATAGCGGGAAGGAAACAGGTCAAACACCTCGGTCCACACATGCTTGCAGAATTCGAGCATGGTGTCCTTGCCCGGACACATCGGTGTGGTGAACAGTTTGCCCCACCCTGTTTGTTTGAAGCATGACAGTCCGTCGTAATTGTTTATGGCCATCAGACTGTGTCCGGGCATGTCGATCTCGGGTATTATTTCTATGCCACGTATGTGTGCATATTCTACGATGTCGCGTATCTGCTCCTGGGTATAATATCCGCCGTAGACGGTATTGCCCTCATTGTCGGTCTTGGTCCGTTCGGCAGGTATCTGCAGTTCGGGAGCATCCTCATCTATTGCACGCTTCATGCAGACAGAGTCTTGGTTGTTGTAGATGCGCCATGCACCGCGCTCGGTAAGAAGCGGATAACGTTTGATCTCTATTCTCCATCCCTGGTCGTCGGTAAGGTGCCAGTGCATCTTGTCTATCTTGTAGAGAGCGAGCACGTCGAGCAGATGACGTATCTCGTCGACGGTGAAGAAATGGCGGGAACAGTCAAGTTCCATGCCACGCCACTCAAAACTTGGAGCATCACTTACTGACACACACTTTACGGTCCATGTTCGGTCTACAAACTTCTGGCTTTCTATGTCGTCGGGAAAGAGCTGGCGCAGGGTAGCAATGCCATTGATTACGCCCCGGTAGGTGTCACCCTTGATGACTACTCCTTTTGTTGTAACGTCAAGGTTGTAGGCACCCTCATGTCCGTTGTTGTCAAGAGTCAACCTTATGTCACCTTTGCTTTTCTTCACGCCAAATTTGTAGCCGGTGGCTCGGCTGAGCATCGACGACAGATAGTCGGCGGCAGGTTTCAGTTGGGCATTGTCGTAACTGATTGTAGCATTCTTTCTGACCGTCCAAACGCCAGTGCCGACGGTGGTCCGGTCGGGTACGGGAATGATCGATGGCAACTGTGCCATCATCGGCATGCTTGCTGACAAAAGCACGCAGAAACATAATCGCTTGATATTTATTCTCATAATCTTTAGGTTTGTTATAGTGCAAAGTTAATGTAATCTGTGGGCAGGACAAAACAAATGGGCATATTTGTCAATATAAAATCTCACTTGATGCTGACTATTTTCTTGAAACGTGTCGAATCCATTAAAAAATAGATACATCTTCACTGTTTCAAGCAAAAAACGGGTAAAATATTATTCCGTTTTGAGATGTTTTCGTAATTTTGCACAATCTTTAATCATGATAATTATGTCAATAGCCTAAAAAGCTATTGCATGAAGTCAAAGTAAGAATCATATACAAACTAACAAGGTAAGCATTTTAAAAAACAGCGCTTATGAATGTATTTTACAAAACTTTTTTAGCGGGCTTTGCTATGTTCGCAGCCGTTGCTACAAACGCTACGGCAGACATGTATCACGCCTCCCTAGTGCAAGCTCACGTAGGTTTTTGGACTTGGTCCAAAGATGTGGAAAAACTTAAACTTCTGGGAGTAACTGCAGACAGTTGCGAGATTTGGGGTAAACAAAAAGATTCCGAAAAAGGTGACTATTTCTATCTCACCATCGACGGAGAAGAATATCATGTGGCTAAAAATGTCATCAGTGCCAACACAGAGTATACTCTCGAAGATCCAGGCTTTCTTTCAACATTGTGGCAAAGAGAGATTCCTTCAACAGCAGGCACCCATGCATACATGGTAAAAGTGAAGGGCAAAAATAGCAGCGAAAACAAATTCGTGATATATGAACGGAACACCGACTACAACCCGGAATCATGGTGGATAACAGGCGGAAAAACCTACATCAACTCTGTCAGCGTGCCAGTCTACCACTCTGATACCGACACTTGGACCACTCAGATAGATTGGGACTACGATGGTATCCGACCGGGAATAGTGTGGCAGTGTTGCGCCTATATCACTTACGATGAAGGCGAAAGTTGGGAAGTCATTAACGCCACAAACGTGCAAGAAAAAAACGGCATTAGTAAAACGCTTAATATAACCATACCTGGCGACAAGACAAGCGTAGCCTTTGCCATTGCACTTGAACCTTATGAAGAATATCAGATGGTAGTTCCCAACGGAGCATGGACGGATACATGGAAAATAGTGTACGGACTCAACAAGCCCATTATATCACCCGATCAGGGCGGAAGCGGCAGTGGCAGTGGCGGTGACCTCATTGACGGTGGCGGCGGCGCTACTGGAATCGATGAGGTAAGCAACACAACCACAACACTTGTAGATGTCTACAACTTGGCAGGCGAATGCGTGGCACACAACATTTCCCTCAAAAAAGCAGCAGCTACTCTCAAGCACGATGTATATGTTGTGAACAATAAGAAAATGGTGTTGGGTAAATAAATCACGATCACCCCACAACAAACAGATATTAAATAGGAGAAAAACCAGATGGTTTTTCTCCTGTTTTTTTTCCGCCTTTCGCAGCTACCCTAAAACAGTTTTGCTTTTTCCCGTAATTTGTTTAATTCAATCCGTAATATGTCTACTAGGTTTTTGCTTGTTTCGTAGTAATTTTGCATCGTACAATTTTGTGCAATTACAAAAGATTAAAGTAATAACCGGCAGTGCCCACCGGGTTGACACATCGGTGCATCTTGCCGACATTGCGGACAAGGTCCTTTCGCAGAATGCTTATTAATTGGGAAAAAGTTTATAAATTATGAAACCATACATTATCTGCCACATGATGGCATCGGTGGACGGACGCATCGACTGCGCCATGACAGAACAGATTGATTCAACGGATGCTTACTATGAAGCACTCGAACAACTCCAGTGCCCTACAACCATTGAGGGACGAGTTACCATGCAGATGCACTTCGCTCTGCCCGAACCTTTCGTTGCCACATCCAAAGAGCCGATCGGCAAGACTGCCTTCAGTAAGGCTGCTGAAGGAAAACCCGGTTATGACGTGGCTATTGACACTCATGGCAAACTCCGTTGGCCAAGTAACGAGCAATGCGGTCAGCCGCTTCTCGTCATCACTTGCGAGGACTGTCCTAAGGAATATTTCGACACACTCGACAAGCAGGGCATTTCCTGGATTGCCGTAGGAAAAGAGCGTATTGACTTGGCGATGGCTGTGG
>CAZXGQ010000164.1:0-4571 GCA_964640415.1 uncultured Prevotella sp.
ATAGCCACAATATCGAAAAGAGGGAAGGAACTGCAAGTAGTTCCTTCCCTCTTTCCTGTATGCTCGGCATGAGCATAGTCTAATGGGTGAACGTCCTAAAGAGCTACTTTGTGTGTGAGGAAAGTTGATAAGCTGCATCACAACGTAGGGTTCATTCTACGTTAGAGCTTAGTTTTATCTTATCAGAAAATAGTGACAAAATAAATAAAAAGCGTCCGGCATCTCTTGAAACTTCAAGAGATGCCGGACGCTTTTTATGGTTTTCCCCCCTTCTTCATTTTCATATTGCATTTCTTAGAGTGCCGGTGCAAGTGCTGATTCGTTGTTTCTCGGCCAAGCCTCACTGATTGCAAAGTTACCTTTTTTTCACACTCATATTTTTTATGCCTATATTAATTCAGGGCGTTTTTTATGTATATTCCAGGACCGCCTTTGGTGACAATTCATCGGCCCGTGGCTTGCAGGTACTCCCGCTTCTTCACCTCGTAGTCGGTAAAACATTCCACGTATTTGTCGCGACTCTGCTGGTATAGCGACTGGGCGTCGAGCACATCGCTTACCGAGGAGGTGCCGGCTTCGTAGTAGTCGGTGTTGAGACGGAGGTTCTCCTCGCTCTGGGTTATGCTCTCGCGGGCTATGTCGAGCTGGCGGTAGGCATCGGTGAAGTCGTTCCAGGCCTTGCGTATGCGTATGACGAGCAGTTCGCTCTGCCGTTGCTTGTCGGTGACGGCATTCTCCACCTGCAGCCGCTGTCGCTTCATGTCGTGCGAGCCGCCCCACCAGCCGGAGAGAGGCACGGAGACGGTGACCATGCCCACGAGGTTGTTCTGCGACTTGTCCATCACATTGTTGTAAAGGTAGCCGCCGCCTATGGCAACGGTGGGCAGATTCTTGCCCACTGTCATCTTGTATTGCAGTTGGCCGGCCTCTATCTGCTTGTCGAGCAACTGGTATTCCGTGGTCTGGGGGAGGGAGGTTTCTGCCGGTTGGAAGTACTGTTGCGGTTCCTCGGGCGACGAGACGGAAGCCTGCACCTCTACCGTCTCGCCGGTATGTCCCATCACCTGTGCCAGAAGGTCGCGGCACACGGCCAGGTTGTTCTCCACCTGTATGCGCGAGGTACTGACCTCGTTTTTGCGCAACTGCACCTGCAACAGGTCGTTGCGGTTCCTCACGCCTGCATCCACGGCTGCCTGTGCATCGTGGAGCACGGTGGCAAGCTGGCGGTCCATCTGGTCGAGGGTGACGAGCTTCTCTTTCAGCATCACGATTTGCCAGAAATAGGTCTCGGTGTTGAGGCGCACCTCGTTCTCCGTGAGCGAGCGCTGCAGCCGTGCCGACTCTTCGCCCACACGTGCCAGCCGGTTCCCGTTCACGATCTGTCCGCCGGCAAAGAGGGGTTGCATGGCAGTGACGCCGGCAGCGATGCCGTTCTTGACGAGCGACATGGATACGGCACCGAGATCCATCTGCATGAGCCCCTGGTTGGAGATGAAGCCGCCGCCTGTGGCCGAGACGGTGGGGAAGTAGCCAGTGAAAGCCTGCTTGCGCTGCTCTTGCGATATCAGTATTTGGCGGTCGGCCGTGCGCAGTTGCAAGTTGTTCTTTACCGCCTCGTCAAGGCACTCTGTGAGCGTATACTGTCTCGCAGCTGGAGTCTGGCTGAAGGCCGGCACGCTTGCCGCCCCTGCCATGACTGCGGCAAACAGAAGAGCCCGTTTGCCAAGAGATATATTGTTTGTCATTTTTTTATTTTCCATCATAGTAACCATTCTTTATTCGTTTTCCATTTCCAAGGCTCTTTGGCGCCGTTTCTCCGTACCCTCGAACACCAGCAGGTAGGTGACGGGCACGACGGTGAGGATGAGGAGCATGGCGATGAGTGTGCCGTAGCAGATGACGGTGCCCATCGGCATCCAGAGCCCGCTGCCTCCCAGTATCATGGGTATGACACCCATCGAGGCGGCGGCAGAGGTGAGGAAGATGGGGCGCATGCGGCGGCTGGCGGAGTGGAGTATGGCCTGGCGCACGTTCATGCGTTGTTCCTCGCGCAGTTCTTCGGCGTAGTCGTACATGATGATGCCGTTGCGCACGATGATGCCCATCAGGGCGGTGAGTCCTATCACGCAGGTCACGCCGAAGGGCAGTCCCTGTATCTCCAGTCCCACGCAGGCACCGAACACGCTGAGCAGCATGCTGCAGAAGACGATTATGGCGAGGTTGACCTTGCCGAAGTGGGCCATGAGGATGAAGAAGATCATGACGGCGGCAATGGCCAGACCTGCCATGGTGGGCCCCATGGTCTCGTCGCTGTTCTCATAATCGCCGCCATACACCATGTTGGTGCCGGGAGAGAGCTTTGCATCTTTCATCTTCTCCTGCAGCCGGGTGGTGACGGCCATCACGTTCTCGCCGCGCTTCACCTCAGCCATCACCGTGATGGTGGGCACCCCGTTGCGGCGCACCTGCTGTCCGTACTGTGTGGTGGGCACAATGTCGGCTACCTGGCGCAGGGGTACGGTCTTCAGCCCGCCCATCACGGGGATGGGTTCGTCAGCCAACTGACGGGTTGTGGCAAGGTCGGCATGCGTGCTCTTCAGCATCACAGCCACCTGCTTGTCGCCCTCCCACACACTGGCCAGACTGATGCCGCTGCCGTAGCGCAGGGCCAGGGTGGCCTCCAATTGGGCGTTGGTGATGCCCAGTCGGGCAGCCTCTTCTTCACGCAGACGCACGGTGGTTGTGGCCTGCGGCTCACAGAAGTTGGTGCGGATGAGTTGCAGCTCGGGCAGGGTGTGCATCACCCGCTGCACCTTTTCTGCATCTGCCATCATCGCCGTATGGTCGTCGTTGCTCAGACGAATCTCCACGGGGCTGGAAGCCTCGTTGTAGCTGAGCTGCTTGAACTTGACATAGGCTTCGGGGAAGTAGGCGGCATAGCGGTCGGAGTAGTCGTCGAGCAGGCTCACTGTGGCCTGGGTGCTCACGGTGTTGACCACGAACTGTGCGTAGTTGGTGCCGCCCATCTGCGGGGCATAGGTCGTATGGAAACGGGGGGAGGAACAGCCCTTGAAGGAGGTGACGGAGACGATGCGCTTGTCCCGTCGCAACAGGTGCTCCAGACTGTCGGCTACGGTGCTGGTCTTCTCCAGTGATGTACCCGACGGCAGATAAATCTCCACGGCCAGCTGGTTGCGCTCTGCGGTAGGCATGGTCTGTTGCGGCAACATGCTCATCATATAAAGGCCCAGGCAGATGGAGCCCAGTCCGACGGCCAGCGTGGTCTTGGGCCACGAGAAGCAGAGACCGAGCAGACGGTCGTAATAGCGCTGCAGCAGGTCGAGGAAGGAGAATGCCTTGCGGCCCGTCTTGGCATTTGTCTTCTGACTGAGCGGCTTGCGGATAAAGAAGAACTGCAGGAATGGCACCAGCAGCGACGCTACCAGCAGCGACACGCCCAGCACGATGCTTACCGCCCAGGGGAAGGAGGCCAGGAAGTCGTGTGTCTGCCCGGTGCAGGTGACGAGGAACGGGAAGAAGGTGATGCTGATGGCACAGGTGGCGGAGAAGATGCTCTTGAAGAAGTGGGTGGCCGACTCTATGGAGGCGTGCCAGCGGCTTCGGCCCTCGCCTATCAGTTCCAGATAGTTGTCGATGATGACGATGGAGTTGTCCACAATCATGCCGAGCGTCACGATGAGGGCTGCCAGGGTGACGGTGTTCAGTTCCATGCCGAAGGCATTGAAGAGGCCCAGCGATATGAAGATGCTGATGGGGATGGTGGAGGCGGCCACGAGGGCCACGCGCATGGGCAGCAGGAGCATCACCACCACAACCACGGCCGCGATAGCTATGAGCAGCTCTTCGAGGAAGTTGGTCACGCTGTCGTCCACCACCTTGCTCTGGTCGGTGATGCGGTAGATGTTCACCTCGCTTGGCAGAGTCTGCTGGAAGGCTTGCATCTCCTTGTCTATGGCTTCGCCCATCTTTACGATGTTCTGTCCCTTCTTCATCTCCACGCTCAGCAGGAGGCATTTCTTGCCGTTGTTGGTAATCATGCTCTCGTGGTCGGGATACTCGCGCCTTACGGTGGCGATGTCTTTCAGCCGTACGGTCTCGCCGGCGGGGGAGGAGTATACTACCTGCTGCTCCACGTCGTACACGGAGTTGAGCGAGCGGCCTACGTGTACGGGCATGGTGTAGGCAGGAGTCTTTATGCGGCCGCTGGAAGTGGTAAAACCTTTCTGCAGCAGCTGCAGGGCCACGGTCTGGTCGGAGAGTCCGTATTTGGCCAGCCGGTCGTTGTCGAGGGTGATGGCTATCTGCTCCTCCTGCATGCCGCTCACAGTGAGGCGGCCCACGCTCTTGATGGTGCGCAGACGGTCTTGCAGGCGGTCCATATATTGCGACAGCTCGCGGTAGGTCTTGTCCTGGCTCTCCATGGTGATGAGGAGCGAGGAAGTGTCGCCGAAGTCATCCTTCACCACCACGGCCATCACGTTCTGCGGCAGACTGCTCTTGAACGACTGCACGCCGTGCTTGAACTTCGACCAGAACTCGTCCTTGTTTTC
>CAZXGQ010000165.1:0-4528 GCA_964640415.1 uncultured Prevotella sp.
AAAATCCCATTCCCATCTCTCTGTTGTGAGAGCATGGGAATGGGATTTATTGTAAATAGTATTTATGTGGACCCCGATGTTCCCATAAATCTATTTTATGCTGCGTTATGGTCTGTATTGAACGAAAGCCTCCATGGCTTCATAGCAAGCCAGGCCGAGGTCATGATACAGCTTTGCGGTGCCGCGGTTGCGGTCCTCAGCACGCTGCCAGAACAGACGCTCGTCGTTGCCAAGGAACGGAGCGCTCTCCATCTGTGAGCTGTGCTTGAGAATGGCGTTGCGCTTTGCGCGGAGCTCTTCCGGCGACATAGGAACGCACATCTCGATGTTCTCGATTTCCCACTCAGCCCATGCACCACGATACATCCAGATACGGCAGTTCTTGAGCCACTCGGCACCGGCCTGTTTCTCAAGGTCGAGAGCAGCGAACACTGCATCGGTGCACTTACGGTGTGTTCCGTGAGGATCGGCGAGGTCGCCGGCAACGAATATCTGGTCAGGCTTAACCTCAACGAGCAGGTTGCGCACCACTTCCACGTCTTTCTCGGTCATTGGCAACTTCTCAATCTTACCGCTCTCATAGAAAGGCAAGTCGAGGAAGTGGACGTGATCCAATGGAATGTGGTTGTATGTGCAGGCTGTTCTTGCCTCGCCACGGCGGATAAGACCCTTGATGCGTCGCACGTCGAGAGTATCCATATCGCCTTCTTTCTTCTCGGCAAGGAACTTCTTGATGTCCTTATACATCGTCTTGATGGTCTCGTCCTTGTCGTCGATGAAGATCTGGTTGAAGCCGTTCACGAAGTGCATGAAGCGAGTCACTTCCTCATCGCCTACGGCAATGTTACCTGAAGTCTCGTAAGCCACGTGCAAGTCGTGACCCTGGTTCACGAGGCGCTGGATAGTGCCGCCCATAGAGATGACGTCGTCGTCGGGGTGCGGAGAGAACACGATGACACGCTTTGGGAACGGATTGGCGCGCTCTGGACGATTGCTGTCGTCAGCGTTGGGCTTGCCGCCGGGCCATCCGGTGATGGTGTGCTGCAGGTCGTTGAAGATCTTGATGTTGCACTGATATGCAGATCCGTAGAGTGCAAGAAGTTCAGAAAGGCCGTTCTCGTTGTAATCCTTGTTGGTGAGCTTGAGGATAGGCTTGCCTGTCTTCAGGCAGAGCCATACGAGCGCAGCTCTCGTGAGCTTGTCGTCCCACTTGCAGCTTGCCACGAGCCATGGGTGGATGATGCGTGTGAGCTTGCCGGCTGCAGCGAGGTCAGTCACCACGTGGCAACCGTTGTGGGTCTGCAAGAAGCTTGAAGGAATGGCGCTTGTCACAGGGCCTTCCACAGTCTTCTGAATGATCTCGGCCTTCTCTTCTCCCCAAGCGGTGAGGAAAATCTTGCGGGCTGCCATGATGTTCGACATGCCAAGTGTGATAGAGCATGGAGGCACAGCGTCCTGTCCGCCGAAGCTCATTGTCATCTCCTCGCGCGATGTGGCGTCGATGAGGATGAGGCGTGTGCTTGATGAAGGGGCAGAACCCGGCTCGTTGGTAGCGATGTTGCCCATGCGGCCAATGCCGAGGAGCATGATGTCGATACCGCCGATGGTGGCGATGCGCTCTTCAAAGTCGGTGCAGACCTTCTGTATGTCGGTCTGTGCAGCCCCGTCGAGCGAAAGGATGTTGCCCACGGGGATGTCAATCTTGTCGAGCAAGCGGCTCTTGAGCTGCTGCAGACTGCTGATGGCGCTTCCCGGCTTCAGAGGGTAGTATTCGTAGGCGTTGACCACAGTCACGTTGTCGAAGCTCAGTCCGTTCTCGTGGCGGCGAATCAGTTCTTCGAAAATTGGTGTCAGGCTCTGGCCTGTGCCCATGCCGATGACACACTGCTTGCCCTGCTGCTTCTTTGCCTTGATTTCTTGCTCAATGGCATCAGCGATAGCCTTTACGCCATCTTCAGCCTTGGGGTATATGTCGGTAGGAAGTTTCTCGAAACGAGTTTTTTCCGAGCGTTCTATGGCAGACTTCGGGTTGTAAAACTCCTCAGCTACTTGGTTGAGGACAATTTGTGAACTTAAATGAAGGTTCATTTCTGTTTTGTGTTTAAAGGTTGTCTTTTTCAATGTCCTTAAAGTAGCGGTATGTGCCCACTTTCAGCTCGTCGCTTGCAGCTTCGTCAGCCACGATGATGGCGTGTGCATGCTGTTGCAGTGCGCTGATAGTCCAAGCCTGTGTCACAGGGCCCTCCACTGCAGCTTGCAATGCGCGTGCCTTTGCATGACCGTTTACGAGGATGAGCACTTCGTGAGCGTCCATCACTGTGCCAACACCCACTGTGAGGGCGTGCTTTGGCACCTTGTTCACGTCGTTGTCGAAGAAGCGTGAGTTGGCGATGATGGTGTCTGTTGTCAGAGTCTTTACGCGAGTGCGGCTCTTGAGTGAAGAGAAAGGCTCGTTGAAAGCTATGTGTCCGTCGGGACCGATGCCGCCGATGAAGAGGTCAATGCCGCCAGCCTTGCGGATGCTCTCCTCGTAGGCTGCGCATTCCTTCTCGAGATCCTCGGCGTTGCCGTTGAGGATGTGGACGTTCTCCTTCGGGCAGTCGATGTTGTCGAAGAGGTTACGGCGCATGAAACTGTGGTAGCTCTCAGGATGCTCCTCAGGCAGAGCTACATACTCGTCCATGTTGAACGTGATGACATTGCGGAACGAAACGCGTCCTTCCTTGCAAGCCTTTGACAACTCGGCGTACATTCCGATTGGTGATGAGCCTGTGGGCAAGCCCAGGACAAAAGGTTTGTCGGCGGTTGGCTTTGCTGAATTGATGCGCTTGATTACATACTCCGCAGCCCATTTTGAAAGGCTGTCATAATCATTTTCGATAATGACTCTCATAGCTGTTTATCTTGGTTTATTATGGTTTTCTCGTTATTTCATTTATTAGTGCAAAGGTAATCAAAATATGCTTTTTCGCAAATTATTTTATTAATTAATTCGTTTGCTGTCTTTCTTTTTCATTTTGTCTTTCCCAAAATGTTTTCCGCATGCCATTGTTCTTGTACGATGTCATCATGCGCCACATTATTTTATTTTGCTGGAACAAACAATTTCCGGTATTCGTTCTCGAAATTCGGCGTGAACACGCCTTTGCCCATATTGTCTTCTATCTCGCTTGGCGTCCAAAACCTGCCGCCGCACAATTCTTCTTTGCTTGGTTTCACCTCGCCGTCGTATACGCAGCGGAAAACGTTGACAAGCTCCCGCTCGCGCTTGCTTTCAAAGACATAATGGCCGAGAGGCTCCGGGGTGAACTCGGTGATGCCAAGTTCTTCGCTCACCTCTCGCTTTAGCGCTTGGTCCACGTTTTCGCCAAGTTCGATGTGTCCTCCCACAGCCGTGTCCCATTTGTCGGGTTGTATGTCTTTCCATTCCGGCCGATGCTGGAGATACAGTTCGCCTTTGCTGTTGAATACGTGCAGGTGAACCACGGGGTGTAATATCTTGCTGCCGTCGTGGGCGTGTCCGCGGCTTATTGCGCCAAGGATGTTTCCGTCCTCATCCACTATCGGGAATTGTTCGTCTGGGTTGTCTCTCATAAGTTGTATTTATATTATGTTATCGGTCTGTGTTGACTTTGTGTCGTTTCTTGTTGCAAATTTACTGTAATAGTTCGAGAAACCATGCTAAACATCATGGTTTGTTCGATGCTTTTACATCTCTTTGTCCGCGGATAAGATGAAATATCTTGGCCCAATGGAAAACTGTAAAAAAAAATAGCAAGATTTTAACACTTGAGAGGCACACCATTTAGGACGGTCTCGGAGGCTCCAAAGTGTTAAAAAGGGCACCTTCAAGCTAAATTCAGACGCAAAAACCATGAAATCGGGTCGCGATAGTAGCCATATCGCGCTGCGATTCTAACGTAAAGGCATTGCGATTCTAACGTAAAGGCGTCGCGATTCTAACGTAAAGCCGACCCAAAAGCCCCAATTTAGGCCATGTTATAAACTGTAAAACGTATAACGGCTTATCTGTCAGACTGTTGTGAAATCTGTGCAAAATTGGCTTCAAATCGCACGACAGGAAAAGTTTTTCAAAAAAAACGATTCTCAGAGAGCCTTTTGTTGAGAATTTTCATTATTCTTAAATATGTTTTTGTGGTAATGTTCATCACTTTTCGTTTTTCACTCAACATGCGTGCGTCTTTTTTTATTTGCTCGTTCCAAAACAGAAATTTGAGCCATCAACTTGCTTGGCGTGTTAAGAATCCATGTGAGCTGATGGCAAAGAGAAGCAGGATGCGCAGTCTCATGGTTTCCGTATTACGGGAAAAATATTTACCTTTGCAATCGCAAGAAGAAAGTGGTAACTGAAGTTTCGGATTTAGGTATTTATGCAGAGTTTGCCCCCTTTTGGGACACTTGCTAAATGACAAATGCGAAGCTTGAGGTGGTAACTTGGGAAACATGCCAAACAAGATAAACAAATGCAGACAAAAAAAAGAATTGAGTATTTGGATGCGATGAGAGG
>CAZXGQ010000166.1:0-4513 GCA_964640415.1 uncultured Prevotella sp.
CAGTTGAGGGCGCGCGTCATGGCGAGCACGCTGCCGTCGTCGCTGGGCTGGCTTATGCCGCCGCCGTTGCTCGAGAAGCCGTAGCCCACCACCTCGGCCAGGATGTTGGCACCGCGTGCCACGGCGTGGTCGTAGTCTTCGAGCACGAGGGCTGCCGCACCGCCGCTGGGGATTAGTCCGTCGCGGTCGCGGTCGAAGGGACGGCTGGCCTTGGCTGGCTCGTCCATGCGCACGGAGAAGGCACCGAGGGCATCGAACGATGCCATGCAGTAGAAGTTGGTCTCCTGGGCACCGCCGCAGAGCACCATGTCTTGCAGGCCCTGCTTTATCATCATGAAGCCGAGGCCGATGGAGTGGCTGCCGCTGGCGCATGCCGAACTGACGGTGAAGTTGACGCCGCGCAGGTGGAAGATGGTGCTGAGGTTCATGTTGACCGTGGAGTTCATCGACTGGAAGATGAGGCCGTAGCCGAGCATGGCAGAGTCGTGCTTCTCGTCCATGATCTTCGCTGTCTCGATGACGGGCTTGGCCGACGAGTCGTTGCCGAAGATGCAGCCCACCTCGTTGTTCAGCAGGTAGTCGTTGTCGATGCCGGCCTGGCTGAACGCCTGCGAGCTGGCCATGTAGGCATACTTGGCCTCTTCCGACATGCCGGCGCGTGTGTGGCGGTCCAGCATCTGCTTGGTTATCTTCGGCTCCTCCACAATGCCCGTGAGGGCCGACCGGTAGCCGTAGGTCAGTCGTTCGGACTGAAGGCCGATGCCCGACTTGCCATTATACAACGATTCCTTGACCGTCTCAAGGTCTGTACCCAGGCACGACCATATGCCCATGCCCGTGATTACGACTCTTCTTTCCATCTGTATTTCTTTTTCCTTATATTTTATACCTTAAAAAGGCGGGGCTTACGTATAAAGTCCGCCGTTTATGCTTATCACTTCACCCGTGATGTAGGCCGCCTCGTCCGATACGAGGAACGCCACGAGGGCTGCCACTTCCTCAGGCTTGCCGAAACGCCCCACGGGGACCATCTTCTTTAGTTCGTCCTGCGGCAGGTCCTTGGTCATGTCGGTCTGTATGAAGCCCGGTGCCACCGCGTTGACGGTAATGTTGCGTGGCGCCACTTCCTGCGCCAGCGCCTTTGTTGCGCCTATCAGTGCGGCTTTGGCCGTGCTGTAGTTCACCTGGCCAGTCATGCCTTTCAGGCCCGAGAGCGACGACATATTAATTATGCGTCCGCCGCGTTTGCGCGGCATCATATGCTTCAGCAGGCGGCGCGTGATATGGAAGAAGCCGTTGAGATTGGTGTCGAGCACATTGTGCCAGTCGTCGTCGGACATCATGAACATGACGCTGTCTCTGCGGATGCCGGCATTGTTGACCAGCACGGAGATATAATCGTCGGGATGCTGTTGCTCCCATTGGTCTATAGCGCGCTCTATTGCCTGGGCGTCGGCAACGTCGAAAGGCAGCAGTTCGGCCTGGCCTCCGTTTTGCTCTATCAGGTCCTTTACCTCCCGGGCGCTTTCAGAGTTGGAGTGGTAATTTATTATGACAGGATAGTCTTTCGCCAAGCGCAAAGCCACGGCACGGCCTATGCCCCGCGAAGCTCCTGTTACCAAAGCATATTTCATATTCGTCGTTTGTATTGTCTTCTTGAACGATTGCGCGCAACCGCGTAAGCGCGGGTGCTGCAAGCAAGTGCAAATTTACTTAATCTGTTTGTAAAAGCATTCTCTTGGCGTTCAGAAATTTATATTTTTCGTCGCAGCATGCTGTTTTTGCCATAAAACAAAGCCATGCAACAGGGCTGGCACTTCGTGAGAAATGCCAGCCCTGATTTTATATTGCCTGCAAAAGGTCGACCGGGAAACAATGTTGTTATATCAGTTGCCCGCCGCTCATTTCTTGTCCTTGTAATAGACCTGGAGGTTATTGTCGGCCACCCCGGTATCGGTGCTGAGATACTTGCCTATCTTCTTCATGATGAAGGCCCACTTCCATGAATAGTGCCTCAGATGCCTGCAGGCCGTCTTGAGTCGGGACTTGAAGTCGGCCGAAGGTTGCTCGTCGCCTGCCAAGTGCAGTGCATAAGCCTCGCCCAGCACCTTGCCGCATTCCTGCTTGACGGAAGCCGGCACCTTCTTCGGCACCAGATGTTCCATGACGCTGCTCAGGGCCGAATTGGCAAAACGCTCGCTCTTCTGCTGCAGGGTTTCCGGCGATTCTTTCATGGAGGCAAGTTCGTTGACCCGTTCGGTTCTCACGGTAAGTGTCCCCTCGTTGCCGTCCACCTCTATCAGTCTGTAAGGGTGGGGATAGCTCACGGTAGAGCCGGTCTCCATATCGGTAAGGCCATATTTGCGGGATACATCCTGCGAATGGAAATGGCCGGTAAAGCAGACCTTGATGCCCAGCTTGGCTATCTGCCGGGCTTGCTTGCGCCAGTGGTCGACGAGATATTCGCCCATCACCTTGTCCTGCCAGCAGAAGTGGCTCACGATGCCGTGGTGCATCATCATCAGTACGTCCATATTCAGGCTATGAGCCTCTTCAGTCTGGCGCTTGATGAAGTCCATCGTTTCGGGTTTGATTCTGCCTGCCGTAACGCAGATGTCCTTGTCGAAGTCGTTGTTCTCATACTCGCAGGCATCCACAGCAATGAGCCGGGTCCTGGCATCGAGCTGCACCACATAGGAGAGTGAACGGTCGTCGCGGGCTATGGCCTCGCCATAACCATACTCCTTGTATATATCGGCAAAGTCGGTGGCCGACACGCTTGCGGTACGTCTTGTCTCGTTGCCGTCATACACCTTGGCGTGAGGGTTGTTCACATCGTGGTTTCCGGGAATGACGAAGACTCTGATACCCTGTGCTTCCATCGGCTTGAGATAACGGTCAACCAACAGCTCGTGCGACACCCGTTCGCCGTCCTTGGTCAAGTCGCCTGTCACGAGCACCACCTGCGGACTGAATGCCTCCACATGGCGGGCCACAGTGTCCAGAAGTTCAGGACTCTGCTCGAGCATCTTTCTGTCGTTGGCGATGTATTCGTCGAAAGCCTTTCCCTGGTGAGCGAGCAACTGTGGAGCCATCAAGTGGACATCCGACATGATGGCCATGCGGCGCAGGGGCTCGTCTTGGGCAAACGTTGTGGCACTGCAAAGGATGGAGGCCAGCAACATGCAACTGAGTTTGTTCATATCTATTTTGCTTACGTCTTTTCTGTTTCTTGAAATCCTGCGCAAAAGTAGACAGCGTTTGTTGCATATAAGTTGCTAACCGATGAAAAAGCTGTGACACACCGTCATTGCCCCATGCGGGCCACCCCACCAGCACAGACTCATTGTTTTATTATCGGAACATACAGATAGCTGTCGTATTTTTGTCAAAACGAAAACATTTGGGTAACTTTGTACACAAACATACAATACCGCCTATGGTTACACTGCAACACTTCAGCACCATGATGCAGATGCAAGGCGAGAACATCGCCGGAATCTATGTGTGCGAGGTCAGCGCACAAAAGCTTTCGCACGCTGGCATCAAATCGACCTACGCCAACTTTTTCTCGTTCTTTAGAGTGGAAAGCGGTGAGGCCACTTATGCCATAAACAGCCGCCTCTACACCCTGACCCCCGGGACCGTGGTGACGCTCTCGCCCCGAGAGCTGGTTTTCATCGAACGCTTCAGCACAGATTTCCGTGCCCTTTATGTCTCGGTAGAAGTGTCGCTGCTGGAAAAGATTCTTACCCACTCCGTTGAGTGCAAGGTGCTGGCCGACCGGCTCATCACCGGCCACCTGCCCATCATAGGCGAGGCAGACAGCCACAGCACCCTGGCCGGACAAACCATGCAGCTGATGCAGAACCTGCAGCTCACCCGGGGCATCGGCGTGCGCGACCCGGTGCAGACCAACCTGCTCAAGAACCTGATGAGCATTGTTTCCGATGCCTTGCTGGGATGCGGACAACCTGCCGGCATCTGCCATCAGGAAGTGATATACCGGCAGTTCATAGCCCTGGTGGCAACGCAATATACGCACGAGCACTCCACCCGCTTCTATGCCGAGAAGCTCTGCGTCACGCCTGTCTACCTTGCACGCATCGTGCGCCGCTATTCTGGAAAGACGGTGAAGGAATTCATTCTTTCGCTGGTCTACCACGATGCCATAGACATGCTGCGCTATACCGACAAACCGGTAGGCGACATTGCGCGCAACCTCGGTTTCCCCGACATCGAATCGTTCAGCAAGTTCTTCAAAAAGCGAAACGGGCAACCGCCGTCGAAAGTGCAGCGGATGCCCTGATTTATCTTCGTGTATCCGGCGCACACGCTCGCGCGTCAGTTCAAGTTCGGTGCCAGTTTATGAATTTCATCGACCATAGAGCATGGCTAAAAAACAGAAAGGCATCATGCCTCAAGAGTGAGAGCATGGTGCCTTCAATATATGGGTGTTTAATAGAGGTTATAGTAACCTCTCTACAAGGTCCCTATTGCTTTTTGCTGGTGA
>CAZXGQ010000167.1:0-4437 GCA_964640415.1 uncultured Prevotella sp.
AAAAAAAATAAGGGATGAGCCACCACCGTGGTCCATCCCTTATTATGTGATTGGTTGTTTACTGATTCCTTTGTTAAAGGATTGGCTTACTTAACCTTCTCAACGATGGCCTTGAAAGCAGCCTCGTTGTTCATGGCGAGGTCAGCGAGAACCTTGCGGTTGATCTCGATGCCAGCCTTGTGGAGAGCGCCCATAAGCTGTGAGTAGCTCATCTCGTACTGACGGGCAGCAGCGTTGATACGCTGGATCCAGAGAGCGCGGAAGTTGCGCTTCTTGTTACGACGGTCACGGTAAGCATATGTGAGACCCTTCTCATAGGTGTTCTTGGCTACGGTCCACACATTCTTGCGGGCACCATAGTAACCCTTGGTCTTCTTCAGTATCCTTGTTCTCTTAGCTTTCGATGCTACGTGATTTACTGATCTTGGCATAATTTTTCTTCTTTAATTCGTTTTGACTAAGTTTACTTTTAACACGCCTGTTTAAGTTAACGGAGGCAAAGCAAGTCGCGCACCTGATTGAGGTTGGTGCCGTCCACGAGAGTCTGGTGAACCAGATTACGCTTCTGCTTCTTCGTCTTCTTAGTCAAGATGTGACTGTGGTAAGCGTGATGACGCTTGATCTTACCTGTTCCGGTGAATGCGAATCTCTTCTTAGCGCCGGAGTTTGTCTTTACTTTTGGCATTTTTGTTATTGTTTATTTGTTGTTTATAAAAGGTGGCAACGCATATACCAGGCGGGGCCACTCAGTAATTTTCCAATGTAGGGGGCATCGCGCCCGCTTGTTAATCCTCGGAGTTGAGCTTTGCGAGAAGTTCCTCGGCGCCTTTGGCGTTTCCGAGCAGGCCTTTCTTCTTGGCATCCTCTTCGTCCTTCAGCTTCTGCTGTTCCTTCTCCACGGCTTCCTTAGCGAGCCTGTCGCGCTTCTGCTGGCTCTGCTTTGCCACGCCGGCCTTCTTAGGTGCGAGGAAGAGGAACATCTTCTTGCCCTCGAGCTTCGGCAGCTGCTCAACCTTTGCCACTTCCTCCAGGTCGTTGGCGAAACGGAGCAGAAGCACCTCGCCCTGATCCTTGAAGAGGATGCTGCGGCCGCGGAAGAACACGTAGGCACGTACCTTGTTGCCCTCTTCGAGGAACTCCTTGGCGTGCTTGAGCTTGAACTGATAGTCGTGATCATCGGTCTGGGGTCCGAAACGAATCTCTTTGACCTCCACCTTGACCTGCTTCTGCTTCATCTCCTTCTGACGCTTCTTCTGCTGGTAAAGGAACTTGCTATAGTCGATGATACGACAGACGGGTGGTTGAGCGTTTGGCGAGATCTCCACCAAGTCGAGCTCTTGCTGACGGGCCAAATCCAAGGCTTTGCGCGTAGGCATTACCTCTGAGCCGCCATCACTTACCACACGAACTTCCCGTACATGAATCTGTCCATTGATACGGTACTGATCTTTCAAATTGTCTTTCTTCATCCAACTATTTTAAGGTTCTAACTTTAGTGCATGGGGACAATGTCCCCCAAACAGCGTGCAAAGTTACATATTTTTAATAAACCTGCAAACCTTTCGCGCCTTTTTATTCAAAAAAATATTGCTGTTTTGCCTGTGCGCACAAAAATCCTTGTCGTCAGCGTTTTATTTGCCGCCTGCCACGACTTTCAGTTTGCCGTTTTCTGCCACGAGGGTGTAGCGCGCGCCTTTCTTGGTCTTGAACTTCAGTTCGGCGTTGCCGTAGCGCACGACGCAAGGCTCACCCGAGCCGGAGAGTACGGTTGCCTTGGCGAGCTTGCCGTCTTTCCAACTGATGGAGACGGTGAAGTTGCCGCGTGCGTCCAGGCCGCTCACATTGCCTTCGGCCCATGCGTCGGGCAGGGCCGGCAACAGGTGGATGAAGCCCATGTGGCTCTGGAGGAGCATCTCCGTGACGCCTGCCGTGCCGCCGAAGTTGCCGTCGATCTGGAATGGCGGGTGCGAATCCCACATGTTGTCGAGCGTGCCGTTCTTGAGCAGGTTGCCGTAGAGCTTGTAGGCGTGGTTGCCGTCGTGGAGTCGTGCCCACTGGTTGAGCTTCCATCCCATCGACCATCCTGTGGCACCGTCGCCACGGTGCTCGAGCACCACCTTTGCGGCCTTTGCCAGGTCGGGTGTGGTCACGGGCGAGATGGTGTGGCCGGGGTGCAGACCGAAGAGGTGGTTCACGTGGCGGTGCTGGTCGTTCGGGTCATCGATGTCGGTAGACCACTCCATGAGCTGGCCGTAGCGTCCCACCTTATAAGGTGCGATGTGCTTCAGGGCGTCTTCCCACTGCTGGCGGTCCTTGGCGCTTTTGCCGAGCACGCGGCTTGCCTCCACTGCATCCATGAGCACCTCGCGTATCACGGCATGGGCGAACGTGGCGCCCTGGTCCACAGGGCCGTGTTCGGGCGATGTGGAAGGAGCGGCGGTATAGATGCCGTCGGCACGGTGCCAGAGATAGTCGGAAGCGAAATCGGCCGAGCCTTTCAGCACGTCGTAATACGACGCGAGGAAACTGCGGTCGCGGGTATAGTCGTAATAATCCCAGAGATGAGTGGCGAGCCAAGGACCGGCGAATGCCGAGAAGTTCCACGACATGTCCTCGCTCTCAAGGGGCGTCGTGAAGCCGAAGATGTTGCCCGAAACGGATGTCGTCCAGCCGCGTGTGCCGAAATACGACTTTGCCGTCACCGAGCCCGGCTTGACGAGTGTGCGGATGAAGTCGAACAGCGGCAGCTCACACTGCTCCAGTCCGGTGGAGCAAGCCGGCCAATAGTTCATCTGCAGGTTAATGTTGTTGTGGTAGTCCACGCGCCACGGTCCGTCGACGTTGTTGAGCCATAGGCCCTGGAGGTTGGCGGGCATGTTGCCCGGGCGCGACGAGGCTATGAGCAGGTAGCGTCCGAACTGATAGTAGAGCTGCTCGAGATAATAGTCGGGCTGGCCTTTGCGGTAAGCCTCGAAACGGCGGCTGATGGGCTGGTCGTCGCCTATCGATGCTTCGTTGATGTCGAGCTTCACCTTGCCGAAGAGGCTGGCGTAGTCGGCATAGTGCTCGCCAAGCAGACTGGCATAATCCTTTGCCGCAGCCTTTGCGAGCCAGTCGGCGGTAGTCTTTGCGGGATCCACTCCCACGTATGCCTTAGGGTCGTTGAAGTCGGGGTCGTAGTTGGCACGGTAGTCGGTGTCGGCCGTGATGAGGAACACCACCTCGTCGGCACCTTTCACCGTAAGTTTGCCGTCGCTGTTGACCACCGTTCCTCCCTTTGCCACGGCCTTGATGCGCACGGCATACTCCATATTATTATTGTCGAGCCTTGCAATCCAGCAGAGAGCGTCGGAGCCGTCGGCCGTCATCGTGCCCGTAGACACGGGGTTGGGCAGATATCTGAAGGTGAGGTCTTGCTTGCCGCCTTTCAAGGCCGAGAAGCGCACCGCCATGACATTGGCGGGGTATGACACGAAATATTCGCGGCAATAGTCCACGCCGTCCTTGCTGAAGCTCACTTTGGCGAGGGCCGAGTCGAGCGAGAGCTCACGACGGTAGTGCGTCATGCCCACGGCGCTGAGCCCCGTCTCGATGCAGAACTCTCCTGCCGTGGTGTAGCTGCCGAACCTGAACGGTTCCTCATCCACAGCACCGTAAGGCACCGTGCTGTTGAAGTTTTTCTCGGTGAGCCGCGCGGCCTCCTTCCAGTCGCCTTTCTCAAACGCCTGGCGTATCTGCGCCATCACGGGTGCCGACTGCTTGTTCACGTCCCAATAGTAGGAAGCGCCGCGCGAGGTGTTGGGGCCTCCGCGCCACAGCGACTTCTCGTTGAAGGTTATACGCTCGGCCTCAACCGAGCCGAACACGTTGCCGCCTATGTTGCCGTTGCCGATGGGCAGCGAGCGCGACTCCCACTCGGGGTCGGCGTTGGAGCCTGCGTCGCCGGCACACTCAAGCTGCCGGCGCGTGGGCTTGCGGTCGGCGCCGGACGCAAGCCACACGGCATGGCCCTTCAGTGTCGTCGGGGTGTCGAACCAGTATTTCAATGGCGTTTGGCCTTGGGCCGAGGCATCAGAAAAGGCCAAAAGTCCCAGGGCTATGGTAGCAAACAATTGTCGTTTTTGTCGCATGGTAATGTCGTTTTTGGTTACATAACTTAGTTTCATCCACAAAGTTAATGATAACTAACGAGAAAACGGGAAATCTTCGCGTAAAAAGTTTCACAAAATGTAAGAGCCAGACAAACCATATATAAAGAATACTATAAGTTATGGAAAAGTACATAACTGTTGGCAAGCGACACACCATTCCGAATGCCGGATGAACCAAGACATATCCGAGCATAGGTAAACTGTAAAGATTTTTAGCAAGATTTTAACACTTGAGGGGCACACCATCCAGAACGGCCACGGAGGCTCCGAAGTGTTAAAAAGGGCG
>CAZXGQ010000168.1:0-1057 GCA_964640415.1 uncultured Prevotella sp.
GGAAAAGTTTTTCAAAAAAATCGATTCTCAGAGAGCCTTTTGTTGTGATTTTTCGGATACGCCTTAGAATTGTGGTCGGGCATGAAACGGTTGCCGAAACGGGGTAGCTTTATGCTTGGCAGTTTTGTGTGTTATGGGAAAAAATGTTATGAAAATAAGTAATTATGGTAAGGGTTATTACATTGTTTATCCTTAATTTTGCAAAGTGAAACAAAAACATTAATTGATATGCTAAAGAAAATAAGAGTGACACTTGCGACGGTGTTCTTCGTTTTGATAACTCTGCTTTTCCTCGACTTTACGGGCACGTTGCAGTGTTGGCTGTCATGGATGGCGAAGGTGCAGTTTTTGCCGGCCGTGCTGGCCTTGAATTTAGGAGTTGTCGCGGGCTTGATATTGCTCACGCTTTTGTTCGGACGCATCTATTGCTCCGTTGTCTGTCCGTTGGGCGTGATGCAGGACGTGGTGTCGTGGATCAGCGGACGCCGCAACAAAGGACGCCAGCGTCGCCGCTTCAGCTATTCTCCGGCGAAGTCGTGGCTCAGATACGGTGTGCTTGTTGTCTTTGTCGTTGCTCTTGTTGCCGGCGTGGGTTCGCTTGCCGCCCTGCTTGCCCCTTACAGTTCGTATGGACGCATGGCGCAGAACCTTTTCCAGCCAATATACATTGTTGCCAACAATGCGCTGGCCTACCTTGCCGAGCGTGCCGACAGCTATGCTTTCTATAGCCGCGAAGTGTGGATGCGCAGCCTGCAAACGTTCATTATAGCCGCAGTCACGTTCGTTGTGATTGCTGTGTTGGCTTGGCGCAGTGGCAGAACCTACTGCAATACTATCTGCCCCGTGGGTACTGTGCTTAGTTTCTTTGCCCGTTTCTCATGGTTCAAGGTGCGCATCGACGACAGCAAGTGTGTGGGTTGCGGACTGTGTGCCAAGGGTTGCAAGGCTTCCTGCATCGACTTCAAGAACCACAAGATAGACTATTCGCGCTGCGTGGTGTGCGGCGACTGTCTTGGCAATTGCCACAAGGGGGCAATGCACTTTGGAAGAGTGAAGA
>CAZXGQ010000168.1:1157-4407 GCA_964640415.1 uncultured Prevotella sp.
CTTACCCCTCTCCCCGATGCCGGACGCCGCTCGTTCCTGCTCGCCACTGCCGTTGCCACAACCACTGCAGCCCTGGCGCAGGAGAAGAAGAAGGTGGACGGCGGTCTGGCTGCCGTGTCGCAGAAGGAGGCGCCAAAGCGCACCACGCCCATAACACCTCCCGGCTCGCTGTCGGCGCAGAACATGGCCCAGCACTGCACGGCTTGCCAGCTGTGCGTGAGCCAGTGTCCCAACGATGTGCTGCGCCCCTCTACCGACCTCGAACACCTCATGCAGCCCACCATGTCGTATGAGCGCGGCTATTGCCGTCCGGAGTGTCACCGTTGCAGCGACGTTTGTCCGGCCGGTGCAATAAAGCCTATCAAGGCAGAGGACAAGTCGTCGATACAGATTGGCCACGCCGTGTGGACGAAGAAAAACTGCATCGTGACTACCGATGGGGTTGAGTGCGGCAACTGCGCCCGCCACTGTCCCGCAGGTGCGATAATGATGGTACCGACGGATCCCAACGACGAGAATTCGCCAAAGTTCCCGGCTGTAAACCAGTCGCGCTGCATAGGTTGCGGAGCTTGCGAGAACGTTTGCCCAGCAAAGCCGTTCAGCGCAATCCACGTCGAGGGACACGAGGTGCATAAGTATATATAAATAATGTAAGCAAACAAAAAACATTATGAGCAACAACATAAACAGACGCGATTTCATTAAATCGCTCGGTGCGGGAGCCGTGGCATCATCGGCTCTGCTCACGGCCTGCAAGGGCAAAGACAGCAGTCTCAGCGCCGCCGGCAACTATCAGGAGCCGCCAAAGGGCAAGATGACCTACCGCACCAATCCCAATACCGGCGACAAGGTGTCGATACTCGGTTACGGCATGATGCGACTGCCCGTCGTGGGTGGCGGTGCCGGAAGAGAAAATCCTGACGCTGAACTCGACCAGGAAATGATAAACCGCCAGGTCGACTACGCCCTGGAGCACGGTGTCAACTATTTCGACACGTCGCCAGCCTACTGTCAGGGAAGATCGGAGGCAGCCACGGGCATAGCCCTGCACCGCCACAACCGCAAGGACTACTACATAGCCACCAAACTCTCAAACTTCGCCCCAGACACATGGTCCACGGCAGCATCGAAGGAGATGTTTGAAAACTCGCTGAAGTATCTGCAGACCGACTACGTCGATTATCTCTTGATGCACGCCATAGGCATGGGCGACAATGGCATGCAGGACTTCTACAGCCGATACATCGACAACGGCATCCTCGACTGGCTCGTGGAGCAGAAGAAGAAAGGGCGCATTCGCAACCTCGGCTTCTCCTATCATGGCGACATAGAGGTGTTCAACCTTGCCCTGAAATGGCACGACGAGGGAAAGTACCACTGGGACTTCGTGCAGATAGAGCTCAACTACCTCGACTGGAACTTCGCCGACGAGATCAACGACCGCAACACCGATGCCGTGTATCTGTATGGTGAACTGAAAAAGCGCGGCATACCGGCCGTGATCATGGAACCGCTGCTCGGCGGGCGTCTCGCCAATGTGCCCGACGCCATCATCGCCAAGATGAAGGCGCGCGAGCCGGAGAAGAGTGTGGCAAGTTGGGCCTTCCGCTTTGCCGGCACTCCCGAGGGCGTGCTCTGCGTGCTCAGCGGCATGACCTACATGGAGAACCTTAAGGAGAACATCTGCACCTATGCGCCGCTGAAAACGCTTACCAAGGAGGAGGATGCTTTCCTCATGGACATAGCCAAGGACATATATAATCTCAAGACCGTGCCGTGCAACGAGTGCAACTATTGCATGCCTTGCCCTTACGGACTGAACATCCCTGCCATATTCTCTCACTATAACAAGTGCATAAAGGAGGGCAACCTGCCCAACAAGGGCGAGCAGGACCCCGACTACCGGCGTGCGCGCCGCGCCTTCCTGATAGGCTACGACCGCCGGGTGCCGAAGCTGCGCCAGGCAAGCCACTGCGTGAAGTGCGGCGAATGCATGACACATTGTCCGCAGCGCATTCAGATACCCGATGAACTGGCTAAGATAGACTCGTTCGTCGAACAACTGCGGCAAAGCGGTGACACCCTGTAATTTAATGTCTTGACATGAACCAGCTGACAAGTATCTTGCACTCAGGCAACCACACGCTCGCCGTGCGCACTGCCGACGGCAACATCCTCACTTTCGACGGGCGCGGCATTGCCGACCTTCTGCGCTTGCTCGACACCGAGCCGCAGACCCTTCGTGGGGCCGCCGTCGCCGACAAGGTAGTGGGCAAGGCCGCTGCTGCCCTGATGATAGCCGGAGGGGTAAGCGCGCTGCATGCCGACACGATAAGCGATCAGGCCCTGCAGCTCTTCAGCAGCAATGCGCCCGAAATGGCCGTCGGCTACGACAAGGCCGTGCCGCACATCATCAACAGGCAACAGACCGGATGGTGCCCCATGGAACTTGCCTGCCGCGACTGCCTGACGGCAGAAGAGTGTGTTGGCAAGATAAAGGAAAAACTCTCAGAATTAAGAAAATCATGAATAATCAATCAACTGTAAAACTCTACTCTTACGGCTACAACGAGGCACGTACCTACATGTTTGCCGTGTTGTTTGCCATCGGCAACCTGGTGTTGCCGCAACTGTTCCATCTTGTGCCAAACGGTGGCATGACCTGGCTTCCAATCTACTTCTTTACGCTTGTCGGCGCGTTCAAGTACGGCTGGCGCGTGGGTTTGCTCACCGCCATTGTGTCGCCCCTTGCCAACAGTCTGCTGTTTGGCATGCCGGCAATGAGCGTGTTGCCAGCCATTCTCACCAAGTCGGCCCTGCTTGCCATTGGTGCAGGATTTGCCGCACAACGCACAAAGACAGTGAGCCTGCCCATACTTGCCGGTGTGGTGGTGTTTTACCAGTTGTTCGGCTCTCTTGCCGAATGGGCTTACACCAGCAGCCTGGCAGCAGCGTTGCAGGACGTACGCATGGGATTGCCCGGAATGGCATTGCAGATTATCGGCGGCTATGCCGTGATAAAGCGGTTTTAAAAGTGTTGCTGTCCGCTAAAACTTAAATATTAGGGCTGGATTCCTTGCTTGGAATTCAGCTTCTTATTTATTGTCGGGCAGCAACATTTTCCAATAATAGTTGTCTTTCTTGAAAATATTGCGTAAGTTTGCAAGGTAAATGTAAACACCCACGACCATGGCGCTGAAGCTTTATCCCATTGGCATACAGACATTCTCCGAGATACGAAAGAATGACA
>CAZXGQ010000169.1:0-2316 GCA_964640415.1 uncultured Prevotella sp.
AAATTGTGCGTGAAAGTTATTACAGCACTCCGTTTCTTGCCCTTTTCATCTTGCTGTTTGCGCTCACCACACGCACAACAAAGCCCAATTGGGCTTCGCGCATGGGCTGCGACTACTCTACCTACATATACATATTCCACACACTTTTCGTGCGCGCGCTCTTCCCGCTGGCGTTCCAATATCTGCCCACCATTAGTCAAACAGTCTACTGGTATCTCTCGCCCCTCATCATACTCGTATGCAGCGTGGTGCTGACATGGATGCTGCGTCGTATGCGGGTGAACATTTAAAGGCACACGACCGGAGCAATATATGGTCATAACATACAGATAAATAAAAACATATACAACATTATGCTTACATATTCCATAGCAATCCGCACGCTCGGACTGGGCGGCGACAACTTCCGCCGCGAACTGGAGTCTATCGCACGCCAGACGGTGCAGCCTGAGCGCATCATCGTGTACATAGCCGAAGGCTACGAGCGCCCGCCGTTCACCGTGGGGCGCGAAGAGTATGTGTGGGTGAAGAAAGGCATGGTGGCGCAGCGCGTGCTGCCCTACAACGAGATACAGAGCCAGTGCATCCTCATGCTCGACGACGACCTGGAGTTGCAGCCATACACCGTAGAGCGCATGCTACGCGAGATGGAAGAATGTCACTACGACTGCATGGGCGCCGACATCTTCGAGAACCGCAACGAGACCGTCAGACAGAAGATCAACGCCATGGCGGGCAACCTCGTCTTCCCCCACCGCAGCCAGCAGTGGGCGTTCAAGATACACCGCAACGGCTCGTTCTCGTATCTCAACAACCCCGTCCGTTCCAGTTACCCCTCGCAGAGTTGCTGTGGAGCACTGATGCTGTTCCGCAAGGACGTGTACCACAAGATGCACTACGAGGACGAACTGTGGCTGGAGCGCCTCGGCTTCACCTTTGGCGAAGACCTCATAGAGTCGCACAAACTCTACCGCAACGGTTACCGCCTCGGCGTGTCGTTCGACGCAGAAATAAAGAACCTCAACAGTTGCACGTCGAGCGGCAGTTACCGCAATGCACCCGACCGCATGCGGCTGCGCACCCGCGCCATCTTCATCATGTGGTGGCGCACGGGCTACAACCTGCGCACCAACAGCCGCATGGAAAAGGCCCTCACTGCCCTGGCCTTCATCCTCAAGACCATGTGGATGATTTTCGTGATGACGGGCATGTCGGTGGTACGGCGCAAGTCGAGTTACATCACGCAGTACATCCAAGGCCTGCGCGACGGCTGGCGCTTTGTCCACTCCCCTGAGTTCCTTGCCATCCCGAACTATATATTGAAGAAGTAGCTATCAACCGTTAGCTTTATTAACCACATCATGCATTTTGTTGGTTTAACCACAAATCGAACGAAGATTAAATTATCCGCCCGATCCAACGTCTTACTAAAAGAACAACATTAATATCTTATATCATGAACAAAATCATTACCCGCACAATGTGCCTTGCAGCCCTGTGCCTCATGCTCTTCATGACCCTGCCATGCAACGCGCAATTCCACAAACCGCGGTGGGCGAGCAACAAAGCCGTAGAAAAGCTCAATGCCCTGCGCAGCAACGACTCCTATGAGTTTATCTACATCGAACCGTTCTTTACCGACAAGGACTTCCTCTATGAGAACCGCATGACGGCGCTCACCGAGAAAATAGCCGACAAAAACGGACTCAACGCCAACGATGCACGCATCGACACGCTTAGCCACACCGTGACCTTCGGCGACAAGTGGTTCCGCTACCGCCTGGTAGACCAGAAGGAGATTTTCGACAACGACGTGCGCCAAAACTGGGACTACACGCTCTACCAACTCTTCGCCGTATCGAAGATGAACACTGAGCCAGACTACGACGAGTTCACCGTTTCTGAGCCATGCGGCGGCAAAACGATGGCAATGTCGATAATCCCAGGCCTCGGACAGTGCAACAAAGGACAATACGACAAGGCTGCCGTGATATGGGGCACCGAGGCCGCCAGCATTGCCGGTGCCATCTACTTCTTCGACCGCAACCGCTATTTCAAGAGCCAGGGCTGGACATCAAAGGCCAGGTCGCACCGTCAGATGGGCTGTCTCTGCATTGGCGTTGCCGCAGGCATGTACATCTACAACCTCGTAGATGCCTACGTGTGCAAGGGTGCCAAGAAAGTGACCGTGAAGAAGAACAGCGTCTCAACGGCATTTGCTCCTTTCGCAATGCCCGATGGAGCTGGCGTGAGCATGGCGCTCCGCTTCTGAACCGCGAAATACTGTAATTGGTGGAACCACGAATAATACGAATC
>CAZXGQ010000169.1:2416-4388 GCA_964640415.1 uncultured Prevotella sp.
ACTACACATGCCATTCGTCAAATTAGTAAAATTCGTGGTTAAAAAAACATACGGTGATTGGTGGAACCACGGATAATACGAATCGAACGAATAAGCACTACACATGCCATTCGTCAAATTAGTAAAATTCGTGGTTAAAACTTAATAACGCTTCTTGAAGTTGAAGCCATGTTAGGGACAACGTTTGCGTTTTATGATTTTTTTTTACGATTTAGTCTTGTCTTTTGACGGAAAAAGTGTACATTTGCAAACGAAAAGTTGGGAAACGTCAATAACATGAACATTTACCCCCGCTACGTGAAGCGCACGGCCGATTTCATCGGTGCGTTGCTGCTCATCGTCATACTCTCGCCGCTTATGCTGGCAGTAATCATCCTGTTGCATTTCGCCAACAAGGGTGCAGGGGTATTCTTTGCCCAAGACAGGCCCGGCAAGGACGAGCGCATTTTCAAGGCGTTGAAGTTTAAAACGATGACCGACGAGTGCGATGCCGACGGCAACCTCCTGCCCGACGCCGACCGACTCACTCCTGTAGGACGCTTCGTGCGCTCCACATCAATCGACGAACTGCCGCAGCTCATCAACATCCTGCGCGGCGACATGTCGTTCATCGGCCCGCGCCCGCTATTGGTGCAGTATCTGCCGCTCTACAGCAAGGAACAGCACCGCCGCCACAACGTCACACCCGGCATGTCGGGATGGGCTCAGGTCAACGGCCGCAACACTATAACATGGACACGCAAATTTGAGCTCGACGTGTACTATGTCGACCATATCAGCCTTGCGCTCGACATGAAGATACTCTTCCTCACCGTCCGCAACGTGCTCGCACGCAAGGACATCAACACAACCGATGGAAAGTCGGCCACAATGGACTATTTCAATGGAAAGAACTAACATACTCATCACCTCTGTAGGCAAGCGTGTAGCACTGACAAGGTATTTCAAGGAGACACTTCACCGCTTCTTCCCCAAGGCAAAGGTCTTTACCACCGACATGCGTCCCGACATGGCGCCTGCCGCCTACGTGAGTGACGGATGTTTTGCCGTACCGTGCGTGACCGACACCAGCTATCCCGACATTCTGCTCTCGCTCTGCCGTGAGCATGGAGTAGGCATCGTAATTCCGACCATCGACACCGAGCTGTTGGTGCTGGCTGCCATCAAGGACCGTTTCCTTGCCGAGGGCATACATATCATAGTGGGTGACACTCCGTTTGTGAGCGTGTGCCGCGACAAGCGGCTGACCGGCGAGTTCTTAGCCCGTCACAACATCCATATGCCGCACCCGATTGACAAATACCACCCAACCTTCCCAATCTTCGCCAAGCCATACGACGGGTCGCTCAGCAGCAACATACACATCATCAACAAGCCCGAAGATCTGACCAACGACATCCTGGAGGACGACAAACTGATATTCATGGAATACATCGACCACCACGTATATCAAGAATATACGGTCGACATGTATTTCGGCCGCAACCATGAGGTGAAAAGCATCGTGCCGCGCGAACGCATAGAGATACGCGCTGGCGAAATCAACAAGGGCCGCACGGCCAAGAATGCCATAGTGCCCTTCCTACGCAAAAATATCGCACATATCGACGGTTGCATCGGCAGCGTCTGCCTGCAACTCTTCTTCCACCCTTCCACCCACGACATCGTGGGCATAGAGGTGAATGCCCGCTTCGGAGGAGGCTATCCGCTCTCCTACATGAGCGGTGCCAACTATCCCGAACTCATCATCCGCGAATATCTCCTCAACGAAACTGTGGCCTATTCAGACTCCTGGACCGACGGCAAACTCATGCTCCGCTTCGACGATGCCGTGTTTGTGTAGCACACACCACGCCAGCCATTCGTCAAATTCGTATAGTTCGTGGTTCAATAAAAAACATCATGCGTCTGATGGTTTTAACCACGAATCATACTAATCTAACGAATCATTAAACGCACCAAGAATTCGTCA
>CAZXGQ010000170.1:0-4356 GCA_964640415.1 uncultured Prevotella sp.
GTTTATCTTGCTCAATGTTCACTTCTATGTAGAGTTTATTTTGTCTATATGGTTGTGAATGTAATTTTTATATTGCACGTATATGTTATATCCTTGTAGCATTGCAACGACTATAAGAACTAAATATCTTATGTAATAATATTTTTTCATGTTTTTTGTTTTCCTGATTTAAGATGTAAAAGTACAAATTATTTTCTTTATAGAACATCTTTCTACATAATTTTTATATAATATTTTTCGGAAAAAAAATTATGAATAATTTATATGAAAAATTTTGCTGTGTTGAGAGCAAACCATATTTTTGCAATAGAATACTAGATGGATGATATTGCTATGGAAACACAAAGGAAAAACAAATTGAACCAAGTGTTAGATAGTGAATATTGTTGGCTGGACTCTATGGGAGTTTGGTTTTATATTCCAGATGATGAGTAATCTGATAGTGATGTTATTGAGGGATAGTTTTAGTCTCATAATTGAGATTCGATTATTATTAACTTTAATTTTAGAACTATGAGTGATTTCAATTTTCTAGACGAAGCCATTTTGGGTGAATCCGAAATGCTTGAGATTCATGGTGGTACAAGTGATAACATTACCTGTGGCTCTAATTGTGGACACAATTGTGGTACCAATTGTGGCAATGACTGTGGTAACTCTTGTGTTGGACAGACTCAAGGTCCTCCTCCCGTTCATAAACCTGAAAATAAATGACTTTTAGGTTAAACCTTTTGAGGTCATGGTATGTACTTGATGTTATACCATGACTTTTGATTTAGATAAAAATATCATGAAACAGAGTAATTATAATATTTCTATACCTCGTAAGGGTTTTACAATCTTGTATAATTCTCTTAGTGATAGATTCTTGGGTATATCTAAGGATGCATCCAGTCTTTTAAACTCTGATATAGAAGAGTTCAGTAGTCAGATGCCGTCAGTGTATAAAAAGATGAAAGAATTAGGTATGCTTGTTGATGACGATAAGGATGAATTGGCTTTAATAGAACAACAATATATGAGGGTCAAGTTCAATGAACGAAATTTATACTTTATGGTATATCCAACACAAGATTGTAATCTTAAATGTTGGTATTGCTATGAATCTCATAAAAAGGGAACAAAAATGTCTCAAGATATACTTGAGGCAATATTAAAGTATGTGGATAAAGGTATTGAGCAAGATAAATTTGACTCCATACATCTTGCTTTGTTTGGTGGAGAACCTTTGTTATACTTTTCGAATGTTGCTTATCCTTTGGTTCATGCAGTTAAAGAGAAATGTGAGAGGGCAGGGAAGAGGTTTTCGTCTTTTTTTGTTACCAATGCTTCATTGATGACAGAAGGGATGATAGATAAGCTTTCGGAGTTGAATCCTTATTTTCAAATTACGATAGATGGAGACGAGAGCAAGCATGATACGGTGAGAATCTGGAAACGTAATAATAAAGGCACTTATCATCAGATAATAAATGCTGTTAAAACAATATCAAACAAGATAAGAAATCCTCAATATTCGGATGACCCTCTGGTAACTTTACGCATTAATTATGACAATTCTACTTTACTTAATATGGATTCTCTTTTAGAGGATTTAAAGGGGGTAGATAGAAGTAAGGTTAGAATACATTTTGAAAGAGTTTGGCAAACTCGTTCAATGGTAGACAAATCTCAACGGCAGCTTTTGCTTAATGTCTTGGGCAAATTTGTGCAAGAAGGATTTGTGATTTCCCATGGTGTCTTCAGAAAAAAGAATATCGCTTGTCCTTCCGATTCGGAAAGCTTTTTCATAGTAAACTATGATGGAACGATTCACAAATGTAATGGCAGAACTTTAGGGAAAGATACGCAGGTGGGAAAGCTATGTCAAGATGGTTCCATTATTTGGGACGAATTCCGAAAAGAGCAAAGGCTAAAACTTAAAACATTTGATAACCCAAATTGTTTGTCATGTAAGATACTTCCTTTGTGTATGGGACCTTGCAGTCAAAAAATGCTGGAAGCAGGTGAATTTACTGATAATATTTGTAGTAAGCATTCTATTGATGTTCCAATAAAGGAATATTTGGCCTTTGAGTTTGAGATGAGATATTATTTGGAGAATATAAACTGAATGGTATGAAGGAATTTGCATTGATTATACTCGTGACATTTCCGCTGTTAGGCTTTGCCCAAAGTCAAGACTCAGTGAAGACTCAACATATCAAGGAAGTTGTGGTGACGGCGCAAAATCATGTTGCCATAAAGGATGGCGTGTCATATACGCCCACCCCCGAAGAGCGCAAGTCTTCTTCTAATTATTCAGCTTTATTGGCTCGCATGATGGTTGCAGGCTTGCGGGTGGATGAGTTTTCTAATAAGGTGGAGACCAACTGGGGAAAAGAGGTGCATTTCTTTATTAATGGAGTTGAGGCAAAAGACTGGGAAATGAAGACTCTACGGCCTAAGGAGGTCGCCCGCGTGGAATTCTTGCAGTCGCCATCTGACCCAAAGTACAGGAACTATGAATCTGTCGTCAACTTCGTGTTGCGTGAGTATTCATATGGTGGATATGTATTAGCTGAAGCGAACCAAGGTTTCGGCAACAACGACTATGGCGATTATGACGTTGCGGGAAAATTGAAGAAGGGTCATATGACTTATCAAGCAATAGTTGGTGGCTATTATAGAAATGCCCATGAGATAGTAGGTAACAACAATATTACTTATACCTACAATGATGGCTCAAAGCTTAACAAAAAAGAAGATTATGAGCAAGATGAGAAAAAGCGCATTTATTCTACGGGATTTAGCGCAAGGTATGATACCGACAAACTTGTTTGGACATTGCAAACGGGTTTGAGGTTTACTCACACTCCAAATTCTCATACACGGCAGAATATATTGTATAATGATGCAGACTCCAGTTTTTCGGTATCTGATTCATACTCTCAAGCCCTTACCCCTTACATTAATTCGCAGATTGTAGCTTATGGCTTGCCCCATGAAGCCTATGCTTACGGCGGTTTCTCTTTTTCGTATAATCATAATAAGGTAAATGATGATTATCGGTTGTTGGGGTCGGAGAGCCAAAACATCTATAATGGAACAAGGGAAGATGCTTATCTGCCAAGTTTATGGTTTGGTTATGGCTTGCCTGTTTATAAACAAAACTATTTGATATTTATAACACAACTCAACTCTGAGATTTACCGTACCAGCTACTTAGGAACAGCTGACACTTACCAAAAACTGATAAATTCTTATTATTCTTTCGATTTGGACTACAGTCATAAATTCTCCGATAAATGGTCGGGTGGTTTGTTGTTGTCAGTGCCAGTTCAAGGTTATAAAGTGCAGGATGAGAAAGCAAGGACGAAAGCATTTCTCAATGGCAAAATTACGCTTAGCGGAAGCCTAAGCCCCAAGCACTCAATCTATTTGCAAGCTAATATTACCCAAAGTTCTATCAATCCTACATATTATAATACTGTCGTGCGCAAAGATGATGAGCTGACCGGAAGTAAGGGTAATTCCGATTTGAAGACAGTGAGGCAGGCATTCGCCCTTTTGTCTTATACATGGATGCCTTCCAATGAGTTTTCTCTCAATGCGTCATTCACTTGGGATAATATTATAGACGATATAGTGCCTTATTGGCACGAAATCAATGGTTTGATGGTAAAGGAGATGATAAACAGCGGCTCGTTCAATCCAATATATGCCAGCATAACTCCATCTTTATCCTTGGCAAAAGGCAAAATCCGCTTGAGTTCTTTGATATCATATGTTCATGAGTGGCATACAGGTTTGTTTCATGTCAATAATGGTTATTGGGGATTTTACCCCACTGCTTATTTCGCCTTGGGAAAATGTTGGTCCGTTAATTTGAATTATTCATATTCTTCTGGGAAAGGATATATGAGAGGAAGTTCAAAATTAACGAGCTTCTCCGACAATTTGAAATGTGGGGTGCAATTCTCGAAAGGAAATTTATTTGTAAAGCTTCAGGTCAATTCGCTTCTCTTGAAGAAGGGTCATACTGAGTCCTGGCTTATCTCTGACAACATATATAGCTATGCCTATCAGAGTCGCCCCTGGGACAGGCGTTACGTATCTCTTTCCGCAAGTTATACTTTTGATTATGGAAAGAAGCTAAACCATGGTGGTAACCTGCAGTTTGAAGGCAAGTCAAAAACTTCTGTTTTGTAGTTGCCATGGTGCGCTTTCCTATAATTCATCAGCATGATTCCATGCAATGTGGCGTAGCCTGCTTGCAAATGGTATGTAAGTTTTTCGGCAGGGAATACTCTTTGTATTCCCTGTCAAAACTTTGTTTTGCAACAACGGAAGGAGTGTCTTTGTTAGGTATCAATG
>CAZXGQ010000171.1:0-4338 GCA_964640415.1 uncultured Prevotella sp.
AATAAGAAAGATTATAACGCAATATTTCACCCACACAAATCAACATAGACCCCAACAACGCAATGGTTTGTGGTGACATTACGCCACGTCTGCTCTCAGCCCGTTACCCAGGGTTATGTCAGTCGCTTCGCACTTTCCTCACCTTGGGCTAAGATTGTATCGCCATTACAGGGCTATGATAAACGCACACCATATAATATGCGCAACGACATCTTTTGCAGGGCGGTAAGTATTCAAATGTACTAGGTTTGGGCAGGGGCAATCATACCCTGAATATTCTCAAAGGCCGAAGGCCTCTCTTGAAGCTCCGTGTTTCAAAGGCATAACCTCTGCGACTCAATACCCTCAGCGGCTCTGCGTGAAAATAAGCACAAATGATTTTTAGAACCATCCCTGCAGATTTGGCTGTTTGAAAAGCATTGCGTAACTTTGTGCAATACAAAGGTCTTTTTAGATTTTATGGAGCAACAAATGATAAAGCAGGTGCCCTACGGCATATCCGATTTCAACAGACTTCGGCGCGACAACCTGTACTATGTCGACAAGACGATGTACCTGCCGCTGTTGGAGAATGAAGCCAGTTATCTGTTCTTCATCCGTCCGCGACGCTTCGGCAAGAGCATCTTCATCAGCATGCTCCATGCCTACTACGACATCGGGCTGAAGGACAAGTTTGAAGAAATGTTCGGAGACTTGTGGATAGCCCGGCATCCCACCCCGCTGCGCAACCGGTTCCTGGTGCTCCACCTCGATTTCTCGCAGGTGGGAGGCACCATAGAGCAGTTGGAAGAGAATTTCAACAGTTACTGCAATGTGAAGCTGGACGGTTTCATCAGCGACTACCGACAATACTACACCGCCGATTTTGTCGACAGAGTGCTTGGGGCCAAGAAAGCGACCGACAAACTCAACCTCATCAACGACGAGTCGAGACGGCGCGATCTCTCCACCTACCTCATCATCGACGAGTATGACAACTTCACCAATACCGTGCTCAACGAGCAGGGTGAGGAGGTCTACTGGGCCATGACGCATGCCGAGGGCTTCTACCGCGACATTTTCAAGAAGTTCAAAGGCACCTTCGAGCGCATCTTTATCACCGGAGTCAGTCCCGTGACGCTCGACGACGTGACAAGCGGCTTCAACATTGGCTGGCATATCTCCACCAAGGAGGAGTTCAACCAGATGCTGGGCTTCTCTACCGAAGACGTGCGCGAGATGTTCACCTATTATAAGGACAAGGGGCTGATACGTCCCGATGCCGACATTGAGGACATCATTGAGGATATGAAGCCGTGGTACGACAACTATTGCTTTGCGGAAGAGGCGCTGGATACACAAAGCCGTGTGTTCAACTGCGACATGGTGCTCTATTATCTCCGCAACTACGTAAAACGTGGTCAGGGGCCAAAAGAGATGATTGACCCCAACACCAAGACCGACTACAACAAGATGCGCAAGCTCATCCAGCTCGACAAGCTCGACGGCGACCGCAAGGGCGTCATCCGCATTATTGCCGAGACGGGACAGATAGTTGCCAAACTGGAGGAGACATTCCCCGCCCACAAGATCACAGACCCGCTGATATTCCCCAGTCTGCTGTTCTACTACGGCATGCTCACCATCCAAGGCACCTATGGTACCCAACTCATTTTGGGAATACCCAACAATAATGTGCGCAAGCAATATTATGGCTATCTGCTCGAAGAATACCAGGAGGCGAAGTTCGTCAATCTTGCCGAACTGGAATACAAGTTCACTGGCATGGCCTTCGACGGCCACTGGCGCGAGCCGCTGGAGATGATGGCGGCTGCCTATGCCGACGTGTCGTCGGTGCGCGATGCCATAGAAGGCGAGCGCAACCTGCAGGGCTTCTACATGGCCTACCTCAGTCTGAACGGCTACTACTATGTGGCGCCCGAGCTGGAGCTCAGCCATGGCTACTGCGACTTCTTCCTGTTGCCCGACCTTACCCACTACCCTACGAAGCACAGCTATATCCTTGAGCTGAAACTGGCCCCGAAGAAAGAGAAGGGCGAGACCGAAGCTGCTCATGCCGCAAGGGTGCAGAAGCAGTGGGACGATGCCGTCGGACAAATCTACCGCTATGCCGCCGCACCACGTGTTGAGGCTCTGCGGCAGGGAACCACGCTCCACAAGATTATAGTCCAGTTTGACGGATACCACTTGCTGCGCATGGAAGAGGTGTGATCAGCAGCGGGCACGCTGATGCACTGACACTGCATCTGCTTTTGCCTTGATATGCATAAAAAAAAGAAACATGAAAGAACAGATAAGAAAGAAACTTGAAGAGGTGCTGCCCATCGTGGACCTCGATTCCGACTTCCTTTTCCAGGAGCTCGACTCCCTGGGAATAACCACCATACTGATGACGCTTTCCGAGATGTATGGCATAGAACTGGACCACTCGGACGTCACGCCCAAGAATTTCAAGACGCTCGACAGTCTTGTGGAAATGGTGCAGAAGAAAACTGCGGGTAAATGACGATAGAGGACAGACTTCGGTTCCATGCGGCATCCAACCCGGAGAAGACGGCCTTGAAATGTGAGGGCGGGTCATACTCGTATTCTGCCTTGTACGATGCCGTTTGCCGCAAAGCTGCTGCGATGGGCAATGTGAAAGGAACGCTGGTGCCAATCGTGGCAACACCCGATTTCGACTTCCTCGTTTCCTATTTCGCCACCCATCTTGCAGGTGCAGTGGCCGTGCCTTTGGGCAAGGATCTGCCGCCCGTCAAGAGGCAGCAGCTCATAGAGACGTTTTCCGGAAAAGCCGTGCCCGAAGGTGTGGCCGATCTGCATTATACAACCGGCACAACGGGCCAGGCCAAGGCGGTACTGGTAAGTCACGGCGCCATTGTGGCAGATGCGGAAAACCTGGTTGAGGCACAGCACTATGACGCCGACCTCACCTTTATCATCAACGGTCCCTTGAACCATATCGGAAGTCTGTCGAAGATTTATCCCGTGGTCTACACCGGAGGCACATTGCAGTTGGTTGACGGCATGAAGGACCTCAACCGTTTTTTTGCGATGGTCGATGATGCAGGTTCCAAGGTGGCAACATTCCTCGTTCCAGCGAGCATTCGCATGCTCCTGACCTTCGCGAAGGACAAGCTGGCTTCTTATGCCCACAAGATAGATTTCATAGAGACCGGTGCAGCCCCCATGCCGCAGGAAGACATGCAGCGGCTGTGCCGTGTGTTGCCGCAGACCCGTCTCTACAACACCTATGCGTCTACCGAGACAGGCATCATATCCACCTACGACTACAACGACGGCGAATGCATTGCCGGATGTCTGGGCAAGCCGATGCGGCATTCATCCTTTTTCATCACCGAAGACGGAACGGTGGCATGCTGCGGCAAGACACTCATGACGGGATACTGGAACGATGCGGAAGCCACGGCAAAGGTGCTGCAGGGCGATGCCGTAGTCACTGCCGACTTGGGCACCATTGACGGGCAGGGCCGCCTGCGGTTGCAAGGCCGGAGCGATGATGTGATAAACGTTGGAGGCTACAAGATTGCCCCAACGGAGATAGAGAGCGTAGCGTTGGCTTTCCCCGGTGTCAAGGATTGCGTCTGCACGGAGTCTCCGCATCCCGTGATGGGAAAGGTGCTGGCATTGCTGGTCGTGCCCGACGACGGCTACAACAGGCGCGACTTGATAGCTTGTCTCAAGGCTAATCTGGAGCCGCATAAACTACCGCTGCTGTATAGAGAGATAACGGAAGTGAGGCGCACGTTCAACGGAAAGATCGACCGCAAAAGCTATCGGTAGCTCTTGGCGATGCCACCGCCGGCTTTGATTCAACACAGATTTTCATAACGCAAAGAGGGTAAAATACGGCTGTTCAGCACCGCATTTTACCCTCTTTCTTTATATTGTATGTAGTTGCGTGTTGCCCTGACGAGGACTGCGACTCCAACTTCCACCACGCATAATTGTCTGCGAAACACACAAAAGGCTATCCGGATGGCTATATTCGCTTTACTTGGAAATCGCCGTTTGCTATGTCAAAGAACTTGTTGAAGAAGCCTTTTATCCTGCTTAGCACATGCTGCAGCTTCCCTTCGCGGTCGGCATTGGGGTCAAACGGATTTATTGGCGGCATGATGCCGTTCAGCTCCAGTCCTCCTTCTGCCACATAGCCGCGTTTGAACGACGCCTCTATAAACTCCTTCGCTTCCTTTGCCTTCAGGTGCTCCTCGTTCACGATGGCTTCAAACTCGTCGCGCTTCCGTCTGTTCACATACTCTTGCCACTTCTCGTTCACCTCACTGTCGGGAGTCAGCGAGTCGATAAACTGCTCGA
>CAZXGQ010000172.1:0-4323 GCA_964640415.1 uncultured Prevotella sp.
CAATAAGAAAGATTATAACGCAATATTTCACCCACACAAATCAACATAGACCCTACATTTCGAGGATTTTTCAACTATATGTTACCCACACGAATCAGCATAGAACCCAAATTTTTCAAGCGGCGTTCGGGAGGCATAGCACCTAAAGATTTCCGACAGTAATTTTCTTTGTGATAATTTCTTGTTTATCATTATTTAGTTGTAATTTAGCAAAAATCTGGTCGGCAATGATATCAACAGAGAGATCATGTTGCGGCAAAAAGAATGATGAACAACAGTCATATGACAAAGAAAGAAGAAATGGAGCATGCGTTTCCTGGCCTTGGCATCGACGAGGTCAGGCAACTCTGCTTTATGGCATATGCGGGAAGCGGTTCGGGCGAATCAAATGCTGCGTATCGCAAGAAATACAGAAAGACAAGCGACAGCTATCACAGCATTTCCCAGAAGTTGCGCATGGACGGTTATCTTCAATCATTCGATGCTGTGGCACCTGAACGCTATCTTGACATTCTCGACTTTCTTGCAGGCTGTTATCCCGAATGGCTTAAGGCATTCCGACAGATGGCTTCGCCCACGCATTCTGCCGACTATCTCCGCAAACTGGCTGAACTTGTAAGAAACGATAATTTCGAAGCAGCCGCCCGACTCCCCATTCCCTATGAGGGATTGGGCAAAAACCTTTTCAACGTCTTTGCCTATATCGGCAAGCGTGCATTGAAAGACTCACGCTATGCCGTATTGCTCAATCCCGAGCAGACGGCAAAGATGACAACGCAGACACTGGCAGACCTTGAGCGACGTGGGACGCTCGACTTGTCGGCAATAGAAAGCATCAGGCGGATGATACCCGAACATCATCCGCTTTATGCCGCGCAGAGCGAGAAGGCCGACTTGTATGAGTTTCTGTTGACGGGCAGTCACCATGTACCTCACCCCCCTAAGAGCGTGTGGGGGTATTCGCTTGTTGCCATTCGTGAGCTCTATGCCGGCAATGTGGAGGATGCCCTTGCCTTCTTCCGCAAGGCTGTGACGAGGCAGAAACCAAAATGCGGATGCCTGCCGTCGCCAGTGCTCAACTATTTCTATGCCGTTTGCATCATCAAATACCGTGCAAAGTATGGCACCACCAGCATTATGGACGTGTACGACAAGTTGCACATGGCTACGCCCGTTAGGGTAGGGGGCGACAACTTTGCCGTCCGCCTGTTGCTGGAATATGCCGAAATAAATACCGAGAGCGCATCCGGCGAACTGCAGCAGCGTGCATCGATGATTACGCAATTCTGTACCGACAACCTCAGCATGTCGCTGGCCATGCTCATCGTGAGGTTCTTCGCGCTTCCTGACCATTTTGTGGAGCAGATGGGCAGTTTCCAGCCTGCCCTGAAGATCATGCAACACGAACTCTCACCCTACCTGCCACTGAGCACCAAGGCCAAGGAAGAAATGGAGAATGCCTTCGGAGGCAAGCCTCTGCTGGCAGGCATGCACAGGAAAGCTGCATGGGAACTGATGCTTAGCGAGATTAGTTGTTCGGTGGAGACGGCTGAGGCGGAATCGCCCCGTAGGATAATCTATTTCATGCAAGGGGCCTCGCTTTCAACCATCATGGAACAGGTGCAGCAGCCCGACGGACAATGGAAGGACTCCGGCCTGTTGTCGGTAAAGACAATGTGCTCTACAGGTTACGAGTCGATGGATCTGCTCGACTCCCGCATAGCCATGGAACTGGCCAAGCGGCACAACAGTACGGAAACGGATCAGACTCCGTCTGATGCCGACATCGTTATACCCATGCTTGCCGACACAGGCCGCGTGTTCATCGGTCAGGAGTATTCTCCCGAGCGTATGGAAGCCGTCATAGTGCGTGAGAATCCCTGTGTGGAGTTCAGTGCACAGGGCGACAGAATATACATCTCCTCCAACGCAAAGATTGGTATGGACGGACGGCCGCTGAAACATACCGTAATTGTGGCTGACGACAGATACACTCTCGTTTCCCTCAATCCTCTGCAGCGCGACATCCTTGGCAAACTCCTTGCCCGCGAGTCGCTGCCCGCATCGGCTGTGCCTTCGCTGCAGAAGACCATAGAGAGTCTGAGCGGCATCATGGAGGTGCGCGAGAACATCATGTCCTTGGCGCAGCAGAAGGCATACGAGTCGGACGGCGTACTTGCAGTGCGCATCGAACCCCTGAAAAGCGAGGATGGCACGATATACAAGCTGACTTTCCTTGCCCGGATGCTGCCCGAAGGCCGCTCGCGCCAATCGCCGGGCATCGGCGAGAAGTTTGTCTACGACGAAGACGAGTCGGGGCGAGTGCACTGTGTCAACCGCAACATGGCAAAGGAAGCTGAAAACTTCCAGATGTTGGTCGACTTTGCCGAGCAGCACTCGTTGGAGTTCACAACATACAACACCACCTCTGCCTCCGGCGAACGGACGCTCCTGGAGCTATTGGCTTTATGTCATGACCATCAGGACCGGTTCATCACGGAGTGGCCCAACGGACAGATGTTGAAGTTCAAAGGTCTTATAACCGGTGCCGACATCAACATTGAGGTGAGGAGCAACAACGAGTGGTTTGCAGTGGAGGGCACGGCAAAGGTGGGATTCGACTTCATGAATCTTGATATGCTTATAAACTCGTGTTGCCGCGAGTCGTACGACGGGTTCGTGCGCATTGGCGAGAACGAGTATGTGCGCATGACCGAGACGCTGCGCCGCCGTATCGCCCAGCTCGACGCTCTGCTCACCACTGGCAAGGGCAAGCGAAGAGGTGTGCCCAAGTTTCTCGTTGGTGCGCTGGCTAAGACCATAGCCGACCTTGGCCACCATACCGACAACGGATTCCGCCAGTTGCGCGACAGAATGAAAGAGGCATACACCATGGACATTTGCGTGCCCGAAGGTCTGCAGGCCACGTTGCGCCCTTATCAGGAGGAGGGATACAGATGGATGGCTCGCCTCGACGCATGGGGTGCCGGAGCCTGCCTTGCCGACGACATGGGACTGGGCAAGACTCTCCAGGCCCTGACGTTCATCCTGAGCAAGTCGGCTGAGGGTCCCTCGCTTGTCATTGCCCCGAAGTCGGTTATTCCCAACTGGGTGAGTGAGGCAGGGCGTTTTGCCCCGAGACTGGAGGTGGCTGTGCTCAATGATGCTGCCGACAGAAAGGATCTCGTTGAGCAGGCCGGCCCGCAGACGCTTGTTCTCTGCACCTATGGCGTGCTCACTACCGAGGCTGACCTCTTGGCTTCGCGCCAGTGGACCGTGGCATGTCTCGACGAGGCGCAGCAGATCAAGAACCGCAGCACCATGGTATCGCGCGCCGCCATGAACCTGAATGCCGGGAGCCGCATAATCCTTACGGGTACGCCGTTGCAGAACCATGTGGGCGAACTGTGGAACCTCATGCAGTTCATCAACCCCGGCATGCTCGGCAAGTGGAGCGTCTTCCGCGACAGCTACGTCAACGGAGAGATAGACCGCCGTCACCGCGAGATGCTCAAGGAGATGACGCAGCCCTTCATCCTCCGCCGCACCAAGCAACAGGTGCTCACCGACCTGCCGGAGAAGATAGAGAGCACATGCTATGTAGAGATGAACGATGACGAATGGTCGGTCTACGAAGGCATGCGCCAGCTCGTGGAACTGAAGTTCAAGAAGGGCAAGACACGTGCGGAAAAGGCAAAGGCAAGAGACCTCGACGTCAACTTCTTCGAGGAACTGATGAAACTGCGTCTCGCCAGTTGCGACATGCACCTGCTCCACGACCGTTGGAAGAAGCCGTCGACTAAGGTGGAGCGGCTCATGGAGATACTTCAAGCCTTGATGCAGACTCCGGTGAACAACATCGTCGTCTTCAGCCAGTTTACCAGTTTTCTGGCCCTCATCCGTCCGCTGCTGGACAAGCAGGGGTGGAAATACTGCTATCTCGACGGGCAGACACCGATGAACAGGCGCAAGGCCATGGTAGACGATTTCCAGGACGGCAAAAAGCGCATCTTCCTCTCCTCGCTCAAGGCCGGCGGCCTGGGCATCAACCTCACGCGTGCCAACTATGTGATACTTCTCGACCCTTGGTGGAACCCAGCCATAGAGCGGCAGGCCACCGACCGCGCCCACCGTATAGGACAGCAGCGCTGCCTGTCGGTCATACGACTGGTCAGTCAGCAGACCATTGAAGAGAAGATACTGCGCATGCACGAGAAGAAACAGTCGCTCTCCGACGACATCCTCGACGGAACGGCAGAGACCTTCAAGCTCAGCTACGATGATATCCTCGAAATGGTTACACCTTTTTAATATGTATAGCGA
>CAZXGQ010000173.1:0-4222 GCA_964640415.1 uncultured Prevotella sp.
CACGTATTATCATAACATACTGATATACAGCGACTGTTAGATTTGAAGAGGTGAAATGATAATCGATAACTATTGATAAGTAAAAATAAAGGAATAGGGTGTAGCTCAATGAGTTACACCCTATTCCTTTTTATTGCTGTCCGGTGAAATTTTGACCTATACGCCGAATTTTTCCTATAAGAGTTTCTGTTATCTGTTCTTTTCCCTTCAAATTACCCGATAATTTTATCTGCTCCACTTTTTTACCCGATAACGCTGGCTTATCGGGAAATTCTTATCCGTTTTTACCCGATAAATCCTTTTTATCAAGTAATATATGTATTTTTTTTTGAATTTTCTGCCGAAAAAGTACATAATTTCGTTGAAATGACTGCATAAAAGACTGTAACAAGTCTGCCCATGATTTTACTTTTCTTTTTTTGAAGGGTCATATAGTTGAAGCGTCCATTAAAAAGAGCTCAACCATAATGGTAATACAAATGAGGAAATAAAGTCTGTAGACCGTAGACGATTTCTCGAAAAGAGTGTGAAATGCATGTAAAATAAAAAAGATTATGAAGACAATGATGAATATCCGAACTACAATGCTTGTCGTCATGATGGCATTGGCTGGAACAACGGCTTTCGCACAACACCGGCATCATAGTCATATGCGTCCTTACGCCTATCGCCCGGCTATGGCGATTGTGGTGAATCGCCCTGCCGTGACGACACGCGTCAACAACCGGCTGAGCAAGAATGACCGTATGGATATGGCTTTGGCTTATTTGAAAAGCCACAAGTCGCTCAGCATATACAAGTACAGCAAGATGCCCGGTTTGCCAAATGCCACGGCAGAGGCTGCATACGTTGCCTTGATGTTGGTTATAAACATGAACATCTCCAAGACCAGTCCTACCACCATCAACGATGTTGACCAAGCTTTCAGCCGTCTCTCCATTGATGACCAGGCTTACTTGCTGGACATCCACCAAAATGATGTCTTTATCACCGAATAAGTAATATTGGAAATGACTATTATTTTAGTGTTGAAACTGAAGAAAGTCGAATGAATACTTCTCGCAATGTCACAGTCATGACTTGTTTGAACTCCTAGAATCTCTTTTTTTTTGTATTTTGTTGAAATAAATGTATATCTTTGCAATAATATTCTTACATCTGGCTCTTTATGATATATGAACAAGAAGATACAAACTATAGAAATATGAAAACAGGAAAAAACACTTTGCGAATGCTTGCTGCATTCATTATCAGCGGTATGCTTGCCACGGTGAGCACGGCATGTTCTGACTCTGGCGAGAATGTCACACCGTCGGGCACAACTGCAGACATCCAACAGAAAATCGCCATCATCGACGCCGGCAGCACCGGTTCGCGTCTGTATGTATACCAGATAAACAACGACAGTACGATAGAGACAGTCTTTCCCGTGACATCGGAGGAGGAGAAGGCCAGCAAGGGACGCGCCATCTCCACCGTGGCCAACCATCCCGACAGTGTGAAAAAATTCGTTGCCTCAATGACAACTGGATACACGTCGGCAACAGGCGAGAAGATTCCGCTCTACATCTTCGCCACAGCAGGAATGCGCCTGCAGCCGCAGGTCACGACGGAGCAACTCTACAAGATGATAGGCGAAGCAAAGGGCAGCATGAACGGCTACGACTTCAAGAATGCAATGACCATCTCGGGCAGATACGAGGGCCTCTATGCGTGGATTGCCGACAACTATGAGAACAAGCACCTGACATCGTCGCCCCGCGGCATCATAGAGTCGGGCGGAGCGTCCATACAAATCACATTCCCAACACAAGCCACCGATATCCCTGCTGCGCAAAAACTGACGCGCAACGGCTGGGGCACCATCTACAGCAAGAGTTATCTGGGCGGCGGCGTCAGCGAGATGTGGGCAAAGACGCCACAGACCGAGCCTTTCGTGTTCGACATCCAGTTGGACGACGTGAGCGGTTATTTCGGCGACACACAGTTTTATGGATGCGGCGGCATAAAGTATCTGCTCAAGGGCATCAAGAAGTACGGTTCGTTTGAAGGCTACGTGCAAACGCTGACCAACGATCCTGCCGACACGTACCACGACTACTTTGGCGCCTACTACCTGAAGTGGGTGTTTGAGACGCTCAAGCTCAGCGACCGTGTATCATTGCCGGAGCATACGCCAAACTGGACAGAGGGCGCTGCCTACGACATCGTGATAAACAAGGAAGCCCCCGAGGCTTTCGACTATGATAAGAAATACTGACTTCACGGTGCAATGAGAGAGATGCAGGGGGGCTCCCTTTCTTGGCTGTCAATGGTGATTTTCTCTGTTTTTTCTATGAATCTTGACTAACGAGAAGAAAAAACACGTACCTTTGCCTGACCAAAGGCGATCAGGCGTGGACAGTTCAGGACCCACGCCTTTTATAAACATTAAGCAAGACAAGGAACCCCCAACAAGGAGAGGGGTGATGGAGAAAAATGGAAAATATGGAAGTAATGGTGATTCTGTTCACCATCGTCGTTTTAGGCTATGTGCTGTGCAAGTTGGGATATATGGGCGACAAATTCGACCAGAAGTTGTCGGCCATAGTCATCGACATAACAGCCCCGGCACTCATCCTGTCGTCAGTGATGGGCGATGAACTGCCCGACCGCACACTCATTGTCCCGCTTCTCGGCGTAGGCTTCCTGACCTACATCCTGTTGTTGGTGTTTGGTTTCTATGTGCCGCGTTTCATAAGCCGCGCGCACGACGAACAGGGCATGATAGGCTTTGCGCTGATGTTTGCCAACGTGGGTTTTATAGGCTATCCCATTGTGGCCTCCATCTTCGGTCACGAAGCCATCTTCTATGCTGCGCTGCTCAACGTGCCCAACACGTTCTTCATTTTCACGGCAGGCGTGATGCTCATCAAGGGTGAGTACAGCATACGCCGTCTCAACCCGAAAGTGCTGTTCGGCCCGGGCTTGATGGCAGCCTTTGTGGCCGCACTGCTTGTGGCACTCAATGTGCGCACTCCCGACCTGATAGCCCGTCCCATAACCATGGTTGGCAATATCACCGTCCCGGCATCGCTCATGATCATAGGGTCGGCCATGGCCCGTCTGCCCCTGCGCGACATCATAGGCAATGCCAGAGTCTACATCGTGTCGGTGCTCCGGCTGGTTGTGGTGCCGTTGTCGATATATTTCTTCTTTCGGGTCTGTGGCGTGAGCGACATCATCAACAATATCAACACCGTTGTGATAGCCATGCCTGTAGCTTCGTTTGGCACCATGTTCTGCATGAAGTACGGGCGCAATCCTAAGCTCATGACCGAACTGACATTCGTGACGACCGTAGGCTCCATAATCACCATACCGCTGATAACCCTGCTGTTCAAGTCGTAACAAACCGGTCAGCCAATGCTTGCAGTATCCAATACAAACGTGAAGCCGCGCAATAATTGACGGCACTTTTGTAAATATTTTTAGCAAGATTTTAACACTTGGGGGGCACACCATCCAGAACGATCACGGAGGCTCTGAAGTGTTAAAAGGGACACCTTCAAGCCGATTTTTGCCCAAAAAAGCATGAAATCGGGTCGCGATAGTAGCCTTATCGCGTTGCGATTCTAACGTAAAGCCGTCGCGATTCTAACGTAAAGGCACCGCGATTCTAACGTAAAGCCGAATCCAGAGCCCAAATTTCGGCCGTATTTTAGACTGCAAAAATATAACCGTCTGACCGTGAGACAATTATAAAATTGGCGTAAAAATCGCTCAAATGCACACGAGGGGAAAGGTTTTTCAAAAAATCGATTTTTCGAGAGCCTTTTGTTGTGATTTTTCTTCAATTTAACACTTCATGCATTACTCAGATATTGAACCACGAATTTCACTAATTACACAAATGGCTTGCGCGCTGTTTATTCGTGCAATTAGTGTAATTCGTGGTTAAGTATTTACGGACATCATATAGTTATTCAACCACGAATAACACGAATTCGACGAGATTTGTCAAAGCCCCACAGACCAACGGGGTAATGGCTTTGCGCTGTTTATTCGTTTAATTAGTAAAATTCGTGGTTAAAACCACTAAAGGCAGTATTGATTATTTAATTACTCAAGTTTCGGATTTGTCATTTAGCAAGTGTCCCCGAAGGGGGCAAACTCTGCATAACCGCAGGTGGAGCGAGCGTAGCGAACGGAACCTGCGGACTTGAATACGGCAAGTCTATTG
>CAZXGQ010000174.1:0-4193 GCA_964640415.1 uncultured Prevotella sp.
ATGGCTTGCGCGCTGTTTTATTCGTGCAATTGGTGTAATTCGTGGTTAAGCCCCCTAAAAGCATATTGGTTGTTTAACCACGAATCTTATACAACAACCCCACCACTTTATACAAGCGGGCGCAAGTGATTCTTGCAGCCCGCTTTTTTCGTATACCTTTGCACCATCAGAAAATAAAAGAAATAATTCATTTGATTAATACCACAATTATGAATGAAGATAAAACGATGTTTTTGATACCTGCCTTTGCGCCTATAATAATAGCCTTGGGAATGTGGCTCTTCGACAGTCAAACGGCAATGATTATCGTATGGTCGATAGGACTTGCAGTACATATTCTTGCACTGCATTATATCGGAGGCCTGAAAATATTGCCGATTCTTATAGGCGTCGGTGGTGTTGTGCTTGCGGCATTCGTATTTGACTCCAAGTTTTGGGGTATCTGTATCACGATGGTCGCGCTGCCGGTGATAGGATGGGTGATATCCTCATTTGTCTCATATCGTCAAGAAAATGCCATGGAGGAGCAAAAAGCCTCACTGATGACTGAGGCTGATGCCGATGAGGACATACAACGCCAGGTGGCTGAGACAAAGGGCAACTGGCTGAAGAAAGAGATGAAAGCCAAACATCTGAAACGATTATACGTGGAACAGCGTATTGGTGAAAGGCTGAAGGTGTCCTACCCTCATGACACTACTTTTTCTCAGTTGGGAACAGAGTTGCTTTGTACAGAACTCTCATTAGTAGCCTCAGCAGGCTATGCGTGTGCCGTAGTATTTATTGGCTTCTGTTTTTGGGGGGTATACGAATATATAAAGAAAACGCTGGAATTTGTGCTATAGTAATTAATAATCAAAAAAAAGCAACAATAGATATGGGAATTTTAATCGTTTTAATGGTGTGCATACCATTGGCCGTTGTCCTTTGGACGCTATCGTGTCTGAATAGAATCTTCATAGGCGATTGTCTTGGGTCGAAGAACAAAAAGTATGAGGTTTTTGCCGAATATATGAACTCATGGCTGGGAAGCCCATGGCGTTTGCCGTTCAAGATGAAGGGGCATGGCAGTAAACACTGGTGGACTGGATTTCTGCTGACGCTTGTGTCGCCCATCGCCTTGTTTGTCTATTCCGCCATACCATGGGTATATCATACTTATGTGCCCATCGAAGTATCAATAGACGAGGTGCCTTACAAGACGCAAGCAGACATTGCAGCCCTGACGGAACTCAAAGACTTTCCGTCGTTCTCCTTTTCTCATGGCAATAAGGGTACTATTGACGACAACCATAGCAGTTATTATTTTACATTCGACAAGCCATTGACTGCTCAGTATATAGAGAAGTTGAAGGCGCAGTGCACTGACATTGACAACGCTTTCTGGACCAATCAAGGCGATACTTGCTTTGTGCTCCACAGGGCCTGGGATGTCGAAGAAGACATCAAGTCGCCGGTAAAGGGCCATGACTTTGAAGGCAATTTGAAATTGTATGTTGACCGGAACGGTTTTGAGATAACGCGCAGCTTTGACGTCGACTTTCCCTTGGAGGGTGGGAAATACCCTAATAATAGACTGGCGGAGACAGGTATAGTTTTTCCCGAATATGCAATCGTCGACTATGTTAAGGATGGTGACTCAGACATTTTCAAATTACGACTGGCCAAGAAGCTTTCGGCAGATTTTATCAGCGAACTGGAGGCTTCGGCGAAATGGAAAAAGCAGAATGACAGCGTTTATGTATTTTCAAACAAAACGTCAGAATCACAGGCCTATACAAGAATCACTGTGAATAAATACTCGCGGATAGTGAAAGTAGAAAGTGATGTTATGGACGACTGATTATATGCAAGAAAAATGTCCGGCTTTTATTCGTGTCTTTCTTTAATTTGCACTATCTTTGCATCGAAATCATCCATACAATCATCTGTCTATGAAGTATCTCGACCCAAAAGCAGACTTGACGTTCAAACGTATCTTCGGTGAGCATGAGGACCTGCTCATCAGCCTTCTCAATGCCCTTTTGCCATTGAAGGAGGATGCTCTGATCGAGAATGTGGAATATCTGACTCCGGAACTGGCACCCGACATATACCTCGGCAAGAACAGTATAGTAGACGTGAGATGTCTGGATCAACAGGGGCGGCAGTTCCTTGTGGAGATGCAGATGCTTTGGACTCCGGCCTTTCAGCAGCGCGTGCTCTTCAATGCTTCAAAGGCTTACGTCAGGCAGCTGGACCGTAACCGCAAGTATGAGATATTGCAACCTGTCTATTCCCTAAACCTCGTAAACGAGAATTTCCTCAATGACTATCCCGAGGAGTTCATCCACCACTACAACGTGGTGCATGAGTTGCACAGCGATAAAATAATCGAGGGATTGCACTTGACATTCGTCGAGTTGCAGAAGTTTAAGCCGCAGTCAATCAAGGAGCGCAAAATGGCAGTGCTATGGTTGAAGTTCCTCACAGAGATTGACGAGAACACGCAAGAAGCTCCGCAGGAACTCCTTGAAAACGAGGCGACGAGCAAGGCTCTTAGCCAGGTGCAGACAATGGCGTATACCAAGGATGAGTTGTCAGCCTACGAAGACTTCTGGGACAAGATGGGTGCCGAGCGTCTGCTCTTCGTAGACTCCGCCAAGCAAAATATGGAACGTGGGCTGAAGCAAGGAAGAGCTGAAGGACGAGCTGAAGGTGAGCATGCCAAGGCCTTGGAAATAGCCAATAAGCTTTTGAAAGTAGGCATGCCAACAGCTTCCATATCAGAGATGACAGGCTTGTCACCATCAGAAATCGCAGAACTATAATCATATTACTATTTTTTATACAGCAAACCGGTACATATTTAACAACATACTCTGAGGAGTTTCTCGGTGCAGACAAATAGCATTACATTTGCATCGCCAATAAGTCAGAACAACAAAAACAATCACGGTATCCGCCTGCGTAGTCTTGACAAGAGCAGTTTGACGCAGCGGCCAGTAATGTTGTTTGCAAAATATGAGAAGTAGAACTTGGAAGATAATAGTAGGCTTGGTGTTGGGGCTGGTTGTCGTGGCCGTCCTTGCTGTGGCATTGCTGTATGTGTTCAAGCCAAGATTATTGTGGCGAACGTATGCGAATGTCATGCCGGCAGTGTTTGTCGACCGCCTTTCGGGCATTCCGTATAGCAAGACAGACTACGACGGTATCGACGTATCGAAGCACAACGGCGTGATCAAATGGAAACAGGTGGCAGAGAACAGGAACATCAAGTTCGTGTATGTAAAGGCAACCGAGGGAAGCGGCATTGCGGACCGACGTTATCGGAAAAACGTGGACGGTGCCAAGGCACAAGGTTTGCTCATCGGCTCCTACCATTTCTTGACTTCCAAGACTTCCATCCGCAGCCAGTTTGACAACTTCAGACATACTGCCGTCGAAGCCGAGCAAGACCTTATCCCTGTTCTTGATATTGAAGAAGCCGGCATAAAAGGCAAATGGACTACCAAGCAACTGCAGGACAGCGTAGCCCTCTTCGCCTCGCTCATCAAACGGCATTACGGTAAACTGCCTGTCATTTATTCCAATGAGCACTTCTATGAGCACAACCTTTCTCCAGCGTTTGACAATCATCTCCTATTCATTGCCAACTACCGACATCGTCCTGACCTCGGCAATGTCAGACACAGCTTGTGGCAATACTCAGAACGGGGACACGTGAAAGGCATCGGCGAGTATGTTGACTTGATAAAGATGGAGAATGAAATACAGCAATTGAAGCTGCACTGAACAGGCTCCGAGAGCAACTTGTACAATAAACGCATAACTTTATACAAGCCGCAAACATTTCATCTTCCACTCGGGAATAAAGCCTTAAATTTGCACTCGCTAACAAAATGAAAGGTTTAGAGATGAGTAAGAAAGTGAAAGTAATGGTAGTGAAGATGGAAGTTGTGGATGGTAAGAAGATGGGTAAGTCGGTTGCCCTGAATCTTGATCCGGAAGAGATGGTGGTTTATCCTACTGTGGCGATGGTGAAGAAGAAAGTGTTGAAATCGGTGGCTGACACAAGGGTGTTTGCTCCGGATGAGTTGAAGGATTTGAAATTTGAGATGAAGGAGTTTTTGAAGGAGTGGAGAAGTGAGTTGAGAAAGAGAGAGGAAGTGAGAAAGAAGATGATGGAGAATGTAGAAGTGAAATGAGAGAAA
>CAZXGQ010000175.1:0-4055 GCA_964640415.1 uncultured Prevotella sp.
TCCTTCTGCTTGATTAGCTTGTCCTTCAGCATTATTTCGGTGTCGCGGTCCTCTATGGCCTTAAAGAATTCGTCTTCGGCAATCATGCTGCTGCGGATATCTGGGTCGGATGCGGCAGACTGCAGGCGGCGCAGGATGTAAGCCATATCGTCGTCGCCGTCATAGTAGCTCTCGTCAACTTTCAGCACGCGCTGGTCTTCGGAGTGGGCTTGCGATTGGTCGAATACGCTCAGCACCTTCTCCAGACGGTTGTTCACCTTGCCGTGCAGCAACGGAATCTGCACTATGATGCTGTCGTGCTGCAGACTCTCGACAAATGGATCGGGCTGGGCGAGCACTACTTCATTGCCGTCGTAGTCGTACACTTTATGCCTTGCATAGACTATAGCCTCATCGATGTCGCCCACTCGGTGTCCCAAGAGATATACGGCTACTGTGGGCAGGGCATACTTCCCGTCAGTGTCTTTGCGCATGTTCTCTTTGTTGTTGTATTGCAGAGCGAGATACTGGCGGAACCGCAGCGTCTCCGTTTCAAGCCATGTCTTCTGCAGTTCAATCAGTATCAGGTGTTCCCGACCGTCGCATTCCTTGATGGTGGCGGCAAAGTCAACGCGAAACATCGATATCGTCTCGCGCATGATGTTGGGATACTCATGCCGGCGCATCTTCACGTCTATCACTTGCTTCTGCAGGAGTGCCGACAACATGGTCTTGGCGATACGGTCGTCTTCCATGAGATACTTGAACACCGTATCATAAAGCGGATTTGCTACGTATATCATCATAAGCGGTTCCTTTGGCGTTTATATAGTATTTGCAATTTTTAGAGTGCCGGTGCAAGTGCTGATATGTTTGTTTCTCGGCCAAGCCTCACCGATTGCAAAGTTACGTCTTTTTTTCCATACTCCTATTTTTTCATGCCTATATTAATTCATGAGGTCTTTTGTGTAAAGTGTGGCTATATAGTATAATGAACGAATATTTTGCATCTTACGGTCTTTTTTCGGTTCAATATGCCTGCCCGCTCATTGTTTTTCCTTTTCAAGGTCGGCGACGAGCAGGTCGATGGTCTGTTTGCTCACGTGCTGCATCACGACCACGTGTGACACGCGTCCGCCGAAGGCTGCATCCTCGCCGCATGCCAGGTTGTATTTTCTCACGATTGCATCTGACGGGCGACGGAACAGTACCGTGTTGCTATGGTCGTTGTTCCAGTTGGGCCATCCAATGCGGCTGAGTTCCTTCTTCAGATATTCCGTGTTTTCAAGTATGGTTTTCGCCTGTTCGGTCCATCCCTTGTCGCCCACGGTCTTGATGAGCCACCAGAACTTGAGTGGTTCTATGCCGGAGCGCGAACAGTTTATCATGCGCATGTTGGCGTTGAGATATGCAATGTCGAACGTTGCCTGATGGTCGTAGACATTGCGCGTAGTGATGAAAAGGCCGCATGGACTGTCGATGCCGAAGAATTTGTGGCCGCTGACGCTGATAGACTCGAAATCCACTTTCTTCCGGTTTACCATGTCACGGTATTTGGTGAAGGGGAGATATCCGCCAAACAATGCGGCATCTACATGGCGGTATACGGCCATGTCCTTGTGCCGCGCCAGCACTTCGTTCAGCTCTTCCTGGTTGTCGATAGCTCCCTTCAGTGTGGACCCCATTGCATATACCATGAGGCAAGGGCGCGATGTGTCGAGGGCAGCCTCGAGCGAGTCGGGAATCATCCGCCCCATGGCGTCGCTCCTTACGAGCCTGACGTCAAGGTGCTGGAGGTCGCAAAGCCGGTAGTTGCTGTAGTGGGCTTCGTCCGACACATAGACAACGGGCATCTTTCCGGTCTTGTTTTTCAGATAGTTCACACCGAAATATATGCCGTGGTTGTTGCCGTCGGTGCCGCTCATGGTCACCAGTCCCCATGTGTCGTCCTTGTCGAAACCGTATTTTGGCGCGAAGTATTCTATTACTTCCCTTTCGAAGTCGAGCGACGACAGAGTGTGGTCACCGCCGGCAAACGGGTCGCCGGCATTGTTGATGATCATGGTCTCGAGATTGTTGGCGGTGTACCATTTGTAGAACTCCTGAAGGCGGATGTCGTTGTTGCCGGGATAGCCAATCGACATGCAACGCTTGTTGATGCAGTCCTTTGTCCATTGGTCCAGCTGGGGAAAGCCCGATGATGTTATGGTTTGTGCGTTGGCCATGCTGATGCATGTCCAACCTATCACTGCTGCATATGCAGCTTTCTTGATGGTGTTAAACATATTGTTAAGTTGATTTTTAGGTTTCCGTTTATCTTGTCATTTGTAAAGTTACAGCATTTTTATGAGAATAGGAGCAAAGTCTTGGGATAAATGTGACATTGTCACACAAATGACATGCAATAAGGTACGAATGACCAATGCCCCGAAGGTGGAGAGTAGCTCATCGGCGGCTACAGGTTTGTCTATTCCAACATGGTCATGGGAAGCATCTCGCATCAGTGTGTTTGTAAAGATTTATAGCAAAATTTTAACACTTGGGGGGTACACCATCCAGGACGGAGAAAGAGGCTCTGAAGTGTCAAAAAGGGTTCCTTCAACCCGATTTCAGGCTCAAAAACCATAAAATCGCGCCGCGATAGTAGCCTTATCGCGGCGCGATTCTAACGTAAAGGCAGTGCGATTCTAACGTAAAGGCGACGCGATTCTAACGTAAAGCCGATTCAAAAGCAGAAAACCAGGTCGTTTTTTTAGGCTGTAAAAATATAACCGTTTGACTGCTAAGGTGTTATGAAAATCGCCAAAAATCGCTCAAATGCACACGAGGGGAAAAGTCTTTCGAAAAAATCGATTCTCAGAGAGCCTTTTGTTGTGATTTTTCATCGCTATTATATTCTCCGCCGACTTTAGACCTTGCTTCCACTCTCAGCATACACTTGCGCCACATGGTTGTGCTTTTTGCCGTCTTTGCCGCGCTTAAGAAACAGGAGCAGGCTGACGCGGGAGCCCACTGTGATTTGCCGCTTTACCTCATCCGGCAGCGAGGCCGTTGAGGCGAAGCCCGATGGTGTGATGATGCCCTCGGGAGTGGGCTTGGGTTCCGTCTCGATGGTGTAGCGGAAATATGCATCCTGAGTGTTGACATATTCCACCTTAGCCTTGTATGTCCCGAACGTTTCGCGGCCTCGCCGGGAGTCCGTCATGTTTGTGATGGCTGCCGACTTGAAGCGGTCGCCTTCGATGATGATAGGGCAGAAGCTCACGAAACACCCCGCAGCTACTCTGAGGCCAGGACCTGCCGCTTTCTTCTCCGCAACGAAATGGCGCGACTCTGCATCGTAGACATGTATGTGTCCGTGGCTCTCGTCGATATAATCTATGTAGCCGGTCTCCGTGGGGAAGATATCCTCCACTCGCTTGCTCGACACCACGATGTCTGCGGCGCGTTCGTTCCCCTGCTTCGATGTCCTCGTGAGCACGTCGAACATGCGTCCGCATATCTCCCAAGGCTTGCAAGGAAACTGGTGGCTGTCGGCGATGAACTCCTTGCCGTTTCCGCCTACGAGCTTCACGTAGCGTCGCTTCCTGCCGTTCACTTCTTTCTCGAACACTTTCACGGCATACATGCTGGCTATGGCGCTGCATCCGCCGTCGTTCTCGTCGGGGTGATGAAGCAGATACGACTGCAGCGCGCGGTCCACCCGTTCCTTCAGCGAGAGATATTGCCGTCCGTCCTTGCCGGTCTCCCGCTTCAGATCTTGCGGTCGCAGACATCTGTCGTATCCCCACGCCTCCAGAAATTTCGGGAACTTGAAATCAGCGTAAGTCTCGCTTACTCTTGCAGCCATTCCGAGCATGCACGAACCGATGAGCGAAGGCCGCTGGCTGTCGTGCTGCTTCATGTATGAGGCAAGCAGCGTGCGTGCCTTAACTGAACCCATTGTCTTGTAGCCTTGCTGCAGTTCGCGGAATATTTGCCAGTTGGTGTCTTCTTGGGGTGTATTCATTTTGTCCAGTGTTATGTGTGGCTAAGTTACAACTTTTACATGATTTTAAAGAAGAAAGTCGCATAAA
>CAZXGQ010000176.1:0-3939 GCA_964640415.1 uncultured Prevotella sp.
CAATCATCATACCCTGCTACAACGCAGAAAAACTGGTGGGCAAGTGCATTGAGAGTGTGCTGCGCCAGACCTACGGCGATGTTGAAGTGATTGCCGTCAACGACTGCTCCACCGACAATACCATCGGCGTGCTCCGTGCCTATGCCGACAAGGACCCTCGGGTAAAGGTTATCGACCTGCCCAAGAACGGCGACAAGGAGGCTGCTCGCTACCGTGGACTCAAAGAGGCGAAGGGCGACTTCATCTGTTTTATGGACAACGACGACACCCTGCCCAAGGATGCGTTGGAGGTGCTTCTGAAAAAACAACAGGAGACCGATGCCGACATCGTGGAGGGCGGTATCGCCCGCGTGTTCGACCCCTTCGGCATTATCCGTAACTTTGCCCCCCCCAGTGAGTTAGACATTTCTCAGCCCGAACTGTTCGACGAATATTACATCTCGTTCTTTGGTATCAACAAACTGAGCGTGGCGGTGTGGGGCAAACTCTACCGTCGTGCGCTGATCTACGATAATCTCGACCTGCTCAAGCCCGGTGGCTACCGCTTTTGTGAAGACCTCATATTCAGCATGCGTCTGCTGCCGCTCGTCAAACGGTATGTGCGCATCGGCCATTGCGTATACAACTACCGTTGGGGCGGCACTACCTCCAAATATCATCCCAACTTCTATCCCAACCAGAAGAAGTGCTACTTCGCCAAACTCGATGCCATCAAGCAATACAACTATCAGAAGGCGTTGCGGTGGACGAAGATAGAGATGTGCAACGTGTTCAACACCAACATCCAGCAGATGGTGGCACATCATGTGTCCTACGAAGAGATGAAGGCGTTCTTCGATGGCGAGGTGCAGTCGGGATTCGTAGACAGCATCACCGACGGCATCACCTGCCGCGGTGCCTTTTTCCCTTACCTCAAGGCGCACGACCTCGACGGCATGATTGCCGTCTGCAAGGCGGAAATGCGCAAGGGCTGGAAGCGTGGGTTGCTGAAGCGAATGATGTCGATGTTCTATAAATAAGATGATGCTCACATGACTTTCTCACAATGCATTGATTTCATCCGCAGCGACTACTACCGCTATATGCGGCGGCACGACGTGTCGCTCTTTCGCATGTGGCTCTACACATGGATTAACCCCAGTTTTGCTTTTCTTTTCTGGTTTCGCCTCACCCGTTGTAACAATCCGATAGTTTCGGGGGGGGCAAGATTGCAATATGTAAGGAAAGGCGGCAAGGCAGGAATAAAAATGCCGCGTAGTGTGCATGCAGGTTACGGACTGCTCATCGCTCATGGCGGGCCGATGGTCATCAACGGCACCACTCGCATGGGCGACAACTGCAACCTGTACCACATCGTCAACATAGGGTCGGCATACGACAAGGCGGCCGAACTGGGCAACGAGGTGTATGTCGGTCCGCATACGTGTCTGGTGGAGAACGTGAAGATTGGCGACGGTGTGACCATCGGTGCCGGCTCCATCGTCATCCGCGATGCCGATGCCGGCGTGACCATTGCCGGCAACCCCGCCCGTGTCATCTCACGCAAGACTCCCGGACGCCTCATCTACAACAAGTGGGACCGTGCGTGGAACCACGCACCGGTGCCGGAGGGGTATTAACCGCACGATGCGTTCTTTGTGTTTTAACCACGAATTTTACGAATTCCACGAATAATCATCGCGTTAGCCATTCGTTAAATTCGTCAGATTCGTGGTTCAATAAACATCATATTGCCGTTTTGTGTTTTAACCACGAATTTTGCTAATCCCACGAATAATCATTGCGTAAGCCATTCGTTAAATTCGTATAATTCGTGGTTCATAAAACTCATACTGCGTTTGGTGTTTTAACCACGAATTTCACTAATCTAACGAAGACTTATCCGGACTTATTCGTTAAATTCGTCTTATTCGTGGTTGAAAGAAACATTGATGGGCTTTGAAGTTAAACAAGCAAAGGTTTAAATTGAGATATGAAAACACTCACCATATTCACCCCCACCTACAACCGTGTACACACCCTGCCGCGCGTCTACGACAGTCTGTGCCGGCAGACGAGCGACGACTTCGAGTGGCTCGTGGTAGACGACGGCTCCACCGACAACACGCGGGCCATCGTGGAGCAGTGGCAACGGGAGGCGCCGTTTACCCTGCGCTATATATATAAGGAGAACGGCGGTCTCTACACGGGCTACAACACGGCGTACCTCAACATAGACACCGAACTGAACGTGTGCATCGACTCCGACGACTTCATGCCGCCCACGGCTGTGGAGCGCATCGTCACGCTGTGGCAGGCGCGACCACGCGACCACGAGTATGCCGGCATCACCGGCCTCGACTTCTATGCCGGCACCGACAAACCCATAGCAGGATTCTTCCCAGAGGACCTGAAGGAGGCTTATTTCCTCGACCTCTACATCAAGAAGATACACCATGGCGACTCCAAGCAGGTGATGCGCACCGACCTCATGCGCAGCGTGGCACCGCAGGTGGGCTTCCCCGGCGAGAAAGACTTCAACCCCATCTACATGCTGCTCAACGTGTGCGACCGCTATCCCGTGATGCTCGTCAACGAGAACTTCTGCTTTGTGGAGTATCAGCAGACCGACAGCATGTCGGCCAACATCTACCGCCAGTACATGCGCAGTCCGCGCAGTTTCGCCAAGTGCCGCCTGCAGGAGATGACGCTCCGCCGCAGCACCACGATGAACCGCTGGCGCTCGGCCATACACTATGTGGCCGAGTGCATCATCGCCCGCGACAGCCGTTGGCTCTCGCAGTCGCCCCGCAAAATGATGACCCTCTGCGCCGTGCCCTTCGGCGTGGCACTCTATGCGCTGATACGGTGGAAGACGAGGCAAGCATGAATTATGTAGTAACCACTATGTAATTTAATGTATAAACTGCAAAGTATTATATTTTACCACGAATAAGACGAATTTTACGAATGTGTGCATAGATAAGCACTCGTGTGATTTGTAAAATTCGTGGTTGCTTCACCACGAAGAATATATTTTAACCACGAATAAGACGAATTTTACGAATGTGCATAGATAAGCATTCGTGAGATTTGTAAAATTCGTGGTTCAAAAGTCATCCCGAAGAATTTTGTATTAATCACGAACCCATGATATATTACAAGAATGAGTCTTACAATGTGGTGGGAGCGGCCATGCATGTATACAATTAGTTGGGTATAGGATTCCTTGAACCTGTCTATCAAGAAGCACTTGAGATAGAATTGCAGCGTAGAGGCATTCCGTTTGAACGTGAGAAGGAACTGAATGTTATGTATGATGGTGTACAATTGCATCAAACATACCGAGCCGACTTTGTATGCTATGACAATATTATAGTGGAACTCAAAGCAGTTTCGGCTCTTGATGACATACATCGTGCACAGGTACATAATTATCTGAAGGCTACTGGATATAAACTTGGTATTCTGATAAATTTCTGCTCTTCCAACGGACTTGAATATGAGCGTATCGTTTATTAACCGCGAAATATTTAGTTTTAACCACGAATAAGACGAATTTAACGAATAAGTATGGACACACATTCGTAAGATTAGTAAAATTCGTGGTTAGGCCACCAAAACGCATTATTGGTTTAATTGAACCACGAATAAGACGAATTTAACGAATATGTCTGTATAAGCATTTGTAAGATTAGTAAAATTCGTGGTTGCTTCACCGCGAAGAATTACTCTTAACCACGAATTTTACGAATCCCACGAATAATCATCGCGTTAGCATTCGTAAGATTAGTAAAATTCGTGGTTCAAAACAGACAGTTGAATCATAATATTTTGTCATTCAATCCACTATGTGGTTATCCATCATCATTCCATTATACAATTGTGCGCCGTATATCGGCACGTGCCTCGACTCCATCCTCCAGCAGGGCCTTGCCGCTGACGAATACGAGGTGGTGG
>CAZXGQ010000177.1:0-3849 GCA_964640415.1 uncultured Prevotella sp.
TCACAACGGGAGGTTTGAAGCATGCAATGACGCTTGCACCCACCTGAGTAGTTACACAATTTCCTAACTTATGTTAACGCAATCGCGATTGTGCGCAATTTCTGTTAAACATCCAATAAAAAACACTTGAGCCAAATCAATTTTGGCTCTTTTTTTATATCTTTGTGGATGTAAACGAAACATTTTCTACAGTCTCGTTGCAAACCAGAAAGAAATCACACTGAATGGCATTTAAAAATAACATCAAAATAGTTGGGGCATTATTGTTTTTTGTTTTCACTGCCAGTACCGCAATGGCACAAGACCTGTTAGCAAGACAAGCACCAACAGACAGAAGGGCAAAGAAACTCGACTCGATAGAGGTAAAGAGCATCGCTGAACGCGAGAATTACCAATCGCCCGCCGCACAACTCTACGGCGACGAATGGGACAACTCCTACGCTCACCGCACCACAGAGCTTCCCGACTCTTTCACCATTAACCTCCGGCATTTCTGCATGCCGACACCAAGCCGCGTGGTGACAAGCAACTTCGGCTCACGATGGGGTCGCCAACACAAGGGACTGGACATTAAAGTATATACTGGCGACACCATCCGCGCCGCTTTCTCGGGAAAGGTCAGAGTCGTAAAATACGAAGGTGGCGGCTATGGCAAATATATAGTGATAAGGCACCCCAACGGCCTTGAAACAATCTACGGACACCTGTCAAAACAACTTGTTACAGAAAATGAGAACGTGCGGGCGGGAGAGCCTATCGCTCTTGGTGGCAACACTGGCCGAAGCACCGGTTCTCACCTGCATTTCGAGACACGCCTTTGCGGTGTGGCACTGAACCCTGCTCTCTTATTCGATTTCCGCAACCAGGATGTAACAGGCGATTATTACACATTCAACAAGCGGACATACGAAAGCGAGTCGGAGGTGGCAACACGCGAACGCGGAAAGATCGGCAACGGAGGATATACACACGACATGATTTATGGTGAGCTCGGACGCAGCAACGACGATACTCCTGAGGAGGTGCGCGAGGCCATGAATGCTCCTGAGCGCGTATACTATAAGGTACAAAACGGTGAGACTCTCGCCTCTATTGCAAAGAAGGTTGGCGTAAGCGTCGAGAAAATCATGAGCCTGAACGGTTTCAGAAGCAAGAACCAGAAAGTAAGGGCTGGAATGATTATCAGATACGTTTGATATCTGATATACACGAATAAAGAATACGGTTATAAAAAAAGCATAAAGGCTATTTTTTAACGAAAGACCTGACTACGAAATAAAGATGTAGGATGGCCGTATGCACAAAACCATAATGTTTCGCCATGACACGGAATCTTTCCTTAAGCGAAGCTTTATGGTTTTTGTTTGTCATTCCGCCATCAAGATAGTTGACCACCACCGCATTGACATTGCGCAATGCCAGATGACGCTTTGCGCTGAGTTTCATTATCCTGATACACCAGTCAACATCAGCAGAAAAACGATAGTCCACATTATTATATAATGTATCCTTGGCAAGATCGGTTCGGGCGTAAAAAGCCTGATGGCAAACAAGCATTCCCCATTGGAAAGAACGCCACGTGAGATTTTTCGGAGGACACAACCGGCGATGGCGCAGAAAATGACCGTCCATAGCTACGATGTCGGTGTCACCGTAAAGCACGCCAGGCAACTGCTCCCCATCACAAATTGAAGCGGCAACCGTTTCCAGGGTCTCCGGCTCTGGAAAAACATCACCGGCGTTGAGGAACAGCAGATACTCACCCGTGGCAAGCCCGATACCCTTGTTCATGGCATCATAAAGGCCACGGTCCTTCTCTGAGATTACCGTAACATCATGCCCATTGTCCAATTTGTCGGATCGCAGCTTGTAGTCTGTTGCCATTCTTACAGTGTCATCCTTTGACAGGCCGTCAAGGATAATATGCTCAATGTCGGCGTATTTCTGACCCAACACACTGCTGAGGGTACGTTGCAGCACCGGAGCCGCATTATATGTACAGGTAATTATCGTAAACTTCATAATGAATGCAATGGATTATAATTTATAATTCTTGAAGGCAAGCGCTTGGTTATACACCTCAACATATTTCATCGCCACGGAGCGTTGCGAATAGCAAGACATCACCTTCTGAACACACCGCTTCTTCAAGTCTTCCTTGTCGGCCTCATCTAAAACCCAATGAATGCCAGCAGCAAGGTCGTCAGCATCCTTAAAATTGGCCACGTAACCGTTCTTCTGATGGTCGATCATCTCTGGTATTCCACCGACCTTAAATCCTACAGAAGGCACACCGCAAGCCATCGCCTCCATAATAGTATTTGGCAGATTGTCATCGAGCGAGGGTATGACGAATACGTCGGCAGAGTTGTAAATGTCCACCAACTGGCGTTCGTTTCTGATATAGCCCAACGGGAATGAAGGCAAGGCAAGTTGGGAAACCACTTCATCGGCACGACCGCCAAGAATGGCTATCGCCGTGTTCTCCTTCATCTCCGGGTGACGCTCCGCAAGAAGCGATATTGCCTTGATGAAATAAGCCATGCCCTTGCGTTCCATCGTAACCCTTTGGGAAACAAAGAGAATTATGTGTTTGTCTTCCGGAAGCGTAGAGTGAAGTCGGGCCGCACGTTTGTCTTTCGGACAAAACACATGGGTGTCGATGGGGTTGGGAATGACCGAGAGCTGCAAGCCCGTCAGCAAACTGCTTTGCTTTGCGCTGCTGCCAAGCCATTTGCTGCAAGCCACAAAATGTATACCGCTATTGTAATAAAGCTTTTTCTTCTTATTGAACACGCGTGTGGACAAGTCGGTCGCACTTCCTCCTCCTGGAAGGAAAAAACATTTGCGGCATTGTCCCTTATACGCCTCACAACCAAGAGTGAAATGGCAAATACCCGTTGCCGGCCACAGGTCGTGCATGGTCCATACTATAGCCTTGCCGCTGTTGATAATCTTCCTGATGACGTTCAGCGAAAGAAAACCTTGGTTTATCCAGGCAAGATGAATCACGTCAGCCTCCTTGAACTCCGGCAGCTTTGTGATATCTGATCCGGTATTAGCCAAGTCAAGTTCAAAAAGATGGTCACGCTTGAAATGTAGATGCCAATACACACACCAACGTTCCCAGAGGAAATTCAAACGTTGACGAAGTCCGCTTTTCAAGCCAACAACGGTGATATCGTCGGTTTCCTTGTCCCTTACGAGCATTTTGGCTTTCACGCCATTGTTGTTGAGCGCATCCATCAAACGGTTGGCCGCGACCGCAGCACCACCTTCACGCTCACTCGTATTGACTATCAATACCCTCATTGCCATACTCTAACCGAATTTTTATTATGTTTAGCAAAGGTAAGAAAATGATTTGAAAAACCTACAATATAATGCAAATAAGTGAGCTTTGCTTACAAAAAACAGATGTGCTCGCACACAAGCGATTGATTTACGTCAATAAAGATACCATCATCAGAAAAAATCATTTAATTCAATTGATTTATTATTGTAATAAATGTAACTTTGCAGTGTCAAAAGGTTAATAGATTGTTTAGGTTAGTAGTAATAGATTTAGGTTTTTAGTTATTAGGTTTAAGGTAGATTTGATAGATTGTTTAACGGGAACGCATGGATGCCGTGAGGCATTCATAAGTTTGAAATCAATTAAAAGTTAAACATAAAAATGCGCTGGAGCTCGTTGATGAGTACCAGCGCATTTTTGTTTATGCCAATTCAACAAAGCACAAAAAAGCTGAGCGCTTACGAGGAAACACCCAGCTATTAACTCTGTACTCCGACTGGGAATCGAACCCAGATCAAAGGTTTAGGAAACCTCCGTTCTATCCGTTGAACTAT
>CAZXGQ010000178.1:0-3833 GCA_964640415.1 uncultured Prevotella sp.
ACACCACATGAAGCACATGGCCGCCGCCAATGGCGAAGCCGTTGACCATGGCTATAACCGGCTTCGGCATGCGGCGGATCTGCATCTGCACGTCGAGCACGTTGAGGCGTGGCACGCCGTCGTTGCCGACATATCCGCCCCTGCCCTTGACATGCATGTCGCCGCCTGAGCAGAAAGCCTTGTCGCCGGCACCCGTGAGGATGACCACACGAATGTCGAGACGGTCACGGCAATAGGTGAACGCCTGGCTCATCTCCCACACCGTGAGCGGCGTGAAGGCATTGCGGTAGCGTGGACGGTTTATCGTTATCTTGGCGATGTGGTTATATTCCTCAAAGAGTATCTCCTTGAAGTCGAACCCTTCTATCGTCTTCCATTCCCTGTTTTCCATTGTCATTTATTTTAAGCGTGTTCTAAGCACGCACTGTTAAACTATATTTCAAAATACTTTTTATATTCTCGTGCGTCGGTCTCGGCATCGGTGAACACCTCCAGCAAGAGCGGTCCAGTGGCTTGCCGACTGGTTATCCAACTCATGCCTTCATGCAGTTCCGCCTCATTCCTTGCCGACATATAGTCCACGCCCGTAGCCTCGCACACGCCTTTGGCTGACACCGAATGGGCAGCAGACACGAAACTGTCTCTGTAGGGACTCCTTTCAAGGCCGCGGAGCTGATGGAATATGCCGCCGCTGCCATTGTTGAGCATCACTATGCGCAGTTGCTTCTTGTCCACACCGTTCCACAACGCGTTTTGGTCGTAGAAGAAACTCAGGTCGCCAATGACACAATACACGGGCTCTGCCTTTACCGAGGCAAAGCCCACGGCTGTGGACAGACTGCCCTCGATGCCGTTCACACCACGGTTCACATACATGTGACGGGATGAATACAACAACCCGAGACGCACTGCGGAACTGTTGGCAAACTGCATGCTGCACTCCTGCCTGTTGGTCAGCTCACATAGTTGCCTCACGGCCATCATCTGCGAATAGGCTGGCAAGAACTGCTTGCAATGTGTTGTCCATTTCTCAAGTGCCGCAACCCATCTCTGACGGAAGGCCGCGGCCTCGCTGCTGAAAAACAAGCCTTCGCTTTCCATTCCCTTGCAAAGGCTGTCCACAGCATCCTCAACAGGGCAAGCCACCACATCGGTAACGTTCATTGTCACGTCGGTCAGCTCTCCCGTGGCATTCACCACCACGCAACGGCTCGGACGGCAATGTTGCAGAAAATGCTTTGCCCGCTTGCTGACGAGGGTGTCGCCAATATATATGATGAAGTCGGGCTTATATGCCTCCTCTTCGCTTATCTCGATGAGTGCCTCGTCAAAATGGCAAGGCTCTCTTCTGCTTGCCGACAACTGCTCTGCAAGAACCACACATTTCTCTTCCAAACGCTTGACGGCATCGCCAATGCGACTGGCCACCCAGCCTTGCAACTGCCCTACGACAATCATCGGACGGGGGCTCGCAAGGAAGTCTCTTGTCAACCCGCTTTGCCACAAACGGTTGTCCACAAGGTTGATGCGACGCTCCGCAGAGAGCTCACGAGTGGTGAAGTTGAACAGCGGCTCACTTATCGGCACATTGATATGCACCGGCCTGCCGCCCGATTGCTTTATTGCGCACAATGCCTCATTCGTCAAGCGGTTGCAATACCACCGCTCCACGCTGTCGTGAGGCTCCGGCAAGCTGACCTCCTTGGCCCAAAATGCCTCCAAGGTCTTTTGCTGCGGCATTGTCTGCCCTTGCAACTGGCCTATCATAGCCTCGGGCCTGTCGGCCGACACCACTATTATAGGCACGTGCTGGTACCACGCCTCCACCACTGCCGGCAAGGTGTTTACCAATGCCGAACCCGACGTGACGCACACCACCACAGGCTCGCCCAGGGCTTGTGCCTTGCCCAAGGCTATGAAAGCCGCCGACCGCTCGTCGGTCACCGACTCGCACGTCATGCCAGGGGCCTCGCAGAGGTTGTGGGTTATGGGTGCGTTGCGCGAGCCCGGGCACACCACTGCATGATGCACGCCATGTGCCAGGAGCAGGGCGGTAAGTATGTTTATGTTTTCCTTGTCAGAATACATCTGTTGTCTTTTATCTTTAGGGTGGCTTTATGAAACACCACTTTTCCTACTGCAAACGGTCAGAGCAGCGCCTTCATGGTTTGCATTTTCTTCTCCGTCTCTTCCCATTCGGTGGCTTCCTCGCTCTCGTCGAGCAGTCCGCCGCCGGCATACAGACAGAGGCTCGTGCCTTTCATCTCCATGCAGCGCAGCGACACGTAGAGCGCCGTAGCGGCATCTTGGCTTGTCTTTGCAGACGATGTGGCCGGCGGCATGTTCCACGATCCGCAGAAGCCGCTGTAGTATCGCCTGTCCAGCGCCTCGTCCTCGAGTATCGCCTCCATGGCCTCCTGCTTTGGCATGCCACACACTGCCGGCGTGGGGAAAAGGTCGCAGAGCACGTCAACAATGTCGGCGTCCCGGCGAAGCATGAACTCAAAGTCGGTGCGCAGGTGGAAGAGCTTTGCCGCCGTCACCGTGTGTGGCGACTGCCGGTCTACGAAGTTGCAGCTGCGCGTCAGGCAGTCGTGTATGTAGTCAGCCACTATGCGCTGCTCCCTCATGTTTTTCTCACTCCATGGTCCGGGTGTCGCCATAGTGCCGGCCAGCGCCATGGTCATCCACCGCTCGCCGCGCCTCTCTATCAGCACCTCCGGCGTGGCCATGAGCCACGTCCCCGTGAGCGTCGTGCTCACAAGCGCCACCATCTGGTGAGGATACATTGCGCACGCCCTGGCAAACACCACGTGCGCATCCAGCGGTTCGGTCAGTTGCATGTCGGCACGGCGTGCCAGCACCACCTTCTTCAGGCTCGTGCCCGCCATCCTCGCCTGCATCCTGCCGAAGGCATGCCGATAGCTCTGCCGGTTCTCCTTCTCTACAAAGCAGTGGGACTTCGTGTCATCGGCATGCGGCATGTCCATCACCTCGTGCGATGCCACGTCGAGAATGGCTAACCGTGCCGACGAGCCGGCGTGAAACGGAGCGAAAACGAAACCGCTCCTGCCGCGAAGGTCGCCAATGCTGTCAAGAGCCTGTGCCTTGCCGGTCAAACGGTGACACTCCGTAGCGTCGGGCAGTCGGAACAGCACCTCGTCCGTACATCCAGTATCAGTCATTCTTCCTTGGCGAGATGATATAGTTGGTCACATGGACGGTCGAGATGAGGTCGCCATGCGAGTTCTTTATGTCTATCTGCCACTCGTGCAGTGTCGTGCCCTTATGCTGCAGCTTGCCATAGGCGGTCACCGTGTCGCCTTCCCTTACGGCAAGCACATGGTTTCCGCTCACGTTTATGCCCACGGGTATCTTCTTGGGACAGAGGGCCATGGAACCCACGCCGGCGAGATTCTCGGCCAGTGCCAGCGTAGCGCCACCTGAGAGGAATCCAAACGGCTGACGGTTATCGCCGGTCACCTTCATGCGCGCCATGCAGGTGTCAGCGTCGGGCGTAGAGAGAAACTCCATGCCAAGTGTGCGGCTCAAGCCTTCTTGCGACTCAATGATTTTCTTTTGATCTTCTATATTCATGGAATCTTGTTTTTACTGTTCTGCAAACTTACGATTATTTTCAGACATCTCAAAGAAAAACAATTCTAAATGTTTTCCAGCGTCAAAGAATGGCCCCGGACGCAGAAACATTACCAATACTAGAAATTACTGAAGTTTCGGATTTAGGTATTTATGCTTGAATATACGTCCCCGAAGGGGGCACTTGCTAAATGACAAATCCGAAACTTGAGGAAATTATATACAAAAGCCGACGA
>CAZXGQ010000179.1:0-3683 GCA_964640415.1 uncultured Prevotella sp.
TAAAATCAGCGTCGGCATGGGTATGCGTCATCGGCGTAGCCGACATTTCGTGTCCTTGACATTTCGTGTCCATCTGTGTCTTTCGTGGACAAAAAACGGATGGCTGCGCAGTGGGCTATATTCGTGGGATTAGTAAAATTTGTGGTTAAGACAACAACCGCATGAGTGGTATTTCTTGAACCACGAATTGCACGAATTGCACGAATGCTGTCGCGGTTAGCCATTCGGGTTGCTGACGACTACTAACCATCCCTACCAGTCCCAGCCATCCATACAAAGCCTTGTCCGCAAACCTTTCTTGTCCACGAAGAACACGGACAGCCACGAAGTTTCAAGGGCACCAAATTTTAAGAACACGAAATTTCGGCTTCGCCGATGACGCATAGCAAGCCCCCATTTCATGCAATTCAACCGGCTACACCCTCTCTCAAAGGCCGAAGGCCTCTCTTGAAAGCTCTGTGCCTCCAAGGCAAAAGCCTCAGCGGCTCAATACTCTCCGCGTCTCTGCGCGAAATAGTCTGCGTGAAAACAAAAAGAAAGATTAATGTCGGATTAACGGGAGATTAACGGCGATTAATGTTAATGTTTAATGTTTATTGTTTAATGTTTACTCAAGTTTCGGATTTGTCATTTAGCAAGTGTCCCCTTCGGGGACGTATATTCAAGCATAAATACCTAAATCCGAAACTTCAGTCATTAATCGTTCGTTAATCTCTCATTAATATTTATCAGTGAAGCGGGAAAGACAAGTGTGTGCCATTCGGGTCTCTATTTCCCTTCCACTTCCTTCACTTTCCTGAACAGGTCGGAAGCAAACACGAGGTCGTTGAGCTGCTTGTTGGTAGAGCTCATCACGTCGTCTTTGGTGCCCTGCCACTCCTTGTGACCCTTGTAGATAAAGGCTATGTTCTCGCCGATGCCCATCACCGAGTTCATGTCGTGGGTATTGATGATGGTGGTTATGCCGTACTCCTTTGTTATGCCCGAGAGCAGTTCGTCGATTACGAGCGAGGTCTTTGGGTCAAGTCCTGAGTTGGGCTCGTCGCAGAACAAGTATTTTGGGTTGAGCACGATGGCGCGCGCTATGGCCACACGCTTCTGCATGCCGCCCGAGATCTCGGCAGGATACTTGTTTTGTGCGTCGAGCAGGTTGACACGCTCCAGACACTCCTGCGCCCTCTTGTCGCGCTCGCGCGAGTTCATGTTCGAGAACATGTCGAGCGGGAACCGCACGTTCTCCAGCACCGTGAGCGAGTCGAACAGCGCCGAGCCCTGAAACACCATTCCCATCTCGCGCCTCAGTTCCACCCTTGCCTTCTTGCTCATCGTCACGGTGTCGCGTCCGTCGAAGAGCACCTGGCCGCTTGTCGGCGAGAGCAGGCCGATGATGTTTTTCATCAGCACCGTCTTTCCCGAACCGCTCTGTCCGATGATGAGGTTTGTCTTGCCCGTCTCGAACGTAGTGTTAATATCGTAGAGCACCGTCTTGTCGTCGAAGCTCTTGGTCAAGTGTTTTATTTCTATCATGACAGTAATTCAGTTAGGAAGACATCCGAGAAGAGAATGAGCACGCTGGAGCATACCACTGCGTTGGTCGACGCCGTGCCCACTTCCACAGAACCGCCCTCGACGGTGTAGCCGAAGAAGGAGGATACGCTGGAGATGATGAACGCGAAGAAGAGGCTCTTGATGATACTCATCCACACGAACCACTGGTTGAAGGCGTGGTGCATGCCCGAGGTGAGGTCTTCGGGCGACATCATATGGCCCACATAGGCCGTGGCGTAAGCACCCACGATACCCAGCGCCGAGGAGAAGATCACGAGGAAAGGCATGATGGTGACCAGTCCGAGGATCTTTGGCAGGATGAGGTAAGAGGCTGAGTTGACGCCCATTATGTCGAGAGCGTCAATCTGCTGCGTCACCCTCATGGTGCCAAGCTCCGACGCGATGTTGGAGCCTACCTTTCCCGAGAGGATAAGGCACATGATGGAAGATGAGAACTCCAGCAGCATGATCTCTCGCGTCACGTAGCCCGTGACCCAGTGGGGCATCCACGGGCTTTGGATGTTGACCTTCATCTGGATGCAGATCACGGCTCCGATGAAGAAACTGATGAGCAGCACTATGCCTATGGAGTTGATGCCGAGCTGCGACATCTCTTTCACATAGCGCTTGGCAAACATGCGCATGCGCTCCGGAACGGAGAACGTGCGTCCCATGAGTATGAGATAGCTGCCGAAGGTGGTGAGATAACGTTGTACTAAACGTATGATGAACATGCTTTTCCTTGATTATATGTGTGAGAAACAACCCAAATATGTGTGCAAAAGTACCCAAATTCCATCTAAAAACTGCAATTTAGCGGAGAGTTTTTCCCTTTGGCGTAGTTATTACTCCTTTTTTTATTAATTTTGTGGCAAAATATACAGCACAAGCTACAGATATGTCAGAAGATATTATTCAGCAACAGCAAGATAACATCCAGGAACAAGCCCCTGTCCAGGAGCAAGAGGTTGATAAGCAACAAGACACCGTTCAAGAGCAGGCAGGCCCCGAGCTGAGCGAGGAGCAGGTCGAAGAAATCCTTCGCGACAGGCTGCCGCGCCAGGAGCTCTACACCCAGGGACTGGTGAAGCGCTACGGGCGCCGCACTGTTGCCGACCACGTGTCGTTCAACGTGAAGCAGGGCGAGATAGTGGGACTGCTCGGACCTAACGGTGCGGGCAAGACGACATCGTTCTATATGACCACCGGACTCGTCATACCCAACGAGGGACATGTGTATATCGACGACAAGGAGATAACCGACTTCCCCGTCTACAAGCGTGCACGCGCCGGCATAGGCTATCTGCCACAGGAGGCGAGCGTGTTCCGCAAGATGTCGGTGGAAGACAACATCATGTCGGTGCTCGAGATGACCAAGCTCACCCACCAGCAGCAGCTCGACAAGCTCGAGAGCCTCATTGCCGAGTTCCGCCTGCAGAAGGTGCGCAAGAACATGGGCGACCGCCTCTCGGGCGGTGAGCGCCGACGCACGGAGATAGCCCGCTGCCTCGCCATAGACCCTAAGTTCATCATGCTCGACGAGCCCTTCGCCGGTGTCGACCCTATAGCCGTGGAGGATATCCAGCACATCGTATGGCGACTGAAATACCGCAACATCGGCATCCTCATCACCGACCACAACGTGCAGGAGACGCTCTCTATCACCGACCGTGCATACCTGCTCTTCGAAGGCCGCATCCTCTTCCAGGGACTGCCCGAGGACCTGTCGCAAAACAAGATTGTGCGAAAGAACTACCTCTCCGACAACTTCGTCTACCGCAAGTTCCAGTCTAACGAGGACGACCGCGCCTTTGCGGCGCAGTCACGCCGCCAGCTTCTCAAGGAGATTGGCGGATAAGCCTGCAGCTTCGTGTGGATAGCATTTTGTCCACACGGATATCTTTTGTCTGACAGCATCGGCTTAAAGCCCTGAAAGGGCTAAACACAATTAGCCCAGGGTAAGTACGGAGCGCAGCGACGGACGCAACCCTGGGTTTAATGTGTTGGGACAGCCGTGAAAGGTCACCACAGTGCCACGGTGAGACTTATGATGCCCCCCCTCAAAGTCTCTTATCTCTCCGTTTATGTGGGTTATGTATAACCACGAATCTTATTAACTGCAAATAAACAGCGCG
>CAZXGQ010000180.1:0-3553 GCA_964640415.1 uncultured Prevotella sp.
ACGGAAGGGTCAGCGCATACTTGCTGTCCTTGGCAAACTCGCGGTCGAACGTCACACTCTTGGCGGTGAACGCCTTAGGCACGTCGTAGTCGTGCGAGCCGGTCAGGTTGTACTTGGTGCATTGCAGTGCGCCCTCGCTTCCATACACCACGTTGTCTGCCGTTTGGTCGCCGAACGACTCGGGCACATAGACAAGGGCATTGGCACAGACACCGTACTTGCTGATGTCGGTAGACTTGAGCGAGTCGCACTCGCTGAGGTCGAGCCAGTGGAGGTTGGTGTTTGCAGTGAATGCTCCGTCCTCAATCTTCGACATCGTCGACGGGAGAGAGACCTGCTGCAGGTCTGCGAGGTTGGCCAATTCGTCGGCCTTCAGGTCTGTAATCTTCGTCTTGGCGAGCAGGTTCAGCTTGGTAAGCTCGGGGAAGTCCTCCAACCAACCGCTGATGTCGTTCACGCTGGCGAGGTCATCTTCGGTGGCTAGGGCCTTGCAACCGAACATGCGGAACTCATTGATGTCGCCGAAACCGTTGGTGATGCCGTTCGCATGCTGGTTGATTGCCCAGTTGTTCGTATCGGAGAACTTGTTTACAAGCTCATTTCTCACATACCATGTTCCTGTCTTGCGCGGCTTGCTTTCCTGCGGGTCGTCGAAGGCGTTGTCTTCGAAGTCGGGCACATCTTCGGTGAGGAAGATCATCGATTTCAGTTTGGTGCAGTCGCCGAATGCCTGATTCAGAATCTTCGTGGTCTTGTCGCCTATCACGATTCGCTGTAGCGAAGCCATGTCGTTGCACGACTCATACGATAAGGTGGTGGCGGTACGCGGAAGGATGACAGTCTGCAGGTTGTCGCAGTTCCAGAGCATGTCCTTCGGCACCACGTTGTCTTCCTCCACCCTGCGGTTCACGCCCTTCAGCATGAAGTAGTAGTTGTCGGCCTTGATGTCGGCATCGTAGAGGTCGAGGTACGTCAGGTTGGTGGTGTAGACAAGATTGTTGTTGTCCGGCTCGCGTCCGCCGAGGTAGCGGATGAGGGCAATGTCCTTGCCGCCGATAGGGCCGGTTATCTTCAGTCCATTTACTGCGCTGAGGTCACCGCCCACGGCCACGATCTTGTTACCGTCCATGGTGAATGCGGCTTTCAGCGAGTCGGCCAGAGTGTTTGGCTCAGTTAGGGTTATCTCGCGGACGGCAGAACGCAGAGAGCGGTAGCCCTGTATGTGGTTGGCATATTCGGGCCATGCCTTGCGGTAGTTGTCTTCCTGTCCTTCCGACACATACACCACGAAGTTTGTGGGCAGACTTACGAAAGCGCTCTTTTCAAGTTCGGGCACATCGGAGCCGAAAGCATAGATGGTGCGGAGAGAATCACAGTCCTTGAATGCGTCTGCGGTAATTTTCTTCAGACCTACGGGGAGATAAACCTCGTTCAGGCCCTTCATGCCGGTCAGCGTGCCTTCACCGAGAGTATCCACATTGCTGAGATACAGTTCGTCGAACTCCTTGATGTCGGTGTTTCCGTTGACATATCCCCTTATGTCGGAGATGGTCATCAAATCTACGGGAGAGAACACGTGCTTCTTCTTCATGGCCTTGACGAGTGCCTTGTCCTTGAAGTTGACCATGATGCTGTCGCATTTGCCGGTGTAGGCAACGTCTGAGGAATATTTGTCTACGGCATCGTAGGGCACTACAGCTGCCCAGAAGCGTGTGTCGTCCTTGGTAAGATTAACGACAGAGTTGTCCTCCCGGCCTTGGCGTAGACCGCTTGCAGCGAGGAAGGCATCCTCATCGGTCGCGGGCACCTTGTCGCCGAGCATGACGAGCATCACCTTGTTGGGCGTGGTCAATGCCACATAAGACTCATTCCACTCCGTGGCTATTTCCTTCATGTCGTCACCTATGACTAGTGTCACGAGGTTCTTGCAATGTTCAAAGGCTCCTTCCTGAATCTTTGTTGCGGTGCGCGGCAGGATGATAGTCTGGAGTTGGTCGAGACCAAAGAACATGAAGCGCGATACCTCGTTGTCGTTGTTGATCTTGTTGTTGAGCCATGTATCTATTACGTTCCAAGATTTCTCGTCATCGAGGAAATTGCGGTTGTACTCATACTCTCCTGCCGACTTGAGGTCGGCTTCATAGAGGTCGAGGTATTTCAGGTGGCCGGCAGAAGGATTGTTCTCATCCACGTCACGGCCGCCAAGATAGCGTATCACGCCTATGTCGCGTCCGTCTATCGGACCGATGACGCGGAGCGAGTCGAACTGGGAGTAGTTGCCCTCAAGGGTAACGGTGCTGCCGTAGGTGTATTTCAGTCCGAGCTTTTCGGCCAGCGTTCCGGGCTCGGTGAGGGTCACCACCTTCAGTCCTTGATGCTTGCTCACGCTATTGATATGGTCGGCCACGGTAACCCACTTCTGCTTGTAGAGGGTCTCAACGCTGTCGGCTACATATATTATATAGTCGTCGGGCAGTCCGGCAAAAGTCTCATCTGTGATATAGATGGGGGTGGGGCTATTGACGTAGAACTCCTTGATGCCGCTGCCTTCAAAGGCTTTGTCCTCTATGATGCTTACTTTGGATGGGATGCTGAGCCTGTACAACAGACCGCAGTTCTTGAACGCATCAGTTTCGATTGTAGTCGTGCTGTCGGGTATCTGGATACTCTGCAACGATGTGCAGCCGGCAAACATACCATTGTAGATGGTACGCAAACCGCACGTTCCGAATGCACGGAACTCGTCGAAGGTCTGTATATGGGTATTGCCCGTGAAAAGTGTCATCAATTCCCTTGGGGTTGCCCGGGTGGCGTCGACATGCCCGAAGTCGGTGCCTGTGTTCAAGCTTGTGTTGAAGCGGTAGTACTCAAGAAGCATTTCGCTTACCTTCTTGTCGGTTGGTTCGAAGAAGCATGGAGCGAATTTGTCCTTATACTTCACCCATGACGAATCGGCGAGGAAGGCATCCTCCTGGTCGAGGCAGAACTTGATGCGGAGCTTCGGCGTATCGTCGAACACGCCGTTTCCGAGCGTGAACTGGCTCGGCCCCATGCTCTCGGTGTGGTTGTCGCCGTCGGTCACCTGATAGATGAGGTTGAGGTTCTCGAAGTTGGGACAATGGGCGAAAGCAGAGTCTTGCAGGGACACATTGAAGTCGGATTCGTATACATCCGACACATTGGTATGGGTGTCGGTCATATCGAGTGTCTTCAGGAGCTTGTTGCCCTTGAAGGCACCGGCCTTCACGTAGTCGAGCTTGTAGTTGTTCCACTCGCCGAAGTCGTTGATGAGTGCGGCAAGACCATTGTTGTGGTCCTCGTCGAGCTCGATGTCATCGCCGCCGTAAATCATCACATGGTCTATGTCGTGGGTGCCAGAGGTGGTGCGTAACGGCAGGGTGTTCATGTCGTAGGCAAGGGCATACTTGCAGCTCCACTCAGTCTGCTTGTTCACGATATCCACCTTTCGGGTCTGGAACATGTCCTTGTATTTCGACCAGTATTCGTCGTCGAGGAATTCCTGCAGTTCTTCCTCACCCACGATAATCTTGAT
>CAZXGQ010000181.1:0-3549 GCA_964640415.1 uncultured Prevotella sp.
CAACCTGAACCCCAACGACGTGGAAAACGTCACCGTGCTGAAAGATGCTGCCAGCAACGCCCTCTACGGAGCGCGCGGTGCCAACGGCGTAATCCTCGTGACCACGAAGAAAGGTAGAGCCGAGAAACCAACCATCTCAGTTGACATGAAGTGGGGCGCAAGCAGCAAGGCATCGGTAGACTACGACCGCATAACCGACCCTGCTCAATACTACGAGACATACTACACCGCACTATATAATTATAATGTACGCGACAAGGGACTCTCGGCCTACGACGCCCACGTGGCTGCCAACAACACCATAGGCAGCACCGGCGACAAGGGCGGACTGGGCTACATCGTCTACACCGTGCCCGAAGGCGAATATCTCATCGGCGCCAACGGCCGACTGAACCCCAACGCCTCGCTGGGCCGACGCGTATACAACAACGGAAAATACTACACTCTGCTGCCCGACAACTGGGAGGACGAGGCTTTCCGCACATCGCTGCGCCAGGAGTACGACCTGAGCATAAGCGGCGGTAGCGACAAGCTCACCTACTACGGCTCAATGGGATACCTGAAGCAGGACGGTATCGTATACAACTCCGACTTCGACCGTCTCTCTACCCGCTTCAAGGCCGACTATCAGGCCAACAAATGGCTGAAGGTAGGCGCTGACGCTTCATACACACGCTCGGGCGTAAATGACGTGTCGACAGGCAGCCAGACCGTGTTCGACCTCGCAACCAACTACGGCCCCGTGTATCCTGTTTACCTGCGCGACGGCGAAGGCAACATCATGACCGACAGCAACGGCAAGATGTACGACTACGGCGACGGCACAGTGGGTTCGCAACGCCCGACACAGCTCGACCCAGCCCGCAACTTCCTGCAGGCTGACAAGCTCAACACCAACCACACGGATATGGATATCTTCTCGATGAGCGGATATGTCGACATCACCCCGATTGACGGACTGAAGATAACCATCAACGGTTCAATGCTCGACAACGAGAGCAAGGCCACCTACACCATCCAGCCTTTCTATGGCAACACCGCCACAACCTATCCCGGCGGCTACGTGGGCAAGACCAACAAGAGCACATATACCATCAACACGCAGCAACTCGTGAACTATACCCACACATTCGGCCAAATGCACAACTTCACGGCAATGGTGGGTCACGAATACTACAAATACAAATACTCCTACCTGAGCGGCGACAAGCAGAACATGTTCTCTTATTTCGGGTCGCAGGAGCTCGACGGCGCCGTGACCGAGATTTCGGCCAGCGGCAACACCACCAACTACAACACCGAGGGTTACTTCAGCCGCGTGATGTACGACTACGACGGACGCTACTTTGCATCGGCTTCCTATCGCCGCGACGCCTCTTCGCGCTTCCATCCCGACCACCGCTGGGGTAACTTCTATTCTGTGGGCGGCGCATGGATCCTGAGCAAGGAATCATGGTTCAAGTCGTCTTGGGTCGACATGCTCAAGCTCAAGGCTTCGTGGGGTCAGCAGGGCAACGACGCCATCGGCGACTTCCGCTACACCGACACCTATTATCTGAGCAACTTCAACGGCCAGGTGAGCTTCGTGCTCAACACCGTGGGCAACGAGAATATAACATGGGAGACCAACAGCAACTTCAACGTGGGTCTTGAGTTCGAGCTCTTCAAGCGCCGCATCACCGGTAGCGTGGAGTACTTCAGCCGCAAGACCACCGACATGCTTACATTCGTGAGCGTTCCTATGTCGGGCGGTTACTCCGGCTCATACGCCAACGTGGGCGACATGATGAACCGCGGTGTGGAGTTTGACCTGCACTTCAACCCCATCCGCACCAAAGACTGGAACTGGATGATAAACCTCAACGCCACCCACTTCAAGAACAAGGTGACCATGCTCGACGACGAGAACAAGGGCAACACTCTCGACGGTCATGCCGGATACGTGAACGGCAACTACTTCGTGGGTGAGGGTCTGCCTCTGCACACCTTCCGCCTGAAGCGCTACGCAGGCGTGTCGGCCGACGGCGAATCGATGTGGTATGTGCGCGACGACGCTACAGGCGAGCTCAGCACCACCACCGACTCAAGCAAGGGTTCTTACTTCAACTGCGGCACATCAGACCCCGACATCTACGGCGGTTTCAGCACCACACTGAGCTACAAGGGCTTCGACCTCTCTGTGACGTTCAACTACAGCCTTGGCGGCAAGGCTCTCGACTATGGCTACCAGACTTTGATGAAGAACCCATCTACAGGTGTCACCGGTTTCGCCATTCACAAAGACCAGCTCAAGGCATGGAGCGAGACCAATACCGACAGCAACATCCCGCGTTTCCAATACGCTACGAAGGACAACGACACCAGCTCTAACGCTACGTCGGACCGCTTCCTCACCAACGCTTCTACGCTCACGCTGCAAAACGTGAACTTCGGCTACACTCTGCCCAACAACCTTGTGCATCGCATGCATCTCACCAAGCTGCGCTTGTATGTGTCGGGCCAGAACCTGTGCTACTTCAGTCACCGCAAGGGTTTCGACCCACGCAGCAGTTTCTGGGGCAGTGCATCGGCTACCGACTATGCTCAGGAGCGCACTATCACCGGAGGCGTATCAGTGCAGTTCTAATCGATTGGAATAAATATAAGGTATAGAAGACTTATAAACTCTATAAGCCTCACGAGCCTTATAAATAAAGAAAAAACAAAACGATACATCACAATGAAAACAAATATCCGACATATCATCACAGCTGCCGGCGCTGCACTCGCCATGTGCTCGATGAGCAGTTGTATAGAAGAGGTGACACCCACCAACCTGGCTACGCCCGACGTGATCAACTCGTCGAGCACCTCGCTGACATATCTGTGCAACAGCTTGCCTTCGTTCCTCACCACATGGGACACCTACGGCACCAGCGGCAACACGCAAGACTGGGGCTACCCCTGCCAGATATACATGCGCGAAGTGTTTGGCGAAGACTTCCCCGCAAGCGACAACGGCTACAACTACTGGTCGTACTACGAAGACGGCTCAAGCCTGCGCTACGCCTACTATTATCCGTACTACTATTATTATTCGTTCATCAAGAACGCCAACAACGTGATAGGCACCGCACGCGGAAACGAGTCGAGCGAAGCAAAGCCTTACCTTGGACAGGGCCTTGGCTACCGCGCCATGCTCTATCTTGACATGGCCCGACTCTACGAATACCGCAAGACAGGCGTGGAAAGCCTCGACAAGGAAGCCGAGGAGCTTGGTTCATACGGCATCACGGTGCCCATCGTGACCGAGAACACCTCTGCCACCGACCTCACCAACAACCCCTGCGCACCCTTCACCACCATGTACCGCTTCATCATGCACGACCTCGACGAAGCCGAGACATGCCTCTCAAGCTACGTGCGCACCAACAAGGCATTCATGGACCGCAGCGTCATCTACGGTCTCAAAGCCCGTCTGTGGCTCACCATCGCCAGCCGTGTGGACCAAAGCACCGACGACCTGCAGAAGATGAAAGACGCCGACGCCAACACCGACGGCTACGGCAC
>CAZXGQ010000182.1:0-3516 GCA_964640415.1 uncultured Prevotella sp.
GCCCCCTTCGGGGACGTATATGTTAATGTTTAATGTTTATTGTTTAATGTTTACTGAAGTTTCGGATTTGTCATTTAGCAAGTGCCCCCTTCGGGGACGTATATTCAGGCATAAATACCTAAATCCGAAACTTCAGTTATTCTGCTATAACTGCGATTCTTGTTGCCACCATGTGCTTCAAGGTATCAAAACTCCGTGAGTTGTCGCATGTGGCGCTTGGCAGTAGTAGCCGTGAAACCAAATTGGGAAACGACATCATCTGTTGTGGCATGCTGTTTGTCGACCACAAATGTAAGAATATCGACCATTTTCTCAGCTTGTGACGGCTTTGTTGACCATTTATCGACCATTTCCTTTATTAAGGCCGATTTGTAGACCGTTTCCTCCTTATGTATTGGTCGGTATCCGGCTTCAATACGTCCGGCAGATCAATCAAAGTTACAACTATATTTGACATCCGACAACTGTTCGCAGCTTTTTCGTATTTTGTCGCTGAATGATACCCATGTTGGAATTTTGTGATGTTCTGTTGCAGAACATGCTCACATCAAAAAAGTCCTGATGGTACTAGCCCCAATGAATTGATGGATTCATAGGCATTGGAAAGCGCATCAAACACTTTCAGCACATCATTGTAGTCCCAAAATTTGAGGTCGTCACGTATTTCCTTTAATGAAGATGCTTCCTTCTTGATTTTCTCCAACTGTTTAGCATCGGAAACAGCAACAATGCCCTGTACCGACGGATTGTTTTTAGCCTTCATCAGATTGAGCAACAGGCTATCAATGCTCCCACTGGTTTGTACCTCAAAAACATAGGTAATCCTGCCCATATTTCCAACAGACACTTCCCATATGGCATCTACAACCGCCCCATCGGCAACTTTTTTTTCTATTTCTGCCTTAAAGCCAAGGAAGGAACCTATATCCCGGATTCTGTCCCTTACGTCATTATGGACAAACGCTTTTTGCTTTTCAGTTTCTTTTTCCGGTTTCTCTTCAACAGTTGTTTCTTTATCAGTTGGCTCAACCTGCAGATCTTTCCAAATAAAGTAGTCCAGGGCTAAAAGGTCCTCTATTTCGTTTACATCTTGTTTCTTTGCAGTATCCACAAGGTCACGTCCTACTTTAGAAAGATACGCATATTTCTTGCCATCAAGAGATGAATTATATTTGGGGACTTTAGGTATGCCAAGAGCTATAAAACCCTTGAGCGATTTCTTGTTCCAAAGAATATATTCATTTGGATTGAATTTATTCAATAGTTCACTAATGATTGCAGGACCAAGCCCTTTTATCTTTTCCCGAAACTTATCCCATCGGTTTTCGATAGATGTCTTTCCGTAAAACAGATTAGCCAGTTGCTCTCGGAGCAAGTCCATGCCATTGCTTTCAATGACATTGTCAAGGTAATATTTCTTATTTCCCCACATGCCCATAGCCCATAGCGGCGCAATAAGATTGAAAAACTCCTCCTCGGACAGTTTCAGCAACCGTTCTTTCGAGTACGACTGCATTTCCTTACACATGGCATGGCGTTCGTTTAAATCCGATTCCACATCCGTCTTATTGTTGTCTGCCCATTTCTTGTAGTTGGAAAGAGCTGTAGAGTATAACTTTTCGTTCATATCCTCTATATTATTAGAAAAATATTGATGGTCTGATATGTGAAGCGCATTTGCGTTAAGGGGTGGAGCAGAGCGCTTTCGAAATCTTTGCACAGTCGGTTTACTTTGTACAGTATGCGAATTGCCTACCCCTTCTTCGCCTCAGTGCACTGGTCGACGAGATACACTATCGACTGGTATGGTATGCCGGAGTTGGTGGTGAGTCCTATCTCGCATGTGCGGCTGTTGCTGTAGCCCTTGCTCACGCCTTTCTCTTTGAGTTGGGGTGCGAGCTTGCGCAGGGCGTAGGCGTTGACCTCGGGATGGGTGAAACCGCGGTCGCCGGCGAAGCCGCAGCAGCCTACGCCTTCGGGCACGACGACATGCTTGGCGCACAGCTTGGCAAGGTCGATGATGAAGTTGGCTGTGCCCATTCTCCGCATTGAGCAAGTGACGTGCACCGCTACGGTGTCGTCGACGGGCGTGAAGGTGAGCCTGTCGCGCAGGAAGGTGCAGATGAACTCGGCTGGCTCGTAGAGGTGAAGCTTCTTTATGGTTTCGCGCATGCGGTGCAGACACGGGCTCTGGTCGCACAGCACGGGATACTTGCCGTGCTCACTCGCTTCCCACAGAGCCTCCTCCAGCTCCTTCGACTTGCGGTCGGCAATGTCCATCATGCCTTTGCTCTCCCAGATGGTGCCGCAGCACATGTGGTCCATGCCCTTGGGGAAGATTATCTCGTAGCCGCCCTTGTTGAGCAGCGACACCATCTTGTTGACCAGTGCCGCCTCCTCGGGCGACTTGCGCTGCAGACCCATAGTCTGGTTTATGCAGCTCGGGAAGTACACCACCTTGTCCTTCTGTTTCGGCTGGCTCGCCTTCAGATTTTTGTCCACGCAGAATGCCTTTGGCATTGCCGGCGTCCACTGCGGTATGTTCAGCGTGTCGTGCATGGCCTTTGTCACGGTGCTCATGGCCTTGGTGCCGAGCACGGCGTGGGCGGTGTCGGCGAGCGTGAGCACGGGGCGCAGCGCATCCTTTATGCCGGCGAGGTGGTTGGCGGCAAAGTCGCCCGCCTTGTAGCCCAGACTGCCCTTGGGCAGTTCCTTCTGTCGCAAGACGTGGGTCAGTTCGCCCATGTTGATGTGCATGGGGCACGACGTTGAGCACAAGCCGTCGCCGGCGCACGTGGCGTTGCCCCAGTATTTGTATTCCTTCTCCAGCCGTTGCAGGCGCTGCGGGTCCTCGCCGGTAGTTCTCAGCCGGCTCAGCTCCCTCTGTATGACGATGCGCTGGCGGCTCGACAGTGCGAAGCCGCACGTGACGCAGTTGACCTCGCAGAATCCGCATTCTATGCAGCGGTCCACGATGGGGTCGGTCATGGGCAGGGGCTTGAAGTGCTTGAGGTGGCACTTGGGGTCGTCGTTGAATATCACGCCGGGGTTGAGCAGGCCGTTGGGGTCGAAGATGTCTTTCACGGCCTTCATCACCTCGTAGGCGTCGTCGCCCCACTCGTAGCGCACGAAAGGCGCCATGTTGCGGCCTGTGCCGTGCTCCGCCTTCAGCGAGCCGTCGTATTTGTCCACCACCAGGGTCTTCACGTCGTTCATCAGGTTCTCGTAGCGCTGCACCTCCTCGTCGGAGTCGAACCTCTGGTTGATGATGAAGTGGTAGTTGCCCTCCAGCGTGTGGCCGTAGATGCAGGCGTCGTCGTAGCCGTGGCGCGCTATCAGTTCCTGCAGGTCGGCGGTGGCGTCGGGCAGGTCCTCGATGTGGAACGCTATGTCTTCTATGAGGCACGTTGTGCCCAGCTTGCGCGTGCCGCCCACGGCAGGGAAGACACCGGAGCGCATGGCCCAGAACTTGGAATACTCCTCCGGCTTGTCGGTGAACTTCACCGGCACGTATGT
>CAZXGQ010000183.1:0-3312 GCA_964640415.1 uncultured Prevotella sp.
ACAACCACTTCGCGGGAATCTTCGACGGCCAGGGCTTTACCATCGACAGCCTCACCGTTGGCAACCAGAAGTATGCCGGCCTGTTCGGCTATGTGCAGGACGGTGCGATACGCAATGTCACCCTCGACCATTCCTTCGTCTCCACCACCAGCAACTACGGTGGCTGTATCGCCGGATTCGTGACCCGCAACGGCGGCACGATAGAGAACTGCGTGGAGAATTGCCACGTGAAGAATGCCACGCTCGACGGACTCGACGGCAAGGCCGACTATGTAGGCGGCATCGCTGGCAAAGCCGACATGAGCGCTGTGATACGCGACTGTTCCTTCCAAGGCACCATAAAGCCCCACGAAGAGTACGTGGGCGGCATTGTAGGAGAGTTGAACTCGGGTGCAAAGATCTACAACAGCATCGTCGTGGGTCCTTCTACCGTTTGGGGCGACGACTATGTGGGTGGCGTGGTAGGCTACATGACCGATGGTGCCACGCTCATCGACAACTGCTATGCCGACCAGTCGGCAGGCGACGTCACCGTGCATGCGTCCGACAACAACTATGCCGGCCTGATACGCGGCTACGACAAGAGCGGCTCGGCTACAAACACTAAATACAACGAGGGCAACCTCAGGTATGAATTCACCGGAAAGAAGATCAAGGTTGGCGACAAGGAAGCCTCCGAGATGCACATCACCGGTGTGGCAGCCGAAGGCAAGGGCACCTATTACGCCATTGTCGACATAGGTTCCACCGCCAACTATTTCACCACCGAGATAGAGACCCTGAAGGGCGCTGAGGAACTCTCGTTCTGGGACAACAACAGCAACCTTGCTGGCACAAAGGCGTGCGGCTGGATAAACATGAAGATAGCCGACTATGCTTTCGACAGCAACTTCAAGAGCCTGAAGATGTGCTACAAGATGTTTGCCGGTGATGACCACACTGTTATGCTCCGCCCCGGCGACGTGTATCCCGCCGGCGACAAGATGTTTGCCAACAGTCCCAATGCAAAAATCTATGTGGATGCAGAATACTACGATGAGTTCTGCACCGATTCTATGTGGAGCAAGTACAAGCAGTATATTGTTCCAACCACCTCTATGCGCACCGAAGACGTGAACGCCGAGCACGGTGCACGCTATGCCTACGACCGCAACCGCGACAACACTGGTTCCATCGTTAAGGTGGACAACGGCAGCACTTACGGCTCAAGCCAGGTGCACGTGATTGGTGCCGACGACAGTTACATCAACGACAACAGCAACACGCTGTGGATATACCAGGACATCGGCCAGACCTACGACTACAACACCACTAAGATATGGGCCTCGTCGTTCAAGGGCAAGGACAATATCAAGACGGTAAAGTTCCAGCAGATCACCAAGTCGGCCGACAGTGCCAGTCAGCCGTTCAACATCGCCATCGGCGACTCTGCCTTTGCCAACTGCAAAAACCTTGCAGCATTCAACGTAGCACTCTATTCCGACCAGGGCAGCGATCACGTGGAGAAGATTCTCCCTGAAAACATGCCTATAGGCAAAGGTGTGTTCGACGGTTGCACCGGTTTGAAGATTTTTGTGCCAAAGAGCCTGGTGAGCACCTTCAAGAAAGACACCCAATACGGTTGGGCACAATATAAAGACCTGATAGAGGAGGGCGATTTTGGTGCAGACAACTGGACTGAGGACGGAGTGATATACTCTTATTACACCTCCGAGGACGGCCAGACGTGCTACACCAACGCCAACAACCAGGAGATGGAGACGATGCTGGCTTCGTGGAAGACCGAATACCGCAACCTCTCGATGTCGAGCATATTGGAATATGGTAACGACAGCGAAATCAAATATGTGTTTGCCTCGGGTGTCGACGAATCGAAACTGAAGAATGGCCAACTGAAGCTGTACAGCGATATAGGTGAATATTACCCCCATCACTACAAGACGCTGGCACTCTCAGCCAACGGATTCCAGGACAAGACAGGCATCAAGTCTATTGTGTTTGAGGACATAGTGGCCAACAACTACAACACGGTCACCGACTTCTCGCTCGTCATCCCGAGCAACACCTTCAAGGGCTGCTCAAACCTGAAGGAGCTCAACATGTTCATGTTGAACACCAAGGGTACAAACCACTACGAGGGCATAAAGCCTTCGCAGGTGTTTATCGGTGAGCATGTGTTCGACGGTGTAGACCAGGACTTCCGCATCAAGGTGCTGCCTGCCTACTACAACGACTTCATCAACGATGCCAACTGGAGCCAGTACAAGGACTACATCGTGGCTTGTGACTACCTGCCTAGCGATGCAACAGATATAAAGCGCTATGGCGTGACCTACGGCTATGCCACCCAACTGATGAACGGCATGACCACTACACAGATAACCTCATTGAGCATGTCGTGGCTGACACCAGCGCTTATCGCTGTGCGAGTTGCATTGACTGCTGCAACTATTTGGTCTGCAGCTTATTCGACGGTGGGCACGGGTATTGAGGTGCCGGCAAAATTGACTGAATATGCTAAAGGTGCACAAGGATTTGCGTCGGTGGGAAGCAAGGTCTTTGCCAAAACAGCGCAAGCTGTTAAAAATGTTAGCAGCTGGGCATCAACCACTTTATTAGAAGAAGAACCAGTCTATTTTAGCACACAGGGAATTCTTTATACTTCAACTCAGATTCCATATACTGCTCTACAATATTGCAATTCTATACTTTCTCGGGCGATAAATTCATTGGAAGCAGCAGCTTTGATAAGTCTTAGTGCAAAAGCTGCTATCAACAACAGTACTGCCATTAATTACATTTCCAATCGTGCAAGAAAGAATTTTGACCGCCCGTCAACCTGGACAACGACAGGTGGCGGCTACATCATCAGCCGGCAGAAGACGGTAAACGTAGCCCACATGTATGTGAAGAGTGTGGACGACCAAAGTTCTGTGACCATTTTCAATGACTGCGGATATTTAGACGACTACCAGACTGTAGCCATTGCTTTCGATGCTTTCCACAACAAGACCAACCTGAAGGAGGTGAAATTTCAGGAACGATACAATGGAAGCGCACGTTCTCTGGCTTCGGGCATGACACTGGCTCTTCCCGACTCAATGTTCAGAGGCTGTACAAACCTCACTACGCTCGACCTCATCAACTACTCTACTGGAGCACACAACGCGAACCATTGCTACAAGAGCCTTACTCCCGACAACTTCATCCCCTTGGGCGACATCTTTGCAGGCCTTGACAGTGTGGCGCGCAAGAAGATCAAGATTATCGTGGGTGAGGAAGAACTGCAGGAATTCCTCGACGACGAATACT
>CAZXGQ010000184.1:0-3248 GCA_964640415.1 uncultured Prevotella sp.
CACCCGCTTGGCCTTGCCAATAAGGAACGCCCGTGAATCGGTATACCCCCCCCTACTAAATCGCTTATAACCAAACAGATAGCCTGCTATCAAGAAGAATAAAGGCATATGAATGCCCGTAAGATCGAAACATACTTTTTCATATATCGGATTAACAAATCCGGCACTATCTATACCGCTCCATACGTAGTAAGGGCAAATGCAATGATAATACACAACCAGCAGCATGGCCATCACCCGCAAAATACTTATGTCATAGAATCGTTTTTCCATTGTCAAGTGTTTTTATAAATGTTGCACAAAGGTACAAAAAAGTAGGGACATCAGCAAAGCCGACATATCACCGCATGTGGAATAATACCAGTGAATAGTGCTCGTTAAAACCTCATCAGGGCTGAAGACCTCTCTTAAAATCTCGACGCTTAAAAGGCATAACCTATGCGGCTCAAGAAGCTCCGTGGCTCTGCACGAATACAAATAGAAGAATAGATGTGTTGTCCATGTAAGCCAAACTAATCAATATAAACCTTTTTATACGACATTGGAATGCACCACAAACAGTAAAGCACGCTATAAACATCCACTGTTCATAGCGTGCTTTTATCTTTTTTATTCGGGTTCATACAAGGGAAAGGTGCGACGCACATTCTCGGTGGTAATCCTCGCCACGTCTTCCACAGATTCGCCATAGCAGGTGGCAAGGTTTTCGAGCACAAGGCTCACGAAGGCGCTTTCGTTGCGTTTGCCCCTGTTGGGCACTGGAGCCATATAAGGACTGTCGGTTTCAAGCACTATGCGGTTCAACGGAACCACGGCAGGCAAGTCTTCGCGCAAATGACTGCTCTTGAACGTTGATACGCCGCCTACGCCAAGCACGAACTTGTCGAAACGGAGATACTCCTCAGCCTCCTTCTGGTTGCCCGTGAAGCAATGGAACACACCGCCGGGAAGGTTCTTCTCGTAATTCCGCAGGATATGGAGAAGTTCGTTTTGAGCCTTGCGGCAATGGATCATAAGCGGCAGACGTGTCTCCACCGACCACTTCACCTGTTCCTCGAAGGCGGCAAGCTGTTCTTTCTCAAACTCGCGGCTCCAATAGAAATCGAGTCCGCACTCGCCTATGGCTATGTAACGCGGCTCGCCAGAACACCCGGAGGCATTATTGTCCATCGCCTTGCGCATCATGGCCAACACGTCTCGCCAGTCGCCGCGCACCTCCTCAGGCTGCAAGCCTACCATGGGGTAGCAATAGCCGGGGTATTGGCGGCAGACATCCATGACACTCGTCACCGATGAAGCGTCTACTCCGGGAAGGAAGATGGCGCTCACGCCGCTGTCCTTGGCCCGCTGTATTACCAATGGCAGGTCGTCCTTGAACTCCTCACCGTCAATGTGGGCGTGGGTGTCAATAAACTTATAGTCAGGCATGTGGACAGACAATTAATATTTTCTTGACATCATTTTCTCGGCATACTGTCTCAACACAGTCTTCTTGTCCTCTTCCACCTTCACGGCATCGAGATACTTCCTGCTCTGCTCAAAATAGTAGGCTATCTTGTCGAGCGCAAGCTTGTCGACGCCAATCTCATTGTAGAGCCTCGTCACGGCCGCCACCTTCTCTTCTCGGTCAAAGGTCTTTGCCGTGATCCAGCGCGTCAGCTCCTCACGCTGGGCGTCGTTGGCATGATTGAAGGCGTTGATGAGCATATAGGTCTTCTTGTTCGACGTTATGTCGCCGCCTATGGCCTTGCCGAAGACCTTGGGGTCGCCATAGACATCCAGGAAGTCGTCCTGCAACTGGAAGGCCAGACCGACCTGCTCGCCGAACTTATAGAGATTGCAGAGGTCTTCCTCGGGTGCTCCGGCAAGCGTGGCGCCGATCTTCAGGGCACAGGCCAGGAGCACGCTCGTCTTCAACCGCACCATCTCTATGTATTCTTCCTCCTTCACATCATTGCGCTGCTCGAAGTCGATATCGTATTGCTGACCCTCGCCAATCTCGAGCGCAGTCTCCGTGAAGATGCCAAGCACCTGAGAGAGCTTGTCCTTGGGACATTGCGCCATGCGCTCATAAGCCAGCACGAGCATCGAGTCGCCGGAGAGGATGGCCTGGTTGGCGTTCCACTTCTTGTGCACCGTCTCGTGGCCGCGGCGAAGGTCGGCGTTGTCCATAAGGTCGTCGTGCAACAGCGTATAGTTGTGGTAAGTCTCCAAGGCGGCAGCCTGCATGAGGATACTCTCAGGGTCGTCGTTGTAGAGCTGGTAGGCAAGCAGCATCAGCACCGGCCTTATGCGCTTGCCGCCCATTGACAGCACATAGCGAATAGGGTCGTAGAGTGTTACAGGTTGACGATCGTAAGGCAGGTCCTCCAGAAAACGGTTGACCTTTGCCAAAATTTCTTCTGAGCTATACATTATATAAATATATTATAATACGAAATTGACTGGGATGGCAAACATGGTTCGGCACGTGACGCCTTTGTCCATGCCCGGTTTCCACCTCGGCATCATCTTTATGACCCGCATTGCCTCGTTGTCGAGCAACGGGTCTACCGACTTCACCACCTTTGGCCAGGCTATGGAGCCGTCTTTGTTCACTATGAACGACACCACCACCTTGCCCTGTATCTTCTGCTTTTGTGCCTGTGGCGGATAGCGCAGGTTGCGGGTGAGCCATTTCATGAACATCACTATCCCGCCCGGAAACTCCGGTATTTGCTCCACCGTGTGCATCACCGTGGTATCCTTGTCGGCGGTCACTTGTGGCAGCGCCTCGGTCACGTTGGCGTCTTTCTGCACGGCTTGTCCGTCGCCTATGACGAGCTTGCTCGTTATGGGTGCTATCTTCGCGGCATTGTCCACATGCGGCACCTCCTTCACGTTTTGGGTTATCGCTTTTGAGGCCGGTGCCGACACAGCCGAAACCATGTCGCGCGTGTCTTGCGGAGCCGACTTCATAGTGAGCTCATCGGCAAGGTCGTCGAACATGGAGTCGTCTTCTTCGGCGCCTTGCGGACGGGTGGTATATTCGAAAGCAGCGAAAAGCAGGGACAATGCCAGGATAAGACCCAGCAGGAACCCTGTAGAACGATGGTTGTCCAAATTGGCTTTACCGCTTTTCTTTATATCCATTCAGCAATGATAATAAATTTATTCTCTACCGTAAAAAACTTCCATGCAAAATTACATCTATTCTTGAAGAAAAGCAGTAATTTTGCTGAATAATTTGGAAAAAATAAATGAGAAAG
>CAZXGQ010000185.1:0-3213 GCA_964640415.1 uncultured Prevotella sp.
GAGGGGTTACCACGAATCATACAAATCAAACGAATCTGGCTGCACGACAGCCATTACTTCCCGTTGGTCAGTGGGTCTTCGACAAATCTCGTCAAATTCGAAAAATTCGTGGTTCATTAACCTCACGATGTATATCTGGTTATAACAACTAACCTTACCCTAAGAACGAATTATCCAAACCTGACATTCGCCTGTTATGCCAAATCTTGCACATTCCCTCGTGGCCTTCGACCTCGACGACACCCTCTATAAGGAGATAGACTATCTGCGCTCAGCCTACTGCGAGATAGCACTTGAGGCCACTCATGGCGACCAACTGCGCAGTTCCGATCTGCTGGCAATGATGATGCAAACCTTCCGCAACGGCGGCAATGCTTTCCGACAGCTCAACAAGACTCTGAAGACCAACACACCGATAGAGACATACCTGCAGATGTACCGCTCGCACCGCCCCGACATCAACCTTGCCGAGGAAGTAAGGCTGACGCTCGACGAGTTGAAAGCAGCGAGGTGCACACTCGCCATCATCACCGACGGCCGCTCGGTGCAACAACGCAACAAGATAGCCGCCTTAGGGCTGGACCGTTGGATTGCCGAGGACGACATCATCATCAGCGAGGAGATTGGCACCGAGAAACCGTCGGAAGCCAACTACCGACAAGTGATGCAACGGCATCCTGAAATGGAAAGGTTCGTCTATGTAGGCGACAATCCCGCAAAGGATTTCATCACACCCAACCGTTTGGGATGGACCACCGTCTGCCTCCGCGACAACGGCGAGAACATCCATCTGCAGAAATTCAACGAACTGGACATGCCATACCAACCTCAGCACCATATAGTAACTCTTACCGAACTTCCAAAACTCTTAGCCTCCACATTGCGCCAATAACACAGGCATAAAGAACACATTATTACATATAGAGACTTATTTTGTTCAATGTTTATTCGCATGGCATTTGCAACGTAGGTCTTGAAAAGGTTGGTCTTATGTACTTCAACAACCCAAATGGCGATAGGCACGATGACTATTACTTGCCCGATAATGTTAAATTAAGATTTCACGATAAATTTATAGGCAAAAAGATAAAACTTTCCTAAAAATATCCGTAACTTTGTAGTATGTTTGGAGTAGTGTAGTTATACGCACTATCATTGAGTAGGGATATACATTAGATATAGAACTGCAGGCATATAAAGATTATAATACTTACGTACGTTTATAGATTCATGAAGAAAAATTTATTGATGCTACTCTCGCTGCTTATGTTGCCCTTTGCAAGCACATTTGCCCAGCGTGACAAGTACAAGAACTATCCGGTAATTTATACCGACACGGTAGATTACTCAGCCCCTACAAAAGTGGCAATGGTGACCGACACCGTCTACGACCCCATGCGCGTCGTGACCAACCGCTTCAGCAAGAACTGGTTCGTCTTCGGTACCATTGGCGCCCACACCTTCCGTGGTGACTACAGCAACACAGGAAGCTTCGGGGGTACAATTTCTCCAGACTGGAGCATCGGTATCGGTAAATGGTTCACACCGGGCATCGCCCTGAAGCTGGAGTTCATAAAGTCAAACTCACGCGGATGGACAGAGTATCTCACCGGTCACTACGGCTATGGTGACGTGCGTCTCACCGACGACAACACGCCTTACCGCAAGATGAAGACCGGTTGGTGGGACATCAGCGGAAACGTTGTGCTCAACCTTACACGTCTCTTCTTCGGTTATGAAGGTGCTTACAGCAAGAGACACATGAACCAGTTTATGTTTGCCGGCGGTATCGGTGGCGTACACCATACAGGTTTCGGACATTCGGGCGGCAGCGACAACGAGTGGAGCGGACACCTCGAACTGCAGTACAGCCGCTTCTTCACACCCCGCAAGAACTTTTCTGTTGACCTCAAGGCTCGCGGACTGTTCTACCAGACCAACTTTGACCTTGAGTACGGACAGGCTGACCACTATGCCCAGAAGTGGGACTGCAACCTCGGCATCGACCTCGGCTTTACATGGTATCTCGGCACAAAGAAGAGCAGCGGCTGGAAGCGCAGCGCAACGTCAATTTATCGCCGCGACTACCGTGAGCGCGACATCCTCACGGTGAAAGCCAAGGACAACAGCGTGACCTACCGCACCATGACCTTCTACGTGTTCTACCCCAACAACTATTCGGGACGTAGCGACGCTCCTTCAATCGCAAACAGCAAGGTCAACGCCATCGATTACCTCGCAGGCGGCCTGTTCACACAGAAGCGTTACGTAGACAACGGACAAGTGGCTTCGCGCCTCGCCGACGGCAAGTCGCCCATTGGACTCGCCACAGAAGACATTGCCACTGAGACAGCCAACCGCACATTCGACACAGGTTCTCTGCCACGCGGCTACGAGATGTCGAAAGAGCCACTGTCGCTCAGTCTGAAGGATACCGACATGGCCAACTTCCGCAAGCAGCACGGCTACTACTACGCTCCTATCTACGACGGCCAGCACACATGGCAGTACCGTATCGACAAGGAGACGGAGGGACAGAAACTTCTCTCTGACAACAACTATATGGAGACCACATCGTTCGGTCTGAACCAGCACGAGGGTCTCGCCACCGTGCGCAAGAACATGGACGTGGAGAAGGGTGAGGAGCTCGTAAGCTTCGCCGACGTCTACGCTGCCATGAACAGCAACGAGGGCTACATTGCCCAGTTCACCGACACCGCTACGGTTTCTCACATAAAAGACATACTGAAGAATGGCACCATCGCCATGATACAGTGTGAGGGTCTTGCCACAAGCCAAGACAACTACACCGGCGACAACGCCTCTCAGGTGGGACGCGAACGCAACAGCGCACTATCGCAGAACCGTGCCGCAACAGTCATCTCATGGCTCAAGCAGAAGCCTTGCATGAAGAATGCCGCCTCGCAGATCTACATGGTAGGCGACATGAGCGGCAACATCCGCACCGTAACCGACAAGTCAACGCGCGGCCTCAACGCCAAGCTTAACCGCTGCGTGAAGGTACGTATACACTACTTGCTGAAATAACAACGAATACAAAAACAAGAGATATGAATATCAAAACACTGTTTGGCCTCACAATCGCGGCCAGCGCAATGGCTTCCTGCTCCGTGGAAGAGCAGGAGTTGCCCGCCGAAGAGTTGTACACACGCGAGTTCTACAAGGCGTTCGGCACGGTAGACAAAAACCAAG
>CAZXGQ010000186.1:0-3203 GCA_964640415.1 uncultured Prevotella sp.
AACTGCCTAACTCCGTGCTCAGCATAGGCAACTCTGCCTTCCGCTACAACAGTGGACTGACAGATATCCACCTCTCTACTTCTCTCAACTATATCGACGAGTATGCATTCGGCGAATGTGGTTTCAGCAACATCACCCTGCCGGAAAGCCTTGCCAACATACAGGCAGGTGCATTCATCAACAACGAGCATCTGCTGGAGATAGCCCTGCCGGAGCATCTGCAAGGTCTCGGCTCGGCTGCATTCGAGAACAACTCTGCGCTCACTGCCGTAACCTTCCGCACCAATATCGAGACAATGACTATTGGCAACAACGCCTTCAACCAGTGTCCGGTGCTGACCAAGGTCTATATCAGTAGTTTGAAGAGCTTCGCACAGACGAATTTCAACAATGCCAAGGCCAACCCGGCCAACACATCACAGCACATCTACGATGCTGCCGGCAACGAAATCATCAATGTGGTGCTGCCAAGCGGTACGAAGTATGTCAACAACAATGCCTTCAACGGTTGCGCTTACATAGAAAGCATCGAGATGCCGGCAACGATGGACCACCTCAACGACAATATCATCATGGGGTGCTCAGCGCTGAAGGATGTCTACTGCTATGCCGAGACCGTACCAGACTTCATCGGTACCGAAGACCCAGCCAACATGGACGATGTGTTCAAACAGGCAACGCTCCACGTGCTCAACGGCAAGGAGACTGTTTACAAGGCAGACAACTGGTGGGGACGTTTCAGCAAGACTGAAGGCTGCGACGCACCTGTCGTTGTGGAGAAAGTGACGAGCATCGTGCTCAACCAGACTGAGGCTACCCTATATGTTGACGACACCATGCAACTCAGCGCTACAGTGGCTCCTACTACAGCTGCCAATAAGAACGTGACATGGGCGAGCAGCAATGACGATGTTGCCATGGTGACAAGCGACGGATTTGTGCTTGCTGTTGCAGAGGGCGAAGCAAACATCACGGCAACGGCTGCCGACGGCAGCGGCGTAACGGCTACGTGCCACATCAAAGTGGAGACCAAGAAGGCTCCGGTAGTCACCATTGTCAGCATAGCCTTCACCGAGTCTAATGTCGAAATAGAAACCGGTGAAACAAAGCAGCTCACTGTTACCTATAACCCGGAGAACGCAACCAACAAGACGCTTGCATGGACGTCCGCCAAGTCTGCCGTGGCTACAGTTGATACCGAAGGCAATGTCACTGGCGTGAGCGAAGGCAAGACCATCATCACGGCGAAGACCACCGACGGCTCTAACAAGACCATCAACTGCATTGTGACCGTAACGAAGGCTACCGGCATCGACGGAGTATCGGCAGAGGATATGCACATAAAAGTTGCAGACCGCCACCTCAGCGTCAACGGACTTGCCGACAGCGAGATGCTTTACATCGCCGACATCGCCGGCCACACCGTTTACCGCGGCGCCAACCACGAGGTAGACCTTCCTGGTTGCGGCGTATATATAATAAAGGTAAAGGGACAGACTGTAAAACTCAGTGTGAAGTAAGCACTCTACGCATATTTATACGGCAAAAGAAACGGCCTAAGCATCAAGGTGTTTTGAATCCTTCTGCTTAGGCCGTTTCTTTATTGTATTTTACATATTCACGTCGCGTGCTCATCGACAAGCCATATTGCCACCTTTATGCAATGACGGAGAACCATCCGTCCGGAGGGTATTCATTAGACCATTGGCATCGGATGATACTGACTTTTCTAATATAGATGTAAATCGGAAAAACCTTCGGTGAGGAACTTGCGAAGATGCAGATGAGTGATACCTTCATCATCGTTCCTGGTAAGGAGAGGGGTCATGGAGATGACACACTTTGGATAGTTGTCCTTGATGAGGCATAAGTTGCCGAACTCCCGTTTTCTGGTTGTAGCATCAGCAATGACATATGAGGCTTGCACATAGATGCGCTCGCCTTTGGGTTTGGTGCATACAAAGTCGATTTCTCCTGCCTGCAGCTGCCCAACATACACCTTATACCCCAAACGGATGAGGTGCTGGTATATGACATTCTCTATCACTTTCTCAATGTCGCCCTCACGCGTTCCACCGGCTAGAGCATTGCGGATGCCGTTGTCCTCAAAGTAAAACTTGTCGTTGGTCTCGAAGATTCGCTTGCCATGTACGTCGTAGCGGTTCACCTTATGCAAGATGAAGGCTTCGCAAAGAAAGGAAATGTAGTTGATGATAACAGCAGATGTGATTGATTCTCCTTGCGACTTCATGTATTTTGCTATGCTGTTGGCAGAAATCAGTTTACCGGTATTGTCAGCCAAAAAACGCACCAAGTTTTCCAAGAATGGTACGTTTCTTATCTGGTTGCGCATTATGACATCTTTTAGCAAAACGGTATGGTAGATATCTGTTTGGTATTCACGTGCGTCATCTTCGTCCAGACCGATTTTAGCCAAGCCTGGCAGACCGCCATATTGAAGGTATAAGCTGAGCGATTCGTCGTTGTTATCGAATTTATGGAATTGCAGAAACTCATTGTAGCTGAGCGATTGGATATAGATTTCCTTGTATCTTCCTCCGATGAGTGTGCTCAGTTCGTTGCTCAGCATTCGGGCATTGCTGCCTGTGATGACGATGTCGGTGTTTGGCTCTGTGCGGAAGCTGCGAACGGAACGTTCGAACTCTTTGATGTCTTGTATCTCATCGATGAGAATGTAGTTGTGCTTGTCAGACAGGAAATGTTGCCCGATATAGTCATTGAGGTCTTGATATGTCTGAATGTTGTCAAACTCTCTTTTCTCCTTATCTATATATATAACATTGTTTGTTTCTTCTGCTTTCTTGCGGTCACGTATCATTTTCAGCGTATAGCTTTTACCTACACGGCGTTGGCCAACCAATACGATGATGGTCTCTTTGCCAAGATACTTCTCTATCTTGTCTACGTAGGATTGACGAATGATTGCTTCCATACTTTTATCCTTTATAAATGAAATTCTCCACAAATATACAGGTTTTATCTTTTATAAAGAATAAAAATGGCAATTATTTCATTTTTATCTTTTATAGAATACAAAAAAAAGAGCTTCTTCCGACATTTGGAGTGATGTACCGGATAAAATAAAACGTCTCCGTACGTTGTGAATGTAAAGATTTATAGCAAGATTTTAACACTTGGGAGGCACACATTCTAGAACGACAAAAGAGGCTCAGAAGTGTTAA
>CAZXGQ010000187.1:0-3194 GCA_964640415.1 uncultured Prevotella sp.
GCTGGAGCTTGGCGATACCTACAGCATGCGTATCTGGCTCAAGCCGGACCTCATGGCGCAGTACAACCTGCAGCCCTCCGACGTGACCCAGGTCCTGGGTGAGCAGAACATCGAAGCTCCTACTGGATCGCTCGGTGAGGCTTCGCCCAACACATTCCAGTACACCCTGAAATACCACGGCCGACTGAAGAGCGTTGAGGAGTTCAAGAACATGGCTATCCGTAGCAATACCGACGGAACGGTGCTGCGACTCAAAGACGTGGCTGAGGTCGAACTCGGCCGACTCTCTTACAGTTTCCACGGTGAGGTGGACAAGAAACCGGGCGTTACCTTCATGACCTTCCAGGTGGCAGGTGCCAACGCCACGGAGGTGAACAAGAACATATCTGCAAAGCTCGACGAGATGTCGAAGGCCCTGCCCAAGGGCCTGGAGTTCGTGGAGATGCACAGCTCCAACAACTTCCTTTTTGCCTCTATCCACGAGGTGGTGGAGACTTTGGTCATCGCTATCATCCTCGTTATCTTGGTGGTGTACTTCTTCCTGCAGGACTTCAAGAGTACGCTCATCCCGTCTATCTCCATCATCGTTTCGCTCATCGGAACGTTCGCCTGCCTTACAGTGGCAGGATTCAGTATCAACATCCTGACCCTCTTCGCCCTTGTGCTTGCCATCGGAACGGTGGTCGACGATGCCATCGTGGTGGTTGAGGCTGTGCAGGCAAAGTTTGATGTGGGCTACAAGTCGCCTTATCTTGCCACCCGAGACGCACTCCACGACGTTAGTATGGCAGTGGTCTCTTGTACGATGGTCTTCATGGCCGTGTTCATCCCTGTGTCGTTCATGGGCGGCACGTCGGGTATCTTCTATACACAGTTCGGTATCACCATGGCCACGTCAGTGGGTCTCTCCATGATTTCTGCCCTCACCCTCTGTCCGGCTCTCTGCGCCATGCTGATGCGCCCGACCGAAGGCGCCACCGATGCGCGCGGCAAACTGCTGACCGATGCCAACGGCAACCCTATCGACGGGCACAAGAAAGGATTCAACGCATGCATCCGTGCCGCATACAACGCCTCGTTCAATGCGGTGATGAAGAAATACAAGCGCGGACTGATGTTCTTCTTCCACCATCGCTGGTTGGCATGGGTCGGACTGGGCGCTTCTGTTGCTCTGCTCGTATTCCTTATGACTACCACCAAGACCGGTTTCGTGCCACAGGAAGACCAGGGCGTGATGATGATCAACGTCAGCACCTCACCGGGTAACACACTGTCGGAGACAAACAAAACCATTGACAAGATAAGCACCATCCTCGCCAAACAAGAAGAGGTGCAGCACTTCAGTACGGTTGCCGGTTACGGTCTGCTTTCCGGCCAGGGTACCTCCTACGGAACCATTGTGGTGCGACTCAAGAGCTGGGAGGAGCGCAAGGGCAAGGAACACTCAATAGACAATGTTATGGCACGACTGAACGGCGAGTTCAGCAAGCTGAAAGAAGCGCAGGTGTTCTGTTTCCAGCCTGCCATGATTCCGGGTTACGGTCTTGGAAACTCCATCGAGCTCAACATGCAGGACAAGACCGGCGGCGACAAGAAGGTGTTCTATCAGTATGTGATGAAGTTCCTCGGCGAGCTCAACAAGCGTCCGGAGGTGGCTGTGGCATACACATCCTATGGCATGAACTTCCCGCAGATATCTGTAGATGTAGACGCTGCCAAGTGTAAGCGCGCCGGCATTTCGCCTTCAACGATTCTCGATGCTCTGGGCAGCTATTGCGGCGGCTCTTATGTGAGCAACTACAACGAGTTCGGTAAGGTGTACCGCGTGATGATAGAGGCTTCGCCAACGTACCGACTCGACAAGCACTCGCTCGACAACATGTTCGTGCGCAACGGCTCGGAGATGGCTCCGCTCAGCGAGTTCGTCACCCTGAAAGACGGAGTGGGACCGCAGGTGTCAAACCGCTTCAACCTCTACAGTTCAATTCAGGTGAACGTGAACGTGGCCGACGGCTATTCTACCGGTGAGGCCCAGAAGGCCATTGCCGAAGTGAAAGAACAGACCTTGCCTCAGGGCTACGGCTACGAGTTCGGCGGCATGGCACGTGAGGAAGGCAGTAGCAGCGGCGGCAAGACGCTCTTTATCTACGGCATATGCGTCATCCTCATCTACATCATCATGGCCTGCCTCTACGAGAGCTTCCTCATCCCGTTCGCAGTCATCCTCTCCGTACCGTTCGGACTGATGGGCAGTTTCCTCTTCGCCAAATTCTTCGGCCTTGAGAACAACATCTATCTGCAGACAGGTATCATCATGCTCATCGGACTTCTCGCCAAGACCGCCATCCTTATCACCGAGTATGCGGTGGAACGCCGCCGCGCCGGCATGGGCATCGTGTCGTCGGCATTCTCTGCAGCCCAGGACCGCTTGCGTCCTATCCTCATGACTGTGCTCTGCATGGTGTTCGGTATGTTGCCTCTGATGTTCTCTACCGGTGCCGGTGCCAACGGCAACAGTTCTTTGGGAACGGGTGTTGTAGGTGGTCTGCTTGTAGGCTCCGTTTGCCTCATCTTCGTGGTGCCTGTGTTCTACATCGTCTTTGAATGGTTGCAGGAGAAAGTGCGCAAACCTTATGATGAGGCTGGCGACTTGCAGCTGCAGCAGGAACTCTTGGAGAGCCTTGAGGAAAAAAGCAAGGCAGGAAAGGAGTGAAGAATCAAGTGAAGAACGAAGAGTGAAGAATTAAGTGTGAAAAGTCCAACAGCTTCAAGGGCATCTATGCTAAGGCAACGGGCCCTGGAAGCCAAGGACTAAAGATTAGGAGGAAATATAAATATGGCAAAGAAGAATATATTGTTTTCAGCCCTCCTGCTCTCGTCGTTGAGCAGTTGCGGCTTATACACAAAATATCAGCCGGTGACGCAAGTCCCGGACAAGCTCTACGGCGACTCCGTGCTGGAAAAAGCCATCACGGAATACCAGGGAGACTCGATACAGAACGACACCACATCGCTGGGATTCATGGACTGGCACGACCTCTTCAAGGACCAACTTCTGCAGCAATACATTGAGCGCGGACTGAGCCAGAACACCGACTACCAGCAGGCCTTGCAGAGGATGGAGGAGGCTGCAGCCACACTCAAGGCTGCCAAGCTCGCCTTCCTGCCCAGCTTCGCCATCTCGCCCCAAGCTG
>CAZXGQ010000188.1:0-3154 GCA_964640415.1 uncultured Prevotella sp.
ACACCTCGAAGACCATTCCTTCGAAATACAAGACGCAGATAACCGACATCTCTACTTGGAGCAAGCTGCCAGCCTACACCAACCTGAAGTTCCGTCCCGGCAGCGGCGAGCTCACCACGCTCGAAACCGGCTTGATAGCATCTATGCCTTTGATGCGCTACGAGGAGATGATGTTCGACTACATCGAAGCCATTGCCCACACACAAGGTGTGGCCACAGCAGCCCAGAAGCTGCAGACATGGGTGAACACCTACCGCTACACTGACAAGTCGTATAAGTGTTCTTCATCGGATATGGACTCGTTCATCACCGACCTCATGGTGCAGCGCCGCATAGAGCTTTGGGGCGAAGGCCTCGTGTTCTTCGACTACAAGCGACTCAACCTGCCCGTGAAGCGCAGCTACACCGGAAGCAACTACGCTTCGAACCTGCAGCTCAACTCATACAACGGCTACGTGGCTCCGTGGATGAACTACATGATACCCGAAACCGAGAAGGACATGAACCCCGCAGTGACCATAGGCCCCAACTGCTCGGGCGCTATCTCGGCCGAATAAGCCAAGCCAAAAGTTTATATCCACTCACTTTATTTATATAAAACAGATATAACAATGAAAGCAACATATCATTATATATGCGCACTGCTCATTGCCTCGGTCGCCTTGGTGCTGGGTTCGTGCAGCGAAGAAGACACCTACGAGCGTGCCCCGCAGGTGGCCGAAGGTGTGATAAGGGCCTACTTCCCCGCATCAAACTCGTCTGACGCAATAATCTCGCCACAAGAATATGCCGAGAAGCCAGCCGACACGGTGAAGGTGTATCGCCACAACGCCAGCGGACAGGCTACCGTGCCCGTAATTGTAGACTACGCCGACTCTGTATTCCAGTTCCCCGCCTCGGTGACTTTTGCCGACGGCGACACCGTGACCAACATGGTGGTTGGCTTGAACAACCTGCAGATGTACAAGGAATACAAATACTCCGTGCACCTGGACGAGTCGTACACCAACCCTTACCTGAAAGAGGATGAAGGCTCATACAAGTTCAACTACAAGGTGATGGTTTCGCAGTGGGAGAAGGTGATAGAGAAGGCTTACTTCCTGTTCTCAAACGGTGAAGTGCCCACAACCTACTCCGACATCTACCACCTGGAGGGCGTGAACCAGTTCTACATCGAGAACTTCCTCGGTTCGGGCATCAACCTCAAGTTCAAGATCATTCCTGCCGACGAAAACGGCAACTACTCGGCCGACAACTTCGATGCCAACAACATCAGCACTTGGAAAGGAAGCATCGTGCCTCTGAGCAACTACTACATGGAGTATGATTCCGACTACGACTACAGCTACTGGTGGCTGCTCGACGACACAGGCAACTACGCCTCATGGAGCATCGACGGCGCAGAGCACGGAGGAGTGAGCTACATCGACTTCCCCGTGAGCGAGAGCGACGAGAGCTACGGCGGCATCGACATGAACGGATCTACCACCGAGTCGGCCGGATGGTCACAGGCCTACGTCTACTATCCCGACGGTGAAAACTCAGGCTGGACCTACATGTATATCTACTTCGACAGCAGCTACATGCCCGCCGCCGTGAAGGAGAAATACGACAAGACAAAAGACTGATTCCGCCCGTCTTTACTTTCAATTCACGACTTTTTCAGATAAAAAGAAAAACATAAGAATATGAAATTGATATCATCAATACATAAGGCCGCTGTGCTGCTCGTGGCAGCGCTTGTGGCCGTAGCCGTCACCTCGTGTAAGGACAACGACACTATAGCCACAACACAGCTGGCTTCGCCATCGGTCAACGCCGGCGACAAGAGTGTGAGCACGCTGGCCTTCAGTTGGAGCAAGGTGGAAGGCGCATCGCAGTATGCCTACGAACTGGTAGACGCCAACGGTGACCACGTCACCGGCGGCGTGACAACCACAACATCGATGGTGGCCACCGGTCTCACAGCCAACACCGAATACACCCTCAAGGTGTGGGCCTACGGCCCCTACGGCGGCGACAAGACTACTTCACCGACAGTTGAGCTCAAGGCCACTACCAACGACTACATCAAGCTCGCTACCATCGAGAGCATCAATGCCGGTTCGGGGTCTGACATGGTAACCGTGACATGGCCGGAGGTGGAACACGCCACCGCCTACACATACTCGGTATACAACGACGCCGACAGTCTTGTGGCCGAAGGCACCGTGAGCACCAACAGCTTCAGCGCAGCCCTCGACCTGGGCACCTACAAAGCTACACTCGTGGCCATAAGCTCCGACGAGAACTACAGCAACTCAGAGCCTGTGACATTTGAGTTCCAGCGCACCAAGGGCGAAAAGTGGCGCCGCACAGGCACACTCACCAGCGCCGTACTGGGCAAGTCGTTCAAGGCCACTCTGGTATGCTACGCCGACGGCACCTACGAGCTGATCAACCCTTACGGCGAAGAAGGCTACAGCTTCGCATTCAAGAAGAACAGCGACGCCACATTCACAATCACGAGCGTGGAGCCCGACGAGTACAGCTACTACAACTTCTATGTGGCCAGCGACTACTACGCCAACATCTACACCTCGGCCTACGGCTCATACAGCTACTCCGAGTTCTCTGGCGACGAGACAGGCGGCAGCATGTGGTGGATGACTTATCTCTATACAGCCGACGGTACCAACCTGGGCTGGGGCTACGAGCAGTTCGACTGGCAAGGCGACGCCGACGACGAAAAGCAGGTAGACGAGATACCAGCCGGATGCAAAGAGTCGGTAGACCCGCTCATGAGCACCACATGGAGCCAGTGGTACCCCTACAACAACCTTTGCCCCACGCTCACCGACGGGTCACACGCTGCCACCGGATGCATGGCCACTGCCATGGCACAGATTCTGAACTACTACAAGTATCCTTCAACCTACTCCGACGGCACAACCATCGACTGGGGCAACATGATCGACACCTACGAGAACGGGAACTTCACCGATGCACAGGCCACAGCCGTAGCCACTCTGATGAGCAAGGTGGGCTCGGCCATCAACGTGACCTACGGCTCTACGAGCACATGCTACGCCGAGTACGTAGAGAGCGGCATACCCGCAGCCTTCGGCTACAAGGTGAAATACTACGGCTACCGCGACTATCCCACCGACAAGGA
>CAZXGQ010000189.1:0-3084 GCA_964640415.1 uncultured Prevotella sp.
TCTTGAACGACTGCACGCCGTGCTTGAACTTCGACCAGAACTCGTCCTTGTTTTCGAGTTCGTCGTTCAGAGCCACATTGATGTACACGATGCCGTCCTGGCTCATCGAGTAGGTCTTTTCCTTCTTCACCTCCTTATAGGAGAAGATGTAGTCTTCCAGGGGCTTTGTCACCTGCTCTTCCATCTCCTGTGCGGTGTTGCCTGGGGCCACGGCCACCACGATGCCCTGACGGATGGTGAAGTCGGGGAACTCGTTCTTGCGCATGTTCGGCAGGCTGTAGATGCCGAAGGCGATGAGGCTGCACACCACCACGATGACAATCTGGCGGTAGTGCATGGCCCATTCCACTATGTTGCGTTTCTTGCTCATTTGTTAGCTATCTTTGTTCCGTTACACACTTTCTGCTGGCCCTCCACGATGAGACGGTCGCCGGGTCTCAGTCCGCTGTTGACGGCCACGCCGTTGCTGCGGTATTCGCCGACGGTCACGGTGCGCTTGGCTGCTTTGCCGCCTTCGTCGACCCACACAAACTGCGAGTTGTCGTCGGCCAGCTGCACGAGCTGGGCGGGGATGACGATGTCTGCGTCCCGTCCGGTGTTTTGTGTCGCCAGACTCACTTGTGTCACCATGCCGGGAAGGAGCGCGCGGTCGGTGTCGGTGAGCCGTATCTTTACAGCATAAGAGCGCGAGATGGGGTCGGCTATGATACCTTTCTCCACGACATGCCCGCGCAAGGTGCGGCCGTTGAGTGCGGGTACGGTGACGAGGGCCTGACGGAGGAGCTGCACGTCGGCTACCTCAGTTTCGGGCACGGCTATCTTCACGTTGAGCACCTGTGTGGTGACCAGCTTCACGATGGGCATGCCCGGAGCGGCCGTCTGTCCCACCTCTGCATTCTTCTCAGAGACAACACCGCTGAAAGGGGCGTAGAGCCGGCAGTCGGCCAAGCTCTTGCGGGCTATGTTCTCCGCGGCCACGGCTTGCTGCAGCTGGCTCTGCGTCTCCACCCATTTTATCTCGGGCAGGCTTCCCTTGTCGTGGAGCTGCTTCATGCGGCGGTAGGCATCTTCGGCCTGCAGTCGGGTAGTATGCGCCATGTCGTAGGCGTTGCGCATGGAGGTGGCGTCGATGCAGGCTATCAGTTGCCCCTTCTTCACTCGGTCGCCCACCTTCACCAGTAGCTGGGTGAGGGTGCCGGCTGCCGAGAAGCTAAGGCTTGTGCCGCTCTCTTCCTCTACCGTGCCGGAATATTTGGTGCCTGTCCACTCGACACTCTCGGCACTGCCCACGGTCATCACTTTCACCTTGACGGGATCCACCCTGACGGCCTGTTCCGTCTTCTTGCCGCAGCCCACCAGCAGGACCGTGCCCACTGTTGCTGCAGCCAAACTCATTGCAAATTGCATCTGCTTCATTGTCTTGACTTTATGATTATGGGGTGCAAAGTAAATACAATCGTATCAGTTGTGTGGTAGAAAATGTACCAAGGAAGTGTCCGATAATTCCATATGCTGACAGAATTTGGAAAATAAGGACACTGTTTTCCCCAATAGGGACAATAGGATTACATGGGAAAAGAAGTAATTTTGCACCGAAAGAGCAAAATGGCACAAACATGACAGAACTGGTAAAATACATTCCCCACATGGAGAACATCACGGACAAGGACGTGGTCTATTTCGAAGAGATAAGCAGCCGTTTCACGCAGAACATCCAGACAGATGCCTATGTCGTGATACTCTGCACGGCAGGCAAGGCTTTCTGTGAGATGGAGGGCAAGAAGCATGAGATAGTTTCCAACGACCTCGTCATCAGCCATCCCAACGTGTTTGTGAGCAACGCTATGGTGAACCTCGACTTCCGCTGTCAAGGCGTGGTGCTTTCGCCTGCCTATTTTGAGAGCATCCTGCTGGTGGGTGGCAACTGCTGGGATATCAGTGTGACGGTGTCACGGAATCCTGTGCTCCATCTCAGTGAGGAGGATGCTGAAAATGCAAGGTTCAACTTCAATGTGCTGAAGCGGAAAATGGAACGCACAAGTCAGCCCCACTATGACGAGACGCTCAAACTGCTGCTGCAGATGATGATCTATGACTTTTATGACAGCCTGATGCCCTACCTGCAGATGCCCGATTTGGACTACGGTTATTCTTCGGCTGAAAACATTCTCAAGCGTTTCCTGCAGATGCTACATACGGAGAGCCCCGTAAAACGTGATGTGCGCCACTATGCCGAACTACTCTGCATCACGCCAAAATACCTTTCGTCAATCTGCAAGAAACAGACGGGAAAAACGGCGTCGGAAATCATCAACGGCATGACGGTGAACTATATCAAGCACATGCTCGAGTCGTCTGACAAGACGGTGAAGGAAATAGCTGCAGCAGCGGGTTTCTGCAACCTCTCTTTCTTCGGCAAATATGTAAAGCGGGAACTTGGGGTGTCGCCACGTGCCCTGCGGAAGAGCGGATGCAACTGAAAAGATGTGTCTGGTGAAGCATAGCGCCATTTGCGGGAAAACGCAGATAAGACAAGCTGTCTCAGTGTCGGGAAAATGTAAAGATTTATAGCAAGATTTTAACACTTGTGGGGTACACCATCTAGGACGACCAAGGAGGCTCCGAAGTGTTAAAAGGGGCGCCTTCAATCCAATTTTAGGCCCAAAAACCATGAAATCGGGTTGCGATAGTAGCACTATCGCGGCGCGATTCTAACGTAAAGCCGTTGCGATTCTAACGTAAAGGCATCGCGATTCTAACGTAAAGCCGAATCTGGAGCTGTGATTTAGGCCATGTTTTAGGCTGTGAAAAGTGTAACGGTCTATTGGTTAAGAAGTTATGAAAAACTCGCAAAAATCGCTCAAATCCGCACGAGGGGAAAAGTTTTTCAAAAAAATCGATTCTCAGAGAGCCTTTTGTTGAGAATTTTGTTAATGTTTAATGTTTATTGTTTAATGTTTACTGGTTCTATGCTTATTCGTGTGGGTGTTTTCTTTCTCACATTTCTTTTTCCACACTCAACATAGCCCTGTTTACTCAAGTTTCGGATTTGTCATTTAGCAAGTGTCCCCAAAGGGGGCAAAC
>CAZXGQ010000190.1:0-3009 GCA_964640415.1 uncultured Prevotella sp.
AACTTTTGGCGGTTGGCATACTCAGTGTGTGGGTAGAGAGCATACGTATCAAGTCGACGACAGCAAACAACACAAAGGTCCACGCACACATCACACCGATATGGCGCACATTGCGCACAAGCCTTTCGCGTCCTATTCCGCCACGCGAATAAAGCAGATAACCCGATATCATGAAGAAACACGGCACAGCACTCCTTGCCAACGGCATAAGCACCTGATGCCCAACCCAATCGTTTGCATGGACTATCACCACCATCACGGCAGCCACAAATTTCAATATATCTATAGAATAGTTTCGATTATTCATACTTACTGGTTTCTTGCTGAGACGCACCATATCTTGTGCAAAGGTAAGAAAATAAATCCAAATGTGCTATTTCCATTATAAAGACTTGCTACTGTCATAAAATTTAGCGAAATTTGCAAAATAAACAAACTTCGATATGACAACAAGGAAAGTAGCCCTCATCACGGGCATAACAGGTCAGGACGGTTCTTACCTCTCTGAGTTCCTGCTTGAAAAAGGATACGACGTGCACGGTGTCATACGCCGATCTTCTGTCGACTTCCGACCACGAATAGCCCATCTGGAGGGCCAGCCTCACTTCCATCTCCACTACGCTGACCTCAGCGACTCAATGAGCGTGCTGGGCGTGATTGGTCTGGTACGCCCGACAGAAATATACAACCTCGCAGCACAAAGCCACGTACAAGTGAGCTTCGACTCGCCCGAATACACCGCCGATGTTGATGCCGTGGGAGTACTGCGCATTCTCGAGGCAGTGAGGCAACTCGGACTGACCGACTCTTGCCGCATCTACCAGGCCTCAACGTCGGAGCTCTACGGCAAGGTTGAGGAAGTGCCCCAAAACGAGAACACGCCTTTCCATCCCTACTCACCATACGCTGTGGCAAAGCAATACGGCTTTTGGATCGTGAGGGAATACCGCGACGCATACAACATGTTCGCATGCAACGGCATACTCTTCAACCATGAGAGCGAACGACGCGGCGAGACATTCGTCACCCGTAAGATAACGCTTGCTGCGGCCCGCATAAAACAAGGCAAGCAAGACAAGCTGTATCTCGGCAACCTCTCCAGCCGACGCGACTGGGGTTACGCCAAGGACTATGTACAGTGCATGTGGCTCATTCTGCAAAACGAGAAGCCTGAAGATTTCGTCATCGCTACGGGCAAGCAACACACCGTGAGGGAGTTTGCCACACTCGCATTCCACTATGTGGGTATAGAGCTCGAATGGCAAGGAGAAGGCTCCGACGAGAAAGGCATAGACAAGGCCACAGGAAAGGTTCTTGTTGAGGTGTCGCCCGACTTCTACCGTCCCACCGACGTGGTAAACCTCTGGGGCGACCCGACAAAGGCAAGGGCAGAACTGGGATGGAACCCAACCCAGACATCTTTCGAAGAACTCGTGAAGATCATGGTAGACTCCGACATGAAGAAGGTTGCGGCAGACGATGCTGCGGCACGGGTCAGGGTAAACCTTGAAGAATATCTTGAGAAAGGCATTGTGAAATAAAACCATAACGCGCACGAGCGGTCACAACGGACCACCCGTGCGCGTTTTTTTATTGGGAACCTGAGACCGCAAGGAGGTCATAGTTTCCCTATCTCTCCGTTGGCCTGAAGCAGCGAGATTACCACTTGGTTGTAATCGTTTATTGCCGAAGCTCGCTTCATGGAATGTGAAACTCTCTCTTCCAGGACATTGGCAAAATCCAGATATGTTATCTCGCCGTTCTCATATTCGGTCTCGGCAAGCCGCACCATTTCGTTCACCAAACGCGAGCCGTCGCCATTGTAATAATCCATCTTTTGGCGCGCCACCGACAGCTTGTTGAGCAAGATATCATACTCTTGGTGTCGTTGTGCCTCGCCCTGCCTCATCTCCAGGTCGGCTATCTCACGGTCGCGTTTGGCAGCCTTCACCTTAGCTTTAGTTGCGCCAAAAAACAGCGGCACGCCTATGCCTACCTCAAAACCCATGAAGTTTCCGCCAGTGAACTTCGAACGGTCCTGGCTGTATGGGTTCCACGACGATATCACGAGCTGGTTGCGTAGCGAGACCGACAGCGACGGGGCATAACCGTTCTTTGCGAGGGTCACCGCCTTGTCGGCAACTTCTATCTTGTCTTGGGCAAGTTGTCCCTCAACCGTGTTGGAGAAGTTGAAACCGCTAAAATCAAGGTTCAACGCCTCAAGCTTCGATTCAGCGGGCAACACAGTCTCAGCAATGTTCATCAAAGCCATCATCTGTTTCTGCAGCGTGGCAAAATCGTTCTTTGCCTGAAGCAGTTCCTGACGGTTGTCCATCTGTTTGCGCTCCATGGTCAGTCGCTCCAACTTCCGCGCCTCACCGGCTTCGTGCCGCTTAGCTGCAATGGAGCAGAGCCGTCCTATCACGCTGTCCTGCTCTTGCAGTATGTCTATAAGCTCCTGCTTGTATACGAGCTGATAATACAGTGAGGCTATGTCGGTACTCAGCTGCTGCCTGGTTACCTCCACCTTGCCGCGTTCGACCTGCGTCTCAGCCTTCAAGAGCTTTTCTTTTGCCACATAAACCGTGGGGAAATCCATCTGCTGTGTCAGCGACAAAGCGTTGTCGGGACTTCCGCCCGACGTTGGATCCTGAGCCAGCGAAAGCTCCGTCTTGTCCAAGTCCCATGCCGAGCCTTGCATCACTTTGGCGCGCTCCACGCTTTTCTCTGCGGCCTTAATGCCATAGTTATTGGTCAGACCTATTTCGATACATTGTTTTAGAGTCATGTTCCTGCCCTGCTGCGCCAATGCTGGCAGCGAGAACAAGACTGTGGCTGCAACAATAAGATATTTTGTCATCATCAATGCTGTTTTCGGGGGAGTCAACTGAACTGTGTCAAGGGGTATTTGCTTGAAACTGCTGGGGGACAATCCTGAGCGTCTCTTTCTTGGTAAACTCAGACGGGGCTCGATGCCCCTTCTGAGTTTAGTTCGCTGGTGGCATAAAC
>CAZXGQ010000191.1:0-2954 GCA_964640415.1 uncultured Prevotella sp.
TTCTTCACTCTTCGTTCTTCACTCTTCACTATCCCTTTGTCTCTGCGTGAGAATATAATTTATAGCAGGCAGTTGAAGCAATTTGCTCACAAGACCTCCATCGCTCGAAACTCCGTTGGGGTCATGCCGGTCTGCTTCTTGAAATAACGCGTGAAAAACGACTGGTCGGGGAAGTTCATGTCGAAGGCTATCGACTGTACGCTGTCGTTGGTGGTGCGCAGCCGTGCCTTTATCTCCTGTACGCAGTGGCGGTCAATTATCTCCTTGGCGGTCTCGCGCGAGAGCTCGCGCAGAATGCGGGCGAGATAGCGCGGCGTTATGTTCATCTTGTCAGAGTAGAACAACACCTCCCGCTCCTTGTCGCCATGTTGATAGACAAGGTGAATGAACTGCATGAACAGTTCGTCATGCCGGCTCATGACCTTAGTCCCGGTTGCCATGAACTGTTCTCTTGTTGCGTCGTAGAGTTCGAAGAGGATGTTCTGTATGATGTTCCTTACAATGAGCATGTGGTGAGGCCCCGTGCTTTCATATAGGAAATGTGCAACGTCGGCCATGCGGAAGGCAATGGCATCGGCACGCTGGGCTGGTATGCTGCCCAAAGGATAACGCCTCATAAAGTCCATAAACGACGGCTCGGGGCGTGGCAGAGCCTCCACAGCCACGGCGTGGTCGAACGCCAGGATGCAGCAGCTGAACTCGCTGTCCATGTCAACATATCTTACGGTTGACTTCGGCGCGAGCGTAATAGCCTTGTTTTCTGACAGTTCATACAATGTGAAGTCAACTTCAATGTGTGCAACGCCTTTGCGTGCCAGCACCATCGTTATGCCGTCGGAGCGTGAGTATTTGCCAGGTGTTATCTCGGGTCTTGTGTCAATACGCACCTCCACGCCATTCACTTTTGAATGGCTTTGCTCAGTTATATTCATACCTATTCATCTTTTCTATTTGCAAATTTAGCGCATTTGCCAAGAACCGGCAAGCAGTAGGCCGGAGATAATTGTTCAAAACGTAAACAAAGTTTTTCAATCGGTATCATTGTTCCCATTTTGAAAAATGCTGTACGCATGCAGTCGGCCCGCTATCCGTTTATTCGTCCTACCTTTGCAGCGTTTTCAGAACATAACGTATGAGAGAGTAATGAAAAGTAGAACGAAAGAACAGAACATGAGTATTTGGAAATCATTTTCTTATGTCGGCGTGGCTCTTTGCCTCGCCCTCACAACCTCTTGCCAGCAGAAGAAGCAAGAGGTACAGGTGGAAAAAACGAGTTACAAGACGATGACCGTCAGCCGGTCCGACAAGGACCTCTCCACCAGTTATTCAGCTTCAATCAAGGGTAAGCAGGACATCGACATCTATCCGCAGGTTTCGGGCAAGATCGAGAAACTCCTGGTGAAGGAAGGCGACAAGGTGGCTAAAGGCCAGTTGCTTTTCGTCATCGACCAAGTGCCATACCGCGCGGCTCTTGCCACCGCTCTTGCCACGCAGAAGGCAGCCCAGGCCCAGCTTGCGTCGGCCCTCCTTACCTATAACAGCAACAAGGAACTCTTTGCCCAGAAGGTGATCTCGGCTTATACGCTCCAGACATCCGAGAACGCATGGCTCACGGCAAAGGCTCAGTTGGCTCAGGCTCAGGCACAAGTGACCAGCGCCCGCAACAATCTCTCTTATACTGAGGTACGTAGTCCTGCCAACGGTGTGGCAGGCGTGCTGCCATATCGTGTGGGTACATTGGTAAGTGCTTCGATGCCTAAGCCTCTGACCACCGTGTCGGACAATTCGCAGATGTACGTTTATTTCTCAATGACCGAGAAGCAGCTCCTCAGCTTCGTGCGCCAGTACGGCTCGAAGGATGCCGCCATCAAGAACATGCCGGAGGTGAGCCTGCAGCTCGGCGACCAAACGATGTATGCCCACAAGGGTAGGGTAGAGAGCATCAGTGGTGTTATCAACTCCGAGACGGGTGCCGTGACCCTGCGTGCCGAGTTCGCCAACCCCGAGCGTTTGCTCAACAGCGGCGGTTCGGGCAATGTCATCATACCGACGACAAGAAAGAACTGCATCGTTATACCACAGGCGGCTACCGTGCAGCAGCAAGACAAGCGCATCGTATATAAGGTGGTGAACGGCAAGGCCGTGTCGCAGCTCATCCAGGTGGAGAACATCGACGACGGTACCAACTTCATAGTGACCGACGGTCTGAAAGCCGGCGACGTGATCGTGAGCGAGGGTGCCGGTATGGTGAAAGAAGGAGAAGCAGTTAAGTGAAGAGTGAAGAATGAAGAGTGAAGAATGAAGAATCCGATAGCAGCAAGGGCGCTTCTGAACTAAACATTCAACACTAAACACTAAACATTATATAATAGATGAAAGGCAATATATTTATCAAAAGGCCGGTGATGGCTATATGCGTCGCCGTGCTGATAGTGATGGTGGGCTTGATCTCGCTGTTCAACCTGCCTGTGGAGCAATATCCCGACATTGCACCTCCTACCGTCCGTGTGGAGGCCACTTATACGGGTGCCGATGCCGACGCTGTGATGAAGTCTGTCATCATGCCGCTGGAGGAGAGCATCAACGGTGTGGAGAACATGCTCTACATCACCTCTACCGCCACCAACTCGGGTACGGCGCAAATCAATGTCTATTTCAAGCAGGGCACCGACCCCGACATGGCAACCGTCAATGTGCAGAACCGTGTGTCGAAGGCGCAAGGCTTGCTGCCTTCAGAGGTGACAAAGATTGGTGTCACCACGCAGAAGCAACAGAACTCGTTCCTGCAGATCGGTGCTCTCGTGAGCAACGACGGCAAGTATGACGAGACGTTCATTGCCAACTACCTCGACATCAACGTGGTGCCTGAGATCAAGCGTATCAACGGTGTGGGCGAGGTGCTGGAGCTTGGCGATACCTACAGCATGCGTATCTGGCTCAAGCCGGACCTCATG
>CAZXGQ010000192.1:0-2818 GCA_964640415.1 uncultured Prevotella sp.
TCGGCTTTACGTTAGAATCGCGATGCCTTTACGTTAGAATCGCAGCGGCTTTACGTTAGAATCGCGACGCGATATGCCTACTATCGCGGCGCGATTTCATGGTTTTTGGGCCTAAAATTGGATTGAAGGCGCCCCTTTTAACACTTCGGAGCCTCCTTTGCCGTTCTAAAAGGTGTGCCCCCCAAGTGTTAAAATCTTGCTATAAATCTTTACATTCTTGCCATCCGTATTATAGGCAGATATGAAAATCAGCCCAAACTTGAGTGAAGAAACATTGATTGGGCAGAACTGCCTTCATTATAATTTGTTAACATGCAACAAAATAAGAAATTGATAAAATTAAAGTATTTTTGCAAAAAATCAATTTCAACGTTACACGCTTTAACTTTTTCCGTACCCAAGCATGAAAGCAAATCATCTGACTGCGGTGGTCGTATTGATGGTATCCCTTCTCACGGCTACCATGCCAGCAAAGGCACAGACCAACGCCCAACTGTTCTATGACTTCGGCAGCGACCGAAAGTTTATCACCCTCACCCTCGAGATGTTCAAGGGCGACAAGTGGGGCAACACCTACTTCTTTGTCGACCATGACTTCAACTACGACCAGCACGTCGAAGGGCCCAATCTGGCACCCGGCGGCAGCTATTTCGAGTTCGCACGCTGCTTCAATTTCTGGCAGAACACCAAGATGAAGGCTTGGAGCATACAGGTAGAATACGACGGCGGCATTACCCGCAGCTATCCCATCAACAGTGCGTGGCTCTTCGGTGTAGACTATTTTATGCACGACAAGACCTACCGAAACACGCTCAATCTCAAGGCCCTCTACAAGACCATACGCCGACACGACAGCGAGATACCTATGCAACTGACCGCCGTGTGGACATGCAAGGATCTCTTTGGTGTCAAGGGGCTCACCTTCGACGGTTTTGCCGATTTCTGGTGGGAGGATCATGCAGTGGACTATCGCGAGGACGGATCGTGCGACATGAAGAAGACCGTCTTTACCACCGAGCCGCAGTTGTGGTACAACGTGGGCCGGCATTTCGGCTGCGACAATCTCAATATCGGTACTGAAATCGAACTTAGCAACAACTTCGGATCGACCGGCGGTTTCAAGTGCCGCCCATGTCTCGGTGCCAAATGGATTTTTTAACGGCACATTCTAAAAGGAACCCGCAAACATTCATACTTTATCATAAATCGAAAAGAAGAAAGAAATGAAAAATCTTCTACAAACGCTGTTTGGCTTCGACCCGACACAGCACAAAGTCAAGACCGAGGTGGCAGCCGGCATCACCACCTTCCTCACCATGGCCTATATCCTCGCCGTCAACCCATCAGTTTTTGCAAATCTGGCAGGCAAAGGCATGGACACCAACGCCGTCTTCACTGCCACGGCCCTTGCCGCTGTCATCGGCACGCTAATCATGGCCGTCTACGCCAAGAAACCGTTCGGTCTGGCTCCAGGCATGGGTCTCAATGCATTCTTTGTCTATACAGTATGCCTGACCATGGGCTACTCGTGGCAGTTTGCCCTGACCGCCATTCTCATTGAGGGCGTCATCTTCATCCTGCTCACCGTCACCAAGATACGCACACTCATCGTCGATGCAATACCTCTATCACTCAAACGGGCCATTGGAGCCGGCATCGGACTGTTCATCGCCTTCATCGGTCTGAAGAATGCCGGAATAATCGTCGACAATACGGCAACTTTTGTGAGCATCGGCAAGTTGACAGAGGGTACCGCACTGCTCGGTTCAATCGGCATCATCATCACCGGCATTCTTGTCGTCAAGAAGGTACCGGGCAACCTGCTGCTGGGCATTCTCATCACAGCAGTCATCGGCATACCGTTCGGCCTGACAAAGTTCACGGGCGTGGTTGACACCCCTCCCAGCATAGAACCGATCTTCTGCCAGTTTGAATGGCACAACATCTTCACACTCGACATGCTCGTCATCGTCTTCACCTTCCTATTTGTCGACATGTTCGACACCATCGGCACGCTGATCGGCGTCTGCACAAAGGCCGGCATGCTGCGCAAGGACGGTACCATTCCCGGTCTCAACCGAGCCTTCATGGCCGATGCCGTGGCCACCGTGTGCGGTGCCATGTTGGGTACAAGCACCACCACGACTTATGTAGAAAGTGCCTCCGGCGTAGCCCAAGGCGGACGCACCGGACTGACTGCCGCCACCACGGCTTTGTGCTTCCTCGTAGCCATGTTCTTCGCCCCAATCTTCCTGGCCATTCCTTCAGCAGCCACCACACCAGTACTGGTCATCGTCGGCCTATACATGCTCTCTCCCGTCAAGGACATAGACCTCAACGACTACTCCGAGTCCATACCCGCCTTCATCACCATCATCATGATGCCACTGGCCTACAGCATTTCCGACGGCATACTCTGCGGTGTAATCAGTTATGTGGCCCTCAATGCATGCAGCGGACAGTACAAGAGACTCAACCCTACCCTATGCATACTCGCCTTACTGTTTGTGTTGAAATATATTTTTATTTGAGTAAAAGGGGGAGGCTTTCGATAGCGTAGACATACACACGAAATAACGAAGCGGCTGTCATAGCTATATGCAATGACAGCCGCTACTTTTTTTTTGAGGGGGAGGCATAGGTTTGCTTCTTTCAGATTCCATCTTGCGACGGATACACTTGGTCTTGGAATGTTATTCCCGCCATTAGGGCCTATTCTGGACTTCCACCTGTTATACAATACTCATGCCGAGCATACTACACGAAAGAGGGAAGGAACTACTTGCAGTTCCTTCCCTCTTTTCGATATTGTGGCTAT
>CAZXGQ010000193.1:0-2773 GCA_964640415.1 uncultured Prevotella sp.
TAATTAGAAATGCAGCCAATCATCCTATGAACAAGGAAGGTTGGCTGCATTCTTTATATATGCAAGAGGGGTATCGTATTATTTCACGGCAATCTTGATAGTTTGACCAGCAATCTTGGCAATGACCAGAGAAGCGGAAGAGACGGCTTGCGAAGCCACTCCATCAATGGCCTTTGTCGTGCCAATCTGCTTGCCGTCAACGCTATAGAAACGAACCTCTTCGCCATTGTCAAGACCGGAAAGCATTACAATGCCACCGTGTGAAGTTGCCACTATACCACGGGTCTTGGCTTGGTTAATGTCTATGGACGTGACATCATCCAAAGCGTAAATATATGAATATTCGCTGCCAAGTGCATCCTTGTAGTCTTGGATGTAGGTCTTGGGGACGTAAACCAAGCAAGTTTTGGGCAATCCGCAATACAAAGCATCATAGGGCATTTGGCCGTAGAATGTCACTTGGCCAAGTTTTGTGCATTCGTAGAAGCTATAAAGCCCCAAAGATGTGATTGATGAAGGAATCGTGATGCTGGTCAAGCTCGAGCAACGTTGAAAGCAACCGTTTCCAAATAACCTAACTGAAGACGGAATCGTGATGCTAGTCAAGCTGGAGCAATCAGCAAAGCACTCTCTTCCTATGGACGTGACTGAGGAAGGAATCGAAATGCTGGTCAAGCCCGCGCATCCAGAGAATATATTATCACCCAATTCAAAGACAGAATAAGGAATCGAAATGTTGGTCAAACTTCCACATAAAGCAAAACAAAAATTTTCTCCTGCATCTCCTTGCCAGCCATTCATGGGATGGCACCACAAAAGTAAGGAAAAGATTTGGAATCGTCAAATTGCCAAAGAGTTTTCTTCGCTATCTTCTCCCAAACAGAGAACTTTAGCATGAAAAGTTTTAGGACGCTACGTCCTAAAACTATGCGAAAACAAAAAGTTTTAGGATTGTATGTCCTAAAACTTTTGTGAAATAACAAGTTTTAGGACCGTATGTCCTAAAAAATCAGTAACTTCGCAGCTGTGGAAACAAAAATGCCGTGACATGAAGCGAATAGAAAGAACGACCTACCTCAACAAACTGATTGCCTTCAAGGACAAGGATATCATAAAAGTGATAACCGGCATACGTCGTTGCGGCAAGTCAACAATAATGGAAATCTATCGCGATTGGCTCAAGAGCCATGGAGTGAGCCAAGAGCAAATCATATATCTGAATTTTGAGGATTACGACTATTATGAGCTTCGCAATCCGCAAAAGCTGTATGCCTATATAAAGCCGCTGATACTGACAGACCGTATGACCTACATCTTTTTCGACGAGATACAACATGTGACCGACTTTCCCGACATAGTGAACAGTCTCAACCTCAAGTCTACCGTCGACCTTTACATCACTGGCTCAAACGCCTACATGCTGTCGAGTGAGATCGCCACCCTGCTCTCGGGCAGATACGTAGAGATTGCCATGCTTCCACTTTCGTTTAAGGAATATGTTGAGGGCACAGGGGGCAGCGAAAACCTTTCCGACACCTATCTTAATTATATCACAAGAAGCAGTTTCCCTTACACTATCGCACTCGATACTCCATCGGAAATTAGCGACTATCTTAACGGTGTCTACAATACCATCGTCGTGAAGGACATAATGTCGCGCAAGCGGTTGTCTGATGTGATGATGCTGGAGAGTGTCATCCGCTTTACGGCGGACAACATCGGCAACATACTGTCCACCAAGCGCATTGCTGACATAATGACCGCCGACGGAAGGAAAATCGACCAAAAGACAGTGGAACGATATCTTTCGGCTCTCTGTGAGACCTTCTTTGTGTATGAAGCGAAACGTTACAATATCAAGGGCAAGCAACTGCTTAAGACGTTGGGCAAGTACTACCTTGTGGATATCGGTTTGCGCCGCATGCTTCTCGGTTCTCGCTCGTTCGATGCCGGACGCATACTTGAGAATGTTGTATATCTGGAACTGCTCCACCGGCAGAAGAAAGTGTACGTTGGAAAGATGGACAACCTTGAGGTTGACTTCGTGGCTATAGACGAAAACGGTATCACTTACTACCAAGTGGCAGCCACTGTGCGCGATGAGGCCACTCTCAAGCGCGAACTTGCCTCCCTTCAGCAAATCAATGACCAATACCCTAAATATATCCTGACTCTCGATGATGACCCCATTGCCGATTACAACGGCATTAAACGGGTGAACGCACTGAAATGGATGATGGGATTTTGAGTTGAATGGCCATCAAATCAACCATATAATTTCACGCAGAGTCGCGGAGATTATTGAGTCGCCGGGACTTTGCCGTTGAAGCATGGAGTTTTCAAGAGGGGTCTTCGACCTTTGGGAGTATGTGCACTCGGTATGTATGGCAGGGTCGGGTAGGGACGGTTAGGGGGGCTCCGCGACCCTGTCTCAGGCTCACCTCTTTCAAGCTCAAAAAGGCTACTTGCCTTTGCTCTCTTCGGCTCAATAATCTCTGTGGCTCTGCGTGAAATAGTCGGTGGCGTGTCTCGCCGTTCGGCTTGGGGTATGCGTCATCGGCGAAGCCGAAATTTCGTGTTCCTTCATTTTCGTGTCCGTCGTGCCCTTCGTGGACAAAAAATATAGCGGAAAATGAGAGATGAATCTGCTCGGCTAAAATTCAAGAATCCATCCAAGGTGATTTTCAGGACCTGCCTTGAATAAGGTTCATGCGGATAAGCTTGTGCAATGAAAAATCACAACAAAAGGCTCTCTGAGAATCGATTTTTTTGA
>CAZXGQ010000194.1:0-2731 GCA_964640415.1 uncultured Prevotella sp.
CCTGCACGTCCACCTGTTGGCCAACGGAGTGAGCGACGACACTCTGCAAAAGATACAGGACATACCCGGACGCGAACGCCTGCACCTGCACACCTACGACATCTCCAACCTAAGAGAGATGCTGCAGGTGGACGTGCCCGACACCATCGCCATGAGTTCGTATGCCCGGCTGTTCATTGCCGACCTGCTGCCGACCGACATCGACCGTGTGCTCTACCTCGACTGCGATGTGGTGGCTGCCGACGACCTCACGGTGCTGTGGCAGACCGACATGAAGAGCGCATGGGTGGCCGGCGTGCTCGACGTGCTCTATGGCGATGAGCCAAAGACGGCGGTTGGCATGGCACCTACGGCACCGTATCTTAACGCCGGCATCCTGCTCATCAATCTGGCGGCATGGCGCGAGCAAGACCTGACGCACCGTTTCCTTGACTTCCTGTTGGCCCACAACGGCACAGTGTACCACCACGACCAAGGCATCATCAACGGCATCTGCACCGGCCACACGCTGACACTCCATCCGCGCTACAACATGACCTCGTCGCACTTCTCCCATCCTGTCAAGTTTGTGCGGCGGCTCATCACTCCCTTCTATACCGACAAGGAACTGGCAGAGGGGCGCACCGCACCTGCCCTCATCCACTTCACCGAGGGATTTTATAACCGTCCGTGGAAGCGCCACTGCAACCACCCAAAGAAACAACTCTTCTTCGACAATCTCCGCCTCACTCCCTGGGCCGACATGCCACTGCAGCCCGATACGCGTGCCCGAGTGGTGCGACTGCTGTCGTGGGAGTTTGTGTACCTCCCCCTGTGGGTCTATAAGATGACGCAGTGGGCAATTGGGATGGTGAAGAGTATAACCAGAAAATAACTCATGATACCAAAAATCATACATCTCTGTTGGCTTTCGGGCGATGCTTTTCCTGCCAACATACAGGCGTGCATCGATTCGTGGCACCGCGTGTTGCCCGACTACGAAATCCGGCTTTGGGATACCAAGCGATTTGATGTCAACTCCACACCGTGGACGAGCGAAGCCTTCGCCAGGCACAAGTATGCCTTTGCAGCCGACTATATCCGGCTTTATGCCCTCTACAACTACGGCGGCATCTATCTCGACTCGGACGTGATGGTCTACAAGTCGTTCGACGACCTGCTGCATCTGCCTTACTTCATCGGGCAGGACTTTGTGGGAGCCTTTGAACCGGCCATTATCGGTTGTGAGAAAGGCAACCCCTTTATCAAGGACGTGCTCGATGCCTACCAAGACCGCCACTTCGTGAAACCCGACGGCACGCTTGATATCCACAACCTGCCGGTGATGTTCTTCGAACGTCTCTATCCCAGATATACATTCCGCCGCATACACAACAAGACGGACTTCACTTTCCGTGAGGGTGAGATAACGCTTTTCGACAAGCGTTACTTCAATGCCCGAAACAACATAATGCCCCACCGCTACAGCGAGAGTTACTGTTCGCACCTCTTCGCCGCCTCTTGGGGTTCGCACGGTGATTCTCAAGCGACCAAACTGCTGAAAAGCCTTCCCGTTTGGCTTGCCAATGCTCTGCTCGGCATCAACTATCATGTTGTACGCCGCAGTCAGGTGCATTATTTCGATCCAATATATCGTCAGAAAAAAGGATAATCTTCGTTTATGTCTGATTTCTATTTCGGTCCTCTTCTTCTTTACAGTACATCCATCGTAGCGCTGATTATAGCCATGCGCTACATGGCGTCGCCCGACAACTACATCATCAAGAACGAGAAGGACAATATCATTATACCCATTATCATCGCCCTCATCATGTCGGTCTGGTTCGCCAACCGGCCACTGGCATCAAACGCCTTTGGCGACACGGGAGCGTATGCCAACGGCTACATGGGTACCGACCCTTATGACGTTAAGTTCAGTTGGACGGGCGAGTGGTTTTGGCAATGGCTCATGGTGGCGTGCAAGTTGCTCGGGCTCGACTATGTCGGCTGGTTCGCTGTCATCTACGCCATCTATGTCTTTGGTGCCTTGACATGCGTGAAGATTCTCATGCCCAACAAGACCATGCTCGGCATGATCTTCGTGTGGACATCGTTGATGTATTATAGTTTCAGTATCAACGGCATACGCAATGGTATGGCGTGCCACATGCTCTTGATAGGCTTCGCCCTCATCCTCAAGGGAGGCGTTAAGTTCTTGCCAGGAGCAGGACTGTGCTTGCTGGCCTTTGGCACACACCGCAGCACCATGCTGCCCATAGCGGCCTTCGTGGTGGGGCGCTACATCTTGAAGGATGCCAAGTATGCCGTGTATTTCTGGCTGCTGTCCATCCCTGTGTCGCTGGTGGCCGGTGGTGCCGTGACCTCGTTCTTTGCAGGACTGGGCTTCGACGACCGTATGGCGGGTTATGCCGACCCCAACGCCGACCTGACGGGCTTCTCCCACTCCGGTTTCCGCTGGGACTTCCTGTTCTATAGTTTGTGGCCCGTGGTGATGACGTGGGTGAACTGCGTGAAGCGGCAGTGCGACGACAACTGGTACCGGGTGCTCTCCATCACCTACTGTCTCTCCAACGCCTTCTGGGTGATGGTTATCCGTGCCTCGTTCAGCAACCGCTTCGCCTACCTCTCATGGTTCCTCTATCCCATCATCATTGCCTACCCGCTGGTGAACATCGACACGTGGGAAGACCAGGACCGCAAGACCGGCTATGTGCTGCTGGCCTACGCCGGG
>CAZXGQ010000195.1:0-2713 GCA_964640415.1 uncultured Prevotella sp.
CCGTTACGCTTTTGGAGGCGACCACCCCAGTCAAACTACCCACCAAGCGGTGTCCTCGCATTGCGAGTTAGACCTCGGACAGCCAAAGGGCCGTATTTCAAGGATGGCTCCACAAATACTGGCGTATCTGCTTCATAGCCTCCGGCCTATCCTACACATCGGATGGCCAAGGTCAGCGCTAAGCTATAGTAAAGGTTCACGGGGTCTTTTCGTCCCATCGCGGGTAATCGGCATCTTCACCGATACTACAATTTCACTGAGCTCATGGTTGAGACAGCGTCCGGATCATTACACCATTCGTGCAGGTCGGAACTTACCCGACAAGGAATTTCGCTACCTTAGGACCGTTATAGTTACGGCCGCCGTTTACCGGGGCTTCAATTCAATGCTTCCCTTGCGGTGACATCTCCTCTTAACCTTCCGGCACCGGGCAGGTGTCAGGCTGTATACCTCATCTTTCGAGTTTGCACAGCCCTGTGTTTTTGTTAAACAGTTGCCTGGACCTATTCTCTGCGCCTCACATTTGTGAGGACCCCTTATCCCGAAGTTACGGGGTCAGTTTGCCTAGTTCCTTAACCATGAATCTCTCAACGCCTTAGTATGTTCTACCCGACCACGTGTGTCCGTTTGCGGTACGGGTGCCGCACGGGTTAAGCTTAGCGGATTTTCTCGGGAGTATGATTACCCACACTATTGGATTCTTCCGAAGAAGACTCCATACTGTCAAGGTCGGCTCCAGCGGTGGATTTGCCTGCCGCTGTCAACGCCTACACTCTTCAACGGGGACTTCCGTCACCCCGCAGCCGTGTCACTGCTCCGTCTCCACATCGCCCCGTGCGGCAGTGACGGAATGTTGACCGTCTCTGCCATCGCCCTCGCCGTTCGGCTTAGACTTAGGACCCGACTGACCCCGGGATGACCAGCATTGCCCGGGAAACCTTAGACTTGCGGCGGGGGAGAATCTCACTCCCCTTATCGTTACTTATACCTACATTTGCTTTTCCAGAATCTCCAGGATAGCTTGCGCACACCATTCGACGACGCTGGAATGCTCCCCTACCGATACTTTTTTAAATACTATCCCGCGCCTTCGGCGTTCCGCTTACACCCGATTATTATCCACGCCCTGACCCTCGACCAGTGAGCTGTTACGCACTCTTTGAATGAATGGCTGCTTCCAAGCCAACATCCTGGCTGTCACGGGGACCGGACTTCGTTAGACTGACTCGGCGGAAACTTCGGGGCCTTAGACGGCGGTCCGGATTCTTCTCCTCTCGGGGACGGACCTTAGCACCCGCCCCCTTACTGCAGGGCTACAGAGCATGAGCATTCGGAGTTCGTCAGGTCTCGATAGGCGGTGAAGCCCTCTTGACCTATCGGTCGCTCTACCTCTCACGCTGAACGTCCGACGCGGCACCTAAATGCCTTTCGGGGAGTACGAGCTATCTCCAAGTTTGATTGGCCTTTCACTCCTACACACACCTCATCCAGAAGCTTTTCAACGCTTATTGGTTGGGACCTCCATCCGGTGTTACCCGGACTTCATCCTGGACATGTGTAGATCACTTGGTTTCGCGTCTACCACCGCAAACTAAACGCCCTCTTCAGGCTCGCTTTCACTGCGGATGCCGGTCTCATGGCCGTTATCCTTGCTTGCGACGGTAACTCGTAGGTTCATTATGCAAAAGGCACGCCGTCACATCGTAAGATGCTCCGACCGCTTGTAGGCGAATGGTTTCAGGATCTGTTTCAACCTTCTTGTCGAAGTGCTTTTCACCTTTCCCTCACGGTACTGGTTCACTATCGGTCTCATTCGAGTATTTAGCCTTGCCGGATGGTCCCGGCGGATTCACGCAAGATTTCTCGTGTCCCGCGCTACTCAGGATACCGCTATGCTTGACTCGGCTTCGCGTAAGGGGCTGTCACCCGCTATGGCGCCTTTTTCCAAAGGCTTCCGCTCACCTCATCAATACAACGTCGCGGTCCTACAACCCCGGACATGCGTTGCCACATGACCGGTTTGGGCTCTTCCCCGTTCGCTCGCCACTACTGGGGGAATCATTGAATTATTTTCTCTTCCTAAGGGTACTAAGATGTTTCAGTTCCCCTCGTTGGCGCCCTCCGTGCGGAGGGCAAGTCCGAAGACTTGGGTTGTCCCATTCGGATATCCGCGGGTCAAAGGTCATTTGCACCTCACCGCGGCTTATCGCAGCTTATCACGTCCTTCATCGCCTGAATGAGCCTAGGCATCCACCATTCGCCCTTGTTTACTTTCTTTACTTGTCCCTGACTTGCCTTGCGGAAGTCGGGACACCGCTCATACTTTCAGCTGTATTGTCTATAGATTAAGTCTCTGTGAAACTATTTCTATTCGATTCCTGCTCATAAGAACAGGGAACCTTTCTTACAGTTTTGCTTGTGTCAATATGTCAAAGATCTTTATAAGTGAAGAGTGAAGAACGGCGGGTGAAATATTCACTTGCCTCTACTACTCTTGCTTAACGTGTGGAGAATAACGGATTCGAACCGTTGACCCCCTGCTTGCAAAGCAGGTGCTCTAGCCAGCTGAGCTAATCCCCCAGCGTCATTTCATCTCCTGTCCGCCTGCGCTCGGCTTTCCAGCTGCAGCTTCGGACGATTATATGAAAAACAGGTTACGTAGACAAGAAGCAAGGCAAAGCGACGAACTTATTTAAGCCATTGCTGACTTGAC
>CAZXGQ010000196.1:0-2673 GCA_964640415.1 uncultured Prevotella sp.
GTTCATTTTGTGTAAATACACATTATTAACGAAGGCAATATTGCTCTTGTCTTTCCACAGGAAACTTGAACAAATCAGAAATTTGAGTCATCAACTTGCTTGGCGTGTTAAGACTCCATGTGAGTTGATGGCAAAGAGTAGCAAGATCGCAGTCTCATGGTTTGCGTATTACGGGAATATTATTTACCTTTGCAGTCGCAAGAAGAAAGTGGTAACTTGGGAAACATGCCAAAGAAGATAAACAAATGCAGACAAAAAAAAGAATTGAGTATTTGGATGCGATGAGAGGATTGACGATGATACTGGTAGTCTATAGCCATGTTCATCTTTTCTCATTTAATCTTTTTAAAAGTTTAGGGGGGGTAATAGTTACAACGACATCTTTGTAATGGTAAGGATGCCGTTGTTCTTTTTCGTCAGCGGCTTTCTGCTCGACAAGCCGGGCGTGGTATGGGCATTGAAGGATACCATTCCCTTCATCAAGAAAAAAGCAAAGATACAGCTGGTACCCACTTTCGTCTTTATGTTGCTCTTTTGTTATCTGTTTGATATCAATGTAATAGACTGCTTTATGGATAGCGCAAAGAGTGGATATTGGTTTACTATTACATTGTTCCAATATTTCATGGCATATTCGCTTTGCAAGATGATGCCTGCCCGTTTTCAATACAAAGTATTGCTCGTGTTTTCCCTGTTGTTTTTCGGAATGGCATGGCTCCCTGTTTCGGGCGCGTTTCAATTTGACAAGCTATGGTATTTTGTGTTCTTTAGTTTTGGCGCTTACGTAAAGAGCCACTTCAGTTCGTTCGTTGATTTCTTGGAAGGGAAATGTTTTTCTGTCTTGCTGGTGGCGTTTTTCCTCATAGCCTTAATAAAAATAAAGGGTTCTTTCCTTTACGTTGTGCCAGTACAGGTACTGGAGAATGTCTTCTTGGGCATTGCCGGCATTTGCATCGTGTTCAACTTTTTCAGGAAGCATCAAGAGTCCTTCCGGCAAACCACCGTCTTGGGCAAGGCACTGCAATACATAGGAAAAAGAACACTGGACGTGTATCTGCTGCATTATTTTTTCTTGCCGCGACACTTGGAGGTCGTGGGCGATTTTTTCCGCACCAATTATAATCCTTCATTGGAGTTCGTCTGCTCCTTCTTGGTGTCGATTGTTGTGGTGGGGTTGAGTTTGGTGCTGAGCAACGTGATACGCACGAGTGACACGTTGGCCCACTGGCTTTTTGGCGTAAAAAATCTGAAGGGTGGTAAATAGTTCCTTGCGGAAGTTTGATTACTATTTTACTCCAGACTTTTCTCTATGGAAAGACCTTCCTACAGAATTTTACAATCGTCAGAACATTTATCGCACACGTTTTGTCGGAACTTATTGGCAAAAGTGCGGTTATAATGTTATTCCAACAGCAAGTTGGGGTAGAAAAAATAGGCTCGCGGGATACCATCCCGTGAGCCTATAATCATTTCTGGAATAAATGCGGCACAAACTCTTTGAGGCATCTGCGCCAAGTTAGCCACTCATGATGTGTGCCCGGCGACTCATAATAGTCGACATTGATGCCAAGATTCTTGAGTTCCTTCGCCATTTTGGGCGTACCGAAATTCTCTTCCGAGCCGCATCCCATAAACATATAATGCATCTGACTGTTGAATTTGGCAGCGTCGGCAAACACTCCGTCGAAGCATTCCTTGACATTCACACCAAACAGCGCACCGCTAAAGGTGCCCATGTAAGAAAACAAGTCGAGATGTGGCAATACGGTGTTAAACGTCTGATGGCCACCCCAAGACAATCCTGCCATGGCACGATGGTCGCGGTCTGTATAGGTACGGAACGTCTGGTCTATCATTGGAATCAAGTCTTTCAAGATGACGTCGTAGAAACTGGCTCCATACAAGTTGCGTTCCTCATCCACATTTTTGCCGGGACGAGGGACAAACGGCAACTTCACGTCGCCACTCTCCATCACCACAATCATTGGCACTGCTTTCCCTTCGGCAATGAGGTTGTCCATGATGTGGCCCATGTGCCCCTGTTTGCTCCATCCCGTCTCATCCTCGCCCATGCCATGCTGCAGGTAGAGCACCGGATAACGCTTGGCTGCGTTGTTGTCGTATTCTGCAGGGGTGTAAACCATTGCCCTGCGGAACTGCCCTTGTGATGCAGCATAGTAAGAAACAGAACGTATTTGACCTTGCGCCACACCTTGTCGGGGACGATAATAATTGCCTTCGTCGCCCTCCGGCACCTCCAAGCCACTGGCCTCCCGACAACAACCATAGTAAGTCGGGCTGGCAGGGTCTGCAATCTGCACACCATCTACATTGAGGAAATAATAATGGAACCCCACAACCAACGGGTCGGATACGCCATACCAGTCGCCGTCAAGGTCTTTCGTCATGGGATATTGCTTGCCGCAGATGTCAAAGACCACTTGCTTTGCCTCGGGAGCATGAAGTTTGACATATGCCCGGCGATCCTTGTCTATACGGGGATAGTTGGTGTCGGGGATAATGCCGAGCAGAGACAGCATCTTGTCGGCATAACGCTTGCCCAGTGTGCGGTAACTGCTGGCTATGAAGTGCAGACCGTCACCGCGCTGCGGGCATCCCTTCGAAGAGATGACGTGAGCCGTAGGAATGGTCTTGGCAATGTTGTCTATGATG
>CAZXGQ010000197.1:0-2611 GCA_964640415.1 uncultured Prevotella sp.
TCTTCACTCTTCGTTCTTCACTTTCTACGTTTACATTTCAAACGTCAGCGTCAGGCGATAGTTGCGTTTCGGCATCGGATAGTTGAGTATCACGTCGTAGTCTTGCGAGAAGAGGTTGTTCACCTCCAGTGCCACACGTGCCTTGTAGCGGTCTTTCCACATGAAGCTCTTCTGCAGCGAGAGGTCGCTGGTATACCACGGTTGCGTGTGGTTGTAGACGATGTTCTCCTGCTGGTTGTACCGCTCGCCGGTGTATATGAAACTGTAGTTGAGTCCCCACGTGCCGTAGTCGATCTGTGCCACGGCCGAACCGCTGTGCCAGGGGATGTAGGGTATCTGGTCGCGGTAGTAGGTGTCGGCAGGGTTGGTCACGTCGATGGCCTCCTGATAGGTATACTGCAGGCGGCCGGTGACATAGAGCTTGCTTGTGGGGCGGAACGTGGCACTCACCTTGGCGTCGAGTCCCGTGATGCGCACCTTGCCCAGGTTGAGCATGGTCCAGCGGAACTGTGCCCCCTTGGGATAGGCCACAATCTTGTCTTTCACGTTGTTGCGGTAGCCGTCCACTTCCACAGCCCATTCGTGGAGGAACCCCTTGTGGCGCCGGCTGAAATAGGCCACGCCGAAGTCGTACTGCGTGGTGTATTCGGGATTGAGCCTGGAGTTGCCCATCTCGGCATAGTAGAGGTCGTTGAATGTAGGCATGCGGAAACTCTTCTTCCAGAAGGCGCGCACGGAGAAGCCCACGTTCTTGAAGGGCTTGTAGTAGGCGAAGACGGCGGGCGACCACGTGTTCTTGTCGGCGGGCGACTCGGCGGCGCGCGTCACGTCGTGCACATAGTTGTATACCACGCTGCCCTGCATCCTGAATCCGCCCAGTAGCAGCGATGTGGCCACGGAGGCCATATGGTTCCACCGGGTGGGGCGCACAAAGCCGTACATGTCGGCATCCATGTGGTTCCACTGGAAGTCGTAGGCGCCGGACACCTTCCAGAAACCGGCAATGTCGTACTGGTGCTGGGTGGAGATGTAGAACTCGTTCTGCTTGTACACGTTGTCGATCATCATCACGGTGGTGTCGCGGTTGATGTATTTCGTGCGGAAGTAGGAATACTTGGCCAGGAGCTTCGTGTGATACTTGGGGGTGAAATGCTTTGTTATGTATCCCTGCACGAATGAGTTGTTGTCGCTGATGCGTTCGCCTCGCCGCCACACATTGTTCACGATGGCACCTGGTACGCCGCGGTCTGACGTGTAGTTGTATGCCTTGAGCATCCACTCTCCGCCCTTGAAGTCGCCGAAGAGGGCACCCTCGAGTCGCGTGGCACGCACGTCGCCGTTCTGTCTTACGGCCGTGGTGTCGTACATAATCTGGTCGGTCTTCACGGCCTTGCGGCGGTATCGGAACTTATACTTTCCGCTGCTGCTGAGCCATTCGCCGTTGAAGGAGAAGCGCACGCAGTCGGAGAGTTTCAGTTCTACCAGCATTGACGGATTGACAAGGTCGAAGGACCCCGTCTTGAATTTCGCACGCAGGTTGAAGGTCTTTCCGTCGGCAAACACGGGCTGGCGTGTCTGCAGATATACCGATCCGGCAGAGGCAAACTCCTTGGCCGCCTGGAAGATCTGGCTCTTCTGCCCGTTGTAGAGCGATATGCTTTGTATGTTGTCGAGCGAATACATGCCCAGGTCCACCTGTCCGTTTTGCGCATTGGCCAGTTCCACCCCGTCGTAGAATACGCCTACATGGTTGGTGCCCATCGACCGTATGTTGATGGTCTTGATGCCGCCCACGCCGCCGTAGTCCTTCAGTTGCACGCCGGAGAAGAAGCGCAGCGCATCGGCCACGTTCATGCTGTTGAGGCGTTCTATTTCTTCGCTGCCTATCACCTGTGCAGGTATGATGCCAGGCTGGTTTTGGCCCACGACAACCACTTCCTTGACAGTGTGTATGCTGTCAAGGATACTTGAGTGTGAAGCCTTTCGGGTCTGGGCATAAATCCCCCTCTCTGCTGCGGTGCACCATAGGAGGATGCACAACAGCAATACTCTTGCTTTGTTCATAGCTTACCTTATAATGTCTTCATCTCTAGTCCATCCCACGGGACCGGATAAAAGCATCGCCTTTATGTGCCGTCTCTCATAGAAGCCGGAGGGCGAAGCAACAATGGCAGGTCTTCTGACTCACATCCAAAAAAGTTCGCGACAAGCAAGTCTTCCCGAAAAAATGTCAGTGACTTCACGAGTGCTTGTCCGTCTCCTGTGCATGGCAGGAGAAAAGAATGAATACAGCAGCGGGACTGTCCGGGATTCTCACCCGATTCCCTTTTTAATCGCACAGCATTCTGCACCTCATCACAAGGTCTGCAACACTGAAGCGAACCGATTGTCGGTGCAAAAGTACAAAAGTTTTGTCACACTGATAGCTAAAGACCTTTTTTTTGCGTCAATAATTAGGGTATCCAGTATTGTGTTCCATTTTTAGTTTGCTTTTTTTGAGGTTTTCGGTTCGTTCTGCACCCCAGTTGGTTGGCAGATGCTCAGCAGCCAAAGAACCAACATATAACCTAAAATATTAATGAGAGATTAACGAATGATTAATGATGATTAC
>CAZXGQ010000198.1:0-2611 GCA_964640415.1 uncultured Prevotella sp.
AGTGTATTGATAGCCCAAAGCCAGCGCAATACCCACTTTTGCGGTGCAAAGGTACGACTTTTTGCGCTATCCACCAAGAGTTTACACGATTATTTTTAAACTTTTTTCATCCAACGCATCTTTGCATCTTATTTTCGCAAATGCCGCTTGATGACAGGTGTCATGTAGTCGGCACAACGTTCGAATCCGAGGTCGGTGAAGTGGATGCCGTCGACGGTGCCTTCGTTGTCGGTGCCTATCATGTCGGCCGAAGAGACTAAGAAGACGTTCTTGTCGCCTGCGGCGCGGAATTTCTTGTAAAATTTGGCGAGTGTGGCGTTCTTTTCTTCTATGCTCTTCCGTGTTTCCGAATTGAAACGCGTTGGCGGGAAGACGGGGTTCTCGACAAGAAGTATAGGCGTGTCGGGATGCGCCTTGCGCAGGATGGTATAGAAACGTTCTATCTTCGCCTCTATCAAGTCGGCCGTGCAGTTGGGCAGCATATCCATGATATAGAGTCCGGCGTCGTGTTTCGCCATGATCGCGGCAATTTCGGGGTCGAGCCTGCCGTTGCCGCTGAACCCGAGGTTCACCACCACACGGTTGAGCCTGCGCTCCACGATGTTTGTGGCTGCCATGCCAGGCCTTGAGGCACATCCGCCTTGCGTTATGCTCGTGCCATACCATACCACCGGCTTGCTTTCGACCGGCAACTGCACCCGAGGCTTGTCTATCACGGCACCATCGTCTACGCCTATTTCAAGGGAGTCGATGCCCTCATAGAGGGGCAGGTAGAGCATATATTCATGTTCTTTGCCGTCGAGATTCTCTATTATCTTCGACTGGTTTGCGAGTTGCTCGCGCGGTTTGGCACTGTTCACAAACACCCATTGGCCGTTGTCCTGCAAAGAATAGAGGTCGAGGCCGCGGATGCCCGTGGCGGTCATATGGTTCATGTTGAACACCGAGTGGTTTTTCCATTTCACGCCAATCTGCCGTGCGTCGGTGCAGAAGCGCACTGCCATTCCAGCCGTATTCTGGCCGAGACTCCACAGCGCATCGCGGACCTTGCCTTTCAGCGAGTCGGGCAAGCGGGTATACGCACGCGCCTCGTCGGGCACAGGCCGACCTATAATATTGAATTGTGTCGCTTCGTGATAGCGAAGCTGCGCCGTTGCGGTGGCACAAAGGGCGAGAAGCAGGGAGAACAGCAAGCAGATTCTTTTCATGGTCATGATTATTTAGATGTATGTGGCAAAGATACATAATCTCACACAAAAAATCTGTAATTTTGCATTTTAAAGACATAAGATATGAATAACACAGATATAAAACGCACAGTTTGGAGCAAGTTGAAAGGCACCCCCACGATGGTGGAGGGCACGGTGTTTTCGATGCTCATCATCTGCAGCATCTCGCACTTTCTTAACGATATGATTCAATCAATCATCCCCTCAATCTACCCTATCATCAAGGATAAGTTCGACTTCTCGTTTGCACAGATAGGCTTCATCACGCTGGTGTTTCAAATGGCCTCCTCAATCCTGCAACCGCTCACCGGCCTCTATGCCGACAAGCATCCACGGCCATACGACCTCTCGGTGGGCATGTGCTTCACCTTGGTGGGACTGTTGCTGCTCGCCTTTGCCGAGAACTACTATCTTATTCTGCTGGCCGTGAGCGTTGTGGGAATAGGCTCCTCCGTGTTCCACCCCACAGCATCGCGAGTGGCACAGTTGGCTTCGGGCGGCAAGAAGAGTCTGGCGCAATCCATCTTCCAGGTGGGAGGCAACGGCGGTGCGGCAGTAGGGCCTTTGCTTGCCGCTCTCATCATCCTGCCTGTCGGACAGCACGCCATCTCTTGGTTTGCCTTGGCGGCACTGTTGGCTGCTGTCATCATGGTGCGGCTGGGAACTTGGTACAAGGCGAGACTCGCCTATGAAACCGAACACCGGCAGAACCAGCCCCTCCTCAACAACGACATCTCCAAGGGAGCCAAGTATGGAGCATTGACAATCCTCATACTCTTGGTCTTCTCGAAATATTTTTATACCGCTTGCATCACCAGCTACTTTACGTTCTTCCTGATAGACAAGTTCGGCGTTTCCGTGGAGACATCCCAGCTCTGCCTGTTCGTCTTCCTCGCCGCCTTCGCCATCGGAACAGTAGCGGGAGGTATGTTGGGCGATAATTTTGGCAGAAAGTATGTGATATGGTTCTCCATTCTCGGGGCGGCACCGTTTGCGATAGCCATGCCTTTCGTCGGCTTTTGGTTGACCATCGTCTGCACCTTCCTCTCGGGACTCATCATCGCCTCGGCATTCTCGTCTATCGTGGTCTATGCCACCGACTTGATGCCCGACAAGGTGGGGCTGATTTCCGGCATCTTCTTCGGACTGATGTTTGGACTGGGAGGTCTCGGCTCTGCCTTCTTCGGATGGCTCGCCGACAAAACGAGCATCGAGTTTATCTTCCAGGCGAGCGCCTTCCTGCCCCTCTTTGGCATCATCGCCGGCTTCCTGCCGAATACGCAGAAGGTGAAGAAACAGAAAGAGACGCACCCTTAAACAAGATTCTTGCGAATCAGCTTGTGCAATGAAAAATCACAACAAAAGGCTCTCTGAGAATCGAT
>CAZXGQ010000199.1:0-2431 GCA_964640415.1 uncultured Prevotella sp.
CTATTTAAGCAAGAAAATCTCTTCGTCATTGTATGTTGAGGATGATGTCCCTGGATATTATAATTACAGGAAAAACAAGAACTCATTGCTTGTGAACATCGGGCTTGCGTACTCAGACAAGAAAAGGGGACTGATGTTAGCCTTAAGGCCGAGGACTTGTTTAAAAACGCCGATCCAAAATATTGTTACTATTCCAACGGAATAAGACAGGACTTCAACAATTATTATGACACACGGCATGTGGAAATCACTTTGACAAAGAAATTAGGCACATCGTTTAATAAGCTGAAGTCGGCTTTCCAATCGTCAAATTCTGAGGAGCGCGACAGGTTGTGACGTACTATGACAGAGTTTTAGTCTATAGCCTATGCCTCCACCAACTTCCAGTCAATCAGTCCCTTGCCCATGTCGTCAAGCTCCACGGCGAGCGCGAATACTTTATGGCCAGGGGTCTTGAAAGGCTCTGCATAGCGGTTTTCCTTTATCTGTCGTTCGGCTGCGGCTATGCCGCCATTTTTCTTGAGCTTCAACTCCATGACGTAGACATTGCCGTACAACTCCACCACCATGTCTATTCTGCCGGTCGAAATCATCTTCTCCACTTCGACGCGGCAACCTATGGCATTGAATATGGTGCTCATGATAAGGCGGTAGCGTTCTTCCATATCCATGGAGGCAAGTTTCTTGTTGCTGTATGGCACGTCGGCAACCAGCGCCTTCAGGTATTTCTTGGCTTCATCCACATTGCCGAGCATCAAGTGCATGTATAGGAACGCCTGTGTAGACTGTATGTCGCCGCTGCGCCGCATGGCCAATGCCGGAAGTACGGCTTCGTAGAGAGCTTGACGCACCTCGTGGTTGGGTATGCCGAGGAGGTAAAGACCGTTCATGTAGCCCTTGATGGTGAGGTAGCCCGACTGATAGAGGAACAGCTCCGCACCGCCTCCTGTCACGTCGGATGTCTCGATTATTGGACTAATCAATGCGCAGTGGTCGAAATCCTTGAGGCGTATCTCCATGTCGCTGACAAACTTAGGCAGCAACGATGTGGCGCCTGACGATGCCCAGTAGTTTTTTATCTCCCCGTCCGACAGGGCGTTGATGAGACTGAAGGGATTGAACACGTCAACCAAGTTGTGCTGGCTGAAATGGTAGCCGTCGTAATTGGCTTTCAGTTGCTCAATAGTCTCCTCCACTGTCCATCCCTCACGCTTGCCCATCGCTTCAATCTCAGGCATGAAGTTGTCGGTCATCTCCTGCTGGGTGATGCCACACAACGGGGCAAACAGTCCGTCGAAGCTGATGTTGCTCAGATTGTTGAGCACGGAGAAGAGCGAAATCTGCGTGAACTTGGTTATGCCCGTGATGAACACGAACTTCTCGTAGTAGTCATCAGCCTTCAATATGGCGAACACCTCGCGATAGACTGCCGTGCAGGCATCGTGCTCGGGAGTGAGCCATGAGTGCTGAAGTGGCGAGTCGTATTCGTCGATGAGTATTGCCACCTGTAGCCCCGTTTTCTTGTAGGCGGTAGCAATGATACCGTGGAACCTATCGGCAAGACTGGCTGTAGCCTTTGGGGTGATGCCGTAGATTTCTTCATATTCGCCAAAACGGTTGTCAAGATATGAGCGCAAGGTATTGGCCTCGGCTCCCGCGCGGCTCATGTCAAGACGCACGACAGGGCGTTTGGTCCATTCCTTTTCCAAATCCATTATCCGCAGTCCCCAGAAGAGTTGTTTCTCTCCCTCGAAGTAAGCCTGAAGTGTGTCGATGAGCACAGACTTGCCGAAGCGACGCGGACGAATCATGAAGTTATGCTTTTTGCCTTTGTTGGCAAGATTCCAAATCAAGTCGGTCTTGTCAACATACACGTATCCTTCCTTTCTGATTTCATAGAATGACTGGATGCCAACGGGTAATCTTCTGTCATTCGGTTCTGCCATCGTTCCTCCGTATTTGGTTTCTTTTGCAAAGATAGCGGTTTTGTGCGGATCGGCAAAGCATAATCAGGGCTAAATTTTACCGTTTTACGGCGTCTCCGACAAAACCCCGTGGAGCTGAACTCATGGCATTAACCTAAAGGCAGTTGACAAACGGTACATTAGATCATTAAAATCAATACCTTTGGAGTAAAGAAACAGACTGGTGATGCAAATACGTATCAAAGCCTTGCTTCATGCTCTTAAATTAGGTTCCATGCGAATCAGTTTGTGCAATGAAAAATTACAACAAATAGCCTTCAGGAAATCGATTTTTTTGAAAAACTTTTCCTCTTGTGCGCATTTGAGCGATTTATGCGGCACTTTTATAACGTCTTTATATACAGATGGTTATGTTTTTGCGGTCAGAAATATGGCTGAAATTTTGGCTTCCGATTCGGCTTTACGTTAGAATCGCGGTGCCTTTACGTTAGAATCGCGACGGCTTT
>CAZXGQ010000200.1:0-2378 GCA_964640415.1 uncultured Prevotella sp.
TTCAACCTGCAGAAAGAAGGTTTCTGCGCCGACGACCACGAGGCTTTCAGCGTAGAAGGCAACGGCAAGTGGCATGATGCAACCCACGGTTGGGTATTCTCTGCTTCCGACAAAGTAAAGTTGCTGATGGGCGGCAAGGGTTACATCAAGATGAACCTCTGCCAATACTCCGGCACAGGCAAAATCACCCTCACCGACCCTAACGGCAACGAGGTGGCTTCCATCGACGGAAAAGCAACCAAGGACGGCAACCTTGGAATCCTCCAGAACACATCTACCGAGAGCGGAGAATACACCATCTCTTTCGAGGCAAGCACTTACATCCACAGCCTCAGCATCGTGAACCTGACCGATGCTGCATACGAAAAGACTGGCAACTGGTACACAGTGAAGGCCGGAGACGCACAGAGCTTTATCACCACGCTCGAAATGGTGAACGGCGTGAACAGTGCTTCTGACGCAGCACGCTCTTACATCTTCCTGCCCAACGGCACTTACGACCTTGGCGACAAGTGTCTCACTACCATAAGCGGAAACAACATTTCTATCATCGGAGAGAGCATGGACAACACCATAATCGTAAACACACCCGAGGTGGAAGGAATCGGCGTTACAGCCACTCTATACAACACCAGCAGCAATCTCTACCTGCAAGACCTCACTCTGAAGAACGCTTATCCGTACGACATGAGCACAGGCCGTGCTGTCTGCCTCCAGGACAAGGGAACCCACACCATCTGCAAGAACGTGCGCATGCTTTCCTACCAGGACACTTACTACAGCAACAACAACAGCGGCCAGTACTACTGGGAAACTTCCGACATTCACGGAATCGTGGATTTCATCTGCGGCAACGGCGACGCTTTCTTCAACAAGTGTACCCTCACTCTGGAACCGGGAAAGAACAGCTACATCACAGCTCCTTACACCAACGGCACAAACTACGGCTACGTGTTTGACGGTTGCAAGATTGTAGGTACAGAGGAGAACAAGTTCGACTTCGGCCGTGCTTGGGGCGGTACAGCCATGTGCGCCTTCATCAACACCGTGCTCGACACCAACGCTGCCAAGAACATCAGCAAGACCCGTTGGTCTAAAGGCGGAATGAACGTCATCGCCAAGAACTTCTACGAGTACAACACGCTCGATGAGGACGGGAACGTGATCTCTCCTGCCGAGAACACAGTGAAGTTCACACTGGGCCAGGAAAACAACGAGTACAACACCATCATGACAGACGAGAAGGCTGCTACCTACGCTCTCGACAAAGTCTTCACCGACTGGGCTCCAGCCGAACTGGCAAGCCAGAAGAAAGTAACGGCCGTCACCACTGACAACAAGACTCTGACCTGGAACGACGACGCAGCAATGTACCTCGTATTGAAGGACAACCAGTTTGTTGCCCTCACCACTGAGAAGTCATACGAAATCGACGAGCCTACCGCCACTTGGAGCATCCGTGCAGCCAATGGGATGGGCGGATTCGGCGAAGCAACTGTTGCTACTGTCAGCACAGGCATCGGGAGCATCGTTTCTGACGCCAGCGCCTTGAGCACAGAAATCTACACAATGGATGGCATCAAGCTCAACAAACTCCAGAAGGGTGTCAATATCGTAGTGAAGAAGATGGCAGACGGCAGCAAGAAGACATCCAAGGTTGTCGTCAAGTAATCGAATAGAGCAGATGTAAGGGATTGCTACTCTGATACCTCATTGCGCGCCATATGTATGGGTCTCGTATGCGGCGCTACAAACATATAGGAGTACGCAAACTCTAATAAAAGAAAAGAGCCGACCAAGCACGGTCGGCTCTTTCTTTTATCAGTCATGTTCTTCTTGGGCATAGCAAGTACCATGCGGCTCAACAGAAAGTATTTCAGATATTGGTCTTATTGTTCTTTAATACAATTACAGGACTATACAGAAATGATAAACTGTATAGACTGCATATAAACAAGAAAAAGCCTCAAAATCTATAAAGGCAAGGAGGCTTTTGTGCGCTGGAAATAGAGCTACTGTTCTACTGAGGATACCTAGCATAGACACAAGAGAACAGTTATAAAGATTGGTACCAACAAGCAGATAATTACAGACCAAAGGTAATAGTTACCAAAGGAAAGTATAAACTCTTGTGACAGTCTAAACATCAAATCGCAGAATTTATTAAACTGCTTGCGCTGTAAGACTATAATTCCTATGCAAAACAAAATCCACACAGGAGCAAACACTACCTGATGCAGCTTATAGTCTAGTATTGCAGCCCATGCCAGAGGCAACAACATATACCAAACTATAATGTTCACTGCATTATAGGACAAATGTAGTAGTTTGCCGACTTGTAGCAAGACTCTTGCAGTGATTGCAAAGGGAATACCTAC
>CAZXGQ010000201.1:0-2377 GCA_964640415.1 uncultured Prevotella sp.
AATACAAGAAACAGCTTATCCTTGCACAAAGCAAGGAGGTTGACGTAACCAACTTTGAGGCCAAGATGGAAGACTTCAAAGCGAAGTTCGGTCGCCATTATGAGCTGGCTTCCAAAAAATTCAGTGATGCCATCAAAGACATTGACGCGACTATAAACAAATTACAAAAAGTACGTGACGAACTGGTAGGTAGCGAAAACAATCTTCGTCTTGCAAATCAAGACACAGATGAACTCACGATTCGCAAACTCACCTATAAGAATCCCACGATGAAGGCAAAGTTTGAAGAGGCAAGAAAAAACAAAGACTCCGCTCAAACAGCTGAGACCAACGAGGATAATTCCGATATATAAAGGCACATGAAGTCATATCTTGAAATTCAAGTTCCATTGCATTATGATGCGTTGCAGATAGCAACAACATCGACAAAAGATCCGCATCGTCTTAAACTCTGATGCCCGAATTGTCGTTATCTGAAGTTATAGTTGTAACTTTGCAATGTGTAGGCACCTGCCTGCCGTCATAACAATTGGATAAGAACAATATGACTTGCGAAACAAAAATATCTGCCAGTGACGAAGCCAAGCAGCAGGCTTACGCCACTGTCCTTGCCCAAGCCCAGGCACTCGTCGAGGGTGTAGACAACCGTGTAGGCGCATTGGCCAACCTCTGCGCACTGCTCAAAGAATCGTTCGCCCACTATTTCTGGGTGGGTTTCTACGTCGTCGAAGGCGACACCCTGCATCTCGGCCCGTTCCAAGGCCCCGTGGCGTGCTACGCCATCGGCAAGGGGCGTGGCGTGTGCGGCTCGGCATGGGAGCAGGGGCAGACACTCGTTGTGCCCGACGTGGAGCAGTTTCCCGGCCACATAGCCTGCTCGTCGCGTTCGCGCTCCGAGATAGTGGTGCCGGTGTTCAAGGACGGCCGTGTGGCGGCGGTCATCGATGTCGACAGCGAGAGCCTTTCGGCCTTCGACAGCGTAGACAAAGAAGGGTTGGAGCGTCTCGCCCTTCTCTGCGCCCCCTTCGTTTGAGCGACAAAAACGGGAATTTCCGAACCTTCCAAGGTCAAAATCCAACAGACCATTCACTGAATCATGAAAAAGACAATAGCTTTCCTCCTTATGCTTCTTACGCTTGCCGGTTGCGGCAAGCGCACGCCAAAAGAGCTGTTCGACCAAACCAAGTCGGGTGTAGTGCTCATCCTCAACAACTATTACTATGAGATGAAAATGCCCAACGGCAACTCGCTGTACTTCACCGGCATAGCAGACGACGGAAGCCTGCAGAACCTCACCGACGAGCTGAGCGACATCAAGGCCAACCGCCAGATGCTGAGCGGAACGGGATTCTTCATCGACAACCAGGGCACCATAATGACCAACCGCCACGTGGCACAGCCCGTCATCGACAAGGAGGCGGTGAAGGACAGCTACAACAACCTTGTGGCATCCATCAAGGCTTACTATGCACAGCAGATGAACGCCCTGGCCAGCGCATACCAGAGCCTCGAACAGGAGAAAAGTAACTGCTACAACTACGACTTCTACGGCACGCCATACGAGGACACGCAGAAGATGCAGCAAATCACGGCACGGCAAAACGAACTGGAGGCGCAGTTCAACAGCCTGAGCCAACAGCGCGAATCGCTCAACGACCACGTCTCGCTCGACCAGCTGAAGATATCCGTGGCATGCGAGGTAGGCATTGCCTACAACAACACGCAGGTGGGCTCCGCCAAGGAGGTCTTCACCAAGAACCCGTGCGTGGTGACGAAGGTCTCGAGCAAGGAAGACACCGACCTGGCGCTCATCCGGCTGAAAAGCGGGAAGACGCCCGACGATGCCTACGTGTTCGATACCGACGGCAAGGCGCCTGAAGGATTCGTCGACAAGCTCGTCGGCATATTCTCGCCCCACAACGACAACATCCTCCAGATCGACCAGCAGCTTTACATGATTGGCTACAACGCCGGCCCCATCCTTGCCAACACCAAGAAAGGCATACAGGTGCAGATGACCAGCGGCACGGTGACCCAGCAGCCCGACGGCGACCGCCTGCTCTACAGCATACCCACCGTGCAGGGGTCGAGCGGCAGTCCGGTAATCGACAGCAAAGGCCGCCTGGTGGCAGTCAACTATGCCAAGCTGGCCGTGAGCGACAACTTCAATTTCGGCATACCGCTCAACAAGGTGCAGGCTTTCCTCAAATGAGCCGATGCACAAGCCGGTAAACCCATAAAGGGCGTAGAGGCCGTGCCTCTACGCCCTTTATGGGTTTACGTTTCTGCTGAAACGCTTCTGGGTGGTTCTATAAATTACTCAAGTTTCGGATTTAGGTATTTATGCTTGAATATACGTCCCCGAAGGGGGCAAACT
>CAZXGQ010000202.1:0-2107 GCA_964640415.1 uncultured Prevotella sp.
TTTCGTGGACAAAAAGGTCTATGTTGAGTGTGGAAAAAGAAATGTGAGAAAGAAAGCACCCACACGAATCAGCATAGAACCCGTTGTTGTACTGACCTTACTCTTAATTTGATGGTCAAACAGCATCAATACCATAGGCAAGAAATGTACAGGATTTCAAAGCAGTTTTGCTCACCCTACCCTTCAGGGACATGAAAAAGCATTGTCATATAGAAGTAATATCTTTTATATCAAGAAAATGTCCTGTCGGAGGTGTTAGCTTCTCTGATTTTATTGCTACTTTTGCATGCGTTAACAGATAAAAGTATAAAGGACAAATAATTTAAAATAAGAATCAAGAAATGAAAAACCTTTGGGGGCTTGTCTTGTTGGCTCCATGCTTCGTGTCATGTACACAAGACCTTTCGCAGGAGATTCCTGCTTCAGAAAACTACACAAGAGAGTTTATCAGCAAGTTCGGAGTAATCGACTCAAAGCAAGACTGGAACGTCGTGGAAAAGAAATCTGTCACAGTGCAGACATCCTCGCCCACACGTGTAAAGGTCTATGAACTCAACGGCGACGAGTATTGTCTGGCCGCCGATTATTCAGGTGTTACCGGTTCGAAGACGATAACCTTCGACGGTCTTGAAGACGATGACACGGAATTCATCGTCAGCCTTGACGGCGAGCTCTACACAGTGGCCAACGGCGGAACGGTCAGCACCGATGGCGGTACCGGTACTGCAACACCGGCAAAGGCAGCAAAGCGTGCACGTGCAGCGTCAGCAGCCAGTCTGAGCTCTGCCCAGCCTGTTACGTGGACTGTGGCTTGCGAAGACCTCGGCGGAACATACGACTACGACTTCAACGATGTCGTGCTTCGCGTTTCACACGTTGCTGGCCAGGAGACAGCCACAATCGTGCCTATGGCAGCCGGCGGAACCCTGGCTACATGGGTGTGCTATACCGATGCCAGCGGCAAGGAATTAAAGTCGGAGGAATGGCATACGCATTTTGGAGACGGTATGGATTATAGCGTTGCAGACATGATCAACACAAGCCAATTCGGCGAAGAAAAGGTGCAGCCTTTCACTGTAAATGTGGGCAGCAACTGGTCGATGACGCAGTTTGCAAAAGAAGACAGCCAGACAGGCAAGTTCAGCATCAAGGTCAAGCGTACCAATGGTGAGACAAACACAATCGTTGGCCCCAGCCAGGGCGGTGCTCCGCAAATGCTTGTTCTTCCAGGCGACTGGAAATGGCCTAAGGAACATGTAAGCATCGACAAAGCCTATCCCGGCGGAACGAAAGACGGTCAAGAGTATCCCTCGTTTGGCAAATGGGGCGAGAACTATGGCAAGAAAGACTGGACGAAATATTGGGACGACAAAAATGTGATGCGCCCGGGTGATGTGACGAAAAAAAATCCTTATCAATTGGAAAACCAAGTAAATGGCCACAGGTATGTGGATCTCGGCTTGCCAAGCGGAACACTGTGGGCTGCATACAACATCGGTGCTTACAATCCAATAGAATATGGCGACTATTTCGCATGGGCTGAAACCGAGACGAAAGACAACTTCGACCTAAGTATGCGCAACTATAAGTATGTTAAGTGGGTCAATGGTACACCAGCCTGGGCCAAATACGTCAAGAATGGTGTTTACACTTACGGCGTTTGCTATGATGACGACCTTACGACGCTTGAGGCTTGTGATGACGCGGCAACACAAAACTGGGGTTCAGATTGGCGTATACCAACAGAAGATGAAATCAATGAGCTCTTTAACAACTGCGATTTGAGCTGGGTAACCTACCAATTCAAAGGTGAGGATGTCTCTGGTGTTGTTGTCGCTAATAAGACAGACAAGTCAAAGTTCATTTTCATGCCTGCAGCTGGATTCAAAGGAGGAAATACCGTTACATACAAAGGTCAATTAGGTTGGTATTGGGCGAACTATGGCCAAAATTTAAATGCAAAATGTGTTCGTCTTTCCAATTCTAGTTATGAAAACATTGAACATACAACCATGGATATGTACCGTTGCTATGGTCAATCAGTTCGTGCTGTCACCAGCAAAAAGCAATAGGGACCTTGTAGAGAGGTTACTATAACCTCTATTAA
>CAZXGQ010000203.1:0-1999 GCA_964640415.1 uncultured Prevotella sp.
GCTGCGCACCGCCACCCGTCTCTACCTCTTCGAACTGAAGCTCAACAAAGACGCGGCAACCGCCATGCGGCAGATTGACCTGAAACAATACCCCAAGCGTTTCATGCAGTGCGGTCTGCCCATCGTGAAGGTCGGCATCAACTTCGACGTGGAGAAACACAACATCACCGACTGGACGGTGGAGGAATAAAATCAGAGCAAAGAATATGAACACTATATTTCATGGCAGCAATGTCATTGTTGAGCATCCCGACATACGTATCCGAGGGTATGAGAAAGACTTGGGGTACGATTTCTACTGCACATCACTCGAAAGCCAAGCCAAAAAAATAGGCGTCAAGCAAGAAAGGGCATCATGTGGTCAATATTTATGAATTTGACGGATATGACCATTGTGCAGTCTGCATATTTGAAAGCATGACTGACGAATGGCTTGACTATTAATTGCCGACGTGGAATACGACACGATTATGACATTGTTGAAGGACCTATGGCAGATGACCAAATATGGAACTACATAGAAGATGTTGTAGCCGGAAATGTTACGAAAAGGCATTTTGGGAGCTTGCGAAATTCAAACATCCCAACCCCACTCGACATGGGCAAAGTGTACGCACGCCTCATCCTGCAAACCCGCCTCGACGCCGAGGACTATGCACAAGGTATAATCAGAGTCTACAACAATGATCTCTGCGAAACCATTGACAACTACAACTGCTCTGCCTACTACGAGCCGTCTTACTTCATAGCCCGTAGTTATTTTGCGGGAGGCTTATTGTAATTCTTGCATTTTTCATCATTCCTGTAAAGTAAGAACCTAACAATCTGATACCTATAGGTCACAATTTATTAAAGAAACTTTCAAGAGAATTGCTTGCATATCTCAAGTTTTTTAGCGAATTTTGCACAAAGATTGTACATACGAAGATTCAAACTTAAAGATTTTAGCATCACCAAGTTTCTGACCTGCAATATATACAACACTCCCTTAAATGTATATCAACTAAATATAATTCCACCAAATAGGTAAATAAATGAAAAGTAATCTGCTTAGATTCGGACTGTTCAGTCTGATGTTGCTTTTTGCGCTCATCACAAGGGCACAGGACGTGACGGCTCTATGGGACTTCCAGCATAATCTGCCGGAAGGTATCAACACCGCCACCAATTTCGAATTAACCACAGGAGACGTGGCCTCTACCATAGACGGAATCTCCATGCACGTGGATGCTACCGTGGGCAAACTGAAAGGAAGAAACAGCGATGCCCAGTTCAACGCCGGCACCATCCTGCAAATCCCTGTAAAGTCAGCACTGGACGTGGTAACCGTCACCAACTACCCCAACTACCACAGCTACACCATCGGTGGCGAAGCCGTTACTGCTGACGTCAACGAGCACAAGGCTACAACAGCAGAAGCGGAGCAAGGCTACGTGGAAGTGGTAGCCACAAGCAACTGCTATCTTTATTCCATCCAGGTGGTACAGGCAAGTGTTATGCAAGAGAAGCCTATCTACTCCACCGACTTCACCAACTGGGAGGAAATCAACCGCAAGACCGCTACCAACAAGGTGGTAAACCTGAAGACTGCCTACAGCAACGAGGACTTCACCTTCACATTCAACGGTGTCGGAGTGTATCCCAAAGGAACAAAGGCGAAATTTGCAGATGTCACCGGTTTTATGCAGACAGCCAAATACACCGGAGAATACAAAACGGCTGAGCCCAGTGCGGTGACCTCACCTCTGGCTTCCATCACCAAGATTACACTCCACCAGGCTGCCACGGGCGGCAAGCGTGGCATCAAAGTATCCGTGAAGGGAGACGGCGATGAAGACTGGGTGGTTATCCACAATGTGGCTATCGCCAAAAGCACAGGCGAAGACCTCACTCTGGAGGTAAACCGCACCAACTGCCAACTGAAATTCGAGAACTTCAATCTAAGTCAGAATGCTTACGTCACCGACCTCGCCATCTACGGCAACGTTGATATGAGCAA
>CAZXGQ010000204.1:0-1991 GCA_964640415.1 uncultured Prevotella sp.
GATTTCATGCATTTTGGGGCTGAAATCGGCTTGAAGGCGACCTTTTTAACAATTCTAACCCTCTGAGTCCGTCCTAAAAGGTGTGCCCCCCAAGTGTTAAAATCTTGCTATAAATCTTGACATATTCAGACTATCCCATAAATCATGCTCTACCCGTTTTGTCAGATGCTCCAATATCAGCGGAAAAGCGAAAGCCATGCTTTGGCAAGCCAAAACGACTACAAAAACTTGTCACATTTTTTTGATTTACATATAAAAAAAGAGCAAACAATAATTGAAATCAATTAAAAAAAACTACCTTTGCACTGTAAATAGGTATCGGCGGAAAGGAGACGCATGTCATTAAATGAATGATACCATATGACCCGTACCGCTAAAACATGCATATTAGCAACAGGTTAGAAGGTCTAACTCACACCTACATTCAACGTAACTGCTTGACACGTCGTTTTTTACACAGTCAAGCAGGACTAGAAGGTGTACACTTTTCTGAAATAATCTTATAATGGACTCTCCTAAACAGTGGTTTGTAATGCGCGACTTGAAGCGCCCCAATTCACTTTCTCCAGCGTTCAGACAACTGCCCGAAATGGGAGTGGAGACCTTTACGCCAATGCGCTGCTGCGTAGTCATGCGCAAGGGGGGCAAGACTCGCGAGAATGTGCCATACATCCACGACCTCATCTTTGTTCATTCCACGAAGGAGGAGATTGACGACATCCTCACACGCATACCCACATTGCAGTATCGTTTTGTGCGAGGCGAAGGCTATCGAAAGCCCATGCTTGTCAGCGACAGAGACATGGACCGCTTCATCAAGGCGGTACAAACGGTGAGCTCACCGCAATATTTCTCACCCGAGGAGATAACGCCCGACATGATAGGGCGGCAGGTTGCCATCGTCGGTGGCCAGCTCGACGGCTACGAAGGCAAACTGCTCAAATGCCGGGGCTCACGCAAACGGCGCTTCCTCATTGCCATACCAAATATCATTGTAGCCGCCATTGAGGTGGAGCCGGAATTCATTCGCCTGCTCTAACCCCCACCCCACATCAAAAAGACAACTATACATCAAGTAAACATACACATTTACCAAAATGAATCACAGTCATTTTTCTTTCAGACATCTCTTGTTCATGCTTGTTGTGGTGCTGCTTGCTTCGTGCAAGAGTGCTACCAACATCAGCTACTTGCAGAACCTGCAAACCAACGTGCCCGTGGCATTGCAAGAAGAAAGGGCCATAAAGCTGCAGGCAGGCGACCGCCTGAACATCTCCGTTAACAGCCGCGACGAGGAACTTGTGCGCATCTTCAATGTCAACGCCACCAGCTCGTCAACATCTGCAGGCAGCTCGGGCAGAGGCACATACACTGTCGACAAGCAGGGAAAGATCGACTTCCCCACCCTTGGCCTCATCTCTGTTGAGGGCAAGACGCGCCTTGAGGTCGCCAACGAGATCAAGTACCGTCTTCTCTCTGGCAACTTTGTGCGCGATGCCGTGGTGACGGTCGACTATGCCGACATGGGCTTCTTCACCCTCGGCGAGCTTGGTACAAAGGGCCGTGTGGCAATAACACGCGACAAGGTTACCATCCTCGAGGCCATTGCCGAGGCTGGAGACCTTACAATCGACGGCAAGCGTGAGAACGTAACTGTCATCCGCACCGAAAACGGTGTGCAGACGCCCTACACCGTAAACCTCTGCGATGCACAAAGCATCTATTCTTCGCCTGTCTATTACATCCAGCAGAACGACATCATCTATGTCGAGCCGACGCAGAAGAAGGCCAACGAGTCTACACCAACATCGAACATGTTCAATACGCCTGGCTTCTGGATGGGACTCGCCTCCTTCGCTATCACCATCGTCAACTTCCTCGTGAAGTAGGTCTTTGGCTCAGGGGGTGCAAAGATATTCGCTGAAATATCAGTATTATGACAGAAGTTTCGGATTTAGGTATTTATGCTTGAATATACGTCCCCGAAGGGG
>CAZXGQ010000205.1:0-1953 GCA_964640415.1 uncultured Prevotella sp.
GTGTGGAAAAAGAAATGTGAGAAAGAAAACACCCACACGAATCAGCATAGAACCTGTGTAAGTTTTGCCAACATTCTGGTCACACTTCGTCCAGGCGATGCAGCTTCCAACCGTCAAACTGCATGATGATTTTGTGCAACCGGGTGCCTTGGCGCAAGGCCTCCACCCGCGGGGCCACGGCATAGCGGTTGATTTGTTCTACCGCCTCGTCCCACTGCTTCTTTACTCTCTCCTCGTAGGCATCTGCCTTTTCGTCCTTTTCCTTCCTGGGAATGAGTTTGAGTTCGAGGATGTAGCTGTGCTTCGTGGGATAGTGTGTCAGATCGGGCAAGAGAAAGAAGTCGCAGTAGCCATGGTTGAGTTCCAGTTCCGGGGCAACATAGTAGTAGCCGTTCAGACTGAGATAAGCCATGAAGAACCCCTGTATGTTGCGTTCGGCCTCAATGCCGTCGCGCACAGAGGATACGTTGGCATAGGAGTCTGCCATCATCTGCAGCGCGGGTTGCCAATCGCCATCAAAGGCCATCTTGGTGAACTTGAATTCCAATTCATCAGTGTTGATGTACTTCACCTTCTGATATTCCTCCAGCAGATACTCGTAATACTGCTTACGCACGTTGTTGTTAGGTATGCCGAGAATAGTCTGTGTGCCGTATATCCCTTTTATCGTGAGCATACCGTAATAGAACAGCAGACTCGGGAATATCTTCGAGTCGGTAATCTTATGTGCAGGGAAGGTTTCTTCCAGCTTTGTCACTATCTGTCCTGTCTCGGCGATGGACCGTATCACTCCCTTGCGGTCGCCGTCAAGCTTGTCGAGCCGAATGAGCCGTCGCATCTTGCCATAGTCAGTGCGGGTGTTGGGGTCTATCATTTCCTCGGGCGGCTGGCCTGTACTCATATAGTTGCGGAGGAAATAGAGCACCATGTCGCAGTTGAACACGCGGCTCTGGGTATTGAGGGCTCCCTTTGAGAAGCAATAGTTGTCATACCACGGTTTCATCAAGCTGACGATGGCCTCAACGTCGGCATCGGGACGTATGCCGCCAGCTTCTTTATAGTATGTGAACATCTCCCGTACATCCTCCGTGGAGAAGCCGAGCATCTGGTTGAACGGTTCCTTGGTCGAGATGTGCCAGCCAATGTTATAGCCGCTTGTCACATCGTCGAGTGTCACAGGACTGACGCCCGTGATGAAGATACGCTCGAAGTTGCCCTTGAACTTCTTGAAGATGTCACGATAGAAGCCCTCGGCATGCGTCATTTTCCAATAGACCTCCTCTCCCTGCTCGTTGAGCACGGTATTGGTGAAGTTGTCATACTCGTCGATGATGAGGTAGAGAAGAAACGACTTCATCTTGGCCGCAGTTGTAATGATGGCAAGCTTTCCCGTTGCATCTTTGGCACTTTCTACCTTGGCAACTGTTTTCTCATCATAATAGTCTGCATAGGCATTAATAAAGTTGTCTAATTCCACAGCAAGGTAGAAATCGAATTTCTCTTGCAGACGGTCGATATCGCCTCCCACCTGCGAGAAGTCGAGATGCAGCACCTGGAACGTGTTGTGCAGCGGCGTGGGGTGTTGCCCTATCCACAACTTTCCGAACAACTCCTCAAAACGGTCCTTATAGCGCAGGTCATAGTAGGCATGGAGCATACTCAGGAATATGCTCTTGCCGAAACGTCGTGGACGGATAAAGAAGAGGTTGTCGGCTTCATCTTCCAGCATTGGCAAATACATTGTCTTGTCGACGTAGTACTGGTTACGCTGAATCACGTCGATGAAGTCCGACACGCCATAGGGCACTCGTTTTATTTTCTTTTGCTGTCCTTCCATCGCTATTCCATTTAAATGTTCGGTTGCAAACATGCTTTTTTATTTAGGAGCAAAGATACTGCTTTTTTGTTGCAAATCATGGACAACCATGGTTAAACTTTGTCACAAAACCATGG
>CAZXGQ010000206.1:0-1904 GCA_964640415.1 uncultured Prevotella sp.
TTAATATTTTAGCAGTGAGGGGGAAAAACGAGTTTGTGCAATTCTGCTTGCGGACTGGCACGCTGCGGCTTGTGATTTGGAGCGCAAAGAAGAAAAAAAGTGGATTTTGATTGCTATGCTTTGAAGTTCTCGGATTTAATAGTTAATTTTGTCTTGCTGGGCTAACCGCCTTTTGCCTGAATGGCAAATGAAAGGCACGGCATAATATTTAGTCGAACACACATTATTATTAATATAATCATGACTGCATTACGATTACCCCCCCCCACCGTTCTTCGCTGGGCAGGATTTTTCTTCATCTCGTTCTTTCTGTTAATGTGGCTTTCGCCCGACTCCTTTCTGATGCCATATTGGGGGCCTCGCGGCGATTCGGCATGGTTTTTCACATGCGGCAAGGCATGGATGGAGGGCATGACGCCTTACGTTGATTTTGCCGACTCCAAAGGACCGTTGCTTTGGCTCATCTACGGCATAGGCTATCTTCTTTCACCCACTTCCTACCTCGGCGTGTTTTGGCTCAGCGTACTGGCCTATACCGTTACGCTTGCAATTCAGTGGCGCACGGCAAGACCTTTTGTGGGCCGACGTGAGGCCGCGGCAGTTTTGGTGATACTCACGTTTCTGATGTTTCTCCCCATGTATCATTATGAGGTGCGTGCCGAAGACTTCTGCATGCCATGGATATGTGCAGCGATTTATTGCACGACCCGTTCGCTTCAGCATCCGTCGGGTGCAGAACTGAAGAAATACGCTTTTTGGCTTGGCGTAAGCATGTCGTGGGGACTGCTTGTCAAGTGGAACCTGTTTGTGATGATGGGCGGCATGGCCATTGTCGTTGCCATCGTAGCAGTGCGAAGGCACCGTTTCAGTGCTGTCGTCTGCGGAGTGGAGGGAATCATTCTGCCCTTGTTGCCCTTTGCGGCTTATCTCGCGGCCAAGGGATGTTTCATCGACATGATAAGGGAATACTTCATCAACACATTCCTTATCACAGACCACGGAAGCGGTGCGACAATGTGGAAAGCCGTTTTTGTCAACAACACCACCAATTGGCCTACAACCTTAAAGACCATTAGTCAGTTCACCATACTGGCAGGCATGGCGCTGTTCTGCAAACGCCGGCAATTTTCGTGGTGGCTGTTGTTGTCGTTTGTACCTTTTCTGCTATTTATCGTACTGAAAGCCCCCTGGCATTATTATATGGCTGTCACTATCCCGTTTTTCGTCTATCTGTTGAGCGACCTCGCCAGTATGTTTTCCAGTTTGCTTCACCGAATGTCAAAACGCAGATACGCAGTGCTCCTGTCAAGTGTCTTTCTCCTCGGCATTGTGTTCAACGGACACGACCATCCCTTTGCTTTCGTGGCCGGCGAACCTCCTATGGAGTTTACCGCAACCGAACAAATTCTTATGCGCAAGCCTTTCTGCAAAATCATGTTTTACTATCACGATACTTTTTGGGGTATCCGTGCGTGCGCCTTGCCCGCATGCAAATACTGGGCTCTGCAAAACGGTGCTACCGAAGCCATGAAAGAGGAACGCTATCAGGCCATAAGAGCACGAAAGCCAGACTTTTTTATATGCTATTCCGATAATGATGACTTGAAGCATTTAAAGCCGTTGGACCCTAAGCTTTCGTCGACCCTTAGGGAAAGCGGCTACCGCCAATGCTACACCAAAATCATAGAGGACGGCAAAACGACAATGAAGCCGCTTCCCGTGTATGAGAAAGAGTAGAACTGCAAACAAGCAAAAACCTGAAAAGGATTAACTCCCCCAAGGCTGAAAAGATTAATGATGGATTAACGGCTGATTAACGGTGATTAATGTTTTGTTTATTTTGAACGTGTAATCATCATTAATCATTCGTTAATCTCTCATTAATATTTTTAGCAGTGAGGGGG
>CAZXGQ010000207.1:0-1860 GCA_964640415.1 uncultured Prevotella sp.
GTACCTTTGCACCGCAAAAGTGGGTATTGCGCTGGCTTTGGGCTATCAATACACTGATTTAGAGCAACTTGGCCTTCAGTTTGGAAGTAGTGAGCGGTTCTTTTTAAGTGTGTTGTGGGCTTGTAAAAAGCGGGTATCACTTAAAGAGAACACAAAACAACGTTATATTATTATTTAATTATTTTTAAACTGAGATGCCAGGATTAATTGGAAGAAAAATCGGAATGACATCCGTATTCAGTGCCGACGGCAAAAACGTGCCGTGCACTGTTATCGAAGCTGGTCCTTGTGTTGTTACCCAGGTGAAGACTGTCGAGAAGGACGGTTACAAAGCCTATCAGCTGGGCTATGGTGAGGCTAAGGAAAAGCGCACCAACAAGCCTATGACAGGAATCTTCAAGAAGGCTGGAACAACACCAAAGAAGCACTTGGCCGAGTTCAAGTTTGACGAGGAGTACAACCTCGGCGACACCGTGACTGTTGACATTTTCAACGGCGCAAAGTATGTCGACGTGGTTGGTACATCCAAGGGTAAAGGCTTCCAGGGCGTTGTGAAGCGCCACGGTTTCGGTGGTGTAGGACAAGCTACTCACGGTCAGGATGACCGTCTCCGCAAGCCGGGTTCAATCGGTGCCTGCTCTTATCCTGCAAAGGTGTTCAAGGGCATGCGCATGGGCGGCCAAATGGGAGGCGAAAGGGTTACTACCCAGAACCTCAAAGTGTTAAAGGTAATCCCTGAGCAGAACCTCATCATCGTGAAGGGTTCTACAGCAGGTTACAATGGTTCAACTGTTTTAATTCAGAAGTAATGGAACTCAGCGTTTTGAATATCAACGGTCAGGAGACCGGCAAGAAGGTTACATTGAATGACGCTGTCTTCGGCATTGAGCCAAACGATCACGTCATCTATCTCGATGTTAAGCAGTATTTGGCAAACCAGCGTCAGGGAACTGCAAAGTCTAAAGAGCGTAGCGAGCACTCCGGTTCTACACGCAAGCTCGGTCGTCAGAAGGGCGGCGGCGGTGCACGTCGCGGTGACATCAACTCACCTGTGCTCGTAGGCGGTGGACGCGTTTTCGGTCCTAAGCCACGCGACTACGGCTTCAAGCTCAACAAGAAAGTAAAGGTTCTTGCTCGTAAGTCAGCCCTCTCTTACAAGGCGCAGGACAACGAGATTATCGTGGTTGACAGCTTCGATATGGCTGCTCCAAAGACTAAAGATTTCGTAAATATTACTAAAAATCTTAAAGTTGAGGGCAAGAAGACTCTCGTAGTTTTGCCAGAAGTAAATAAAAATGTATATTTGTCCGCTCGCAACCTGCAGAAGGCTGAGATCATGAGCGCAAACAACATCAATACGTACAAAATTTTGAACGCTGATGTTCTCGTGATTGCAGAGGCCTCCCTGGAGATGATCAACAGCGTGCTTAACAAGTAATTTGGTAGAAAGAAATGGCAAACATTATCATTAAGCCTCTGGTAACAGAGAAGCAGAACAGTATCACGGAGAAGGACTCAACCCGCTACGGTTTCATCGTCCGTCCCGAGGCCGACAAGCTCCAGATTAAGAAAGAGGTGGAGAGCCTTTACAACGTGAAGGTTGTCTCTGTCAACACAGCACGCTACGCCGGCAAGCGCTCAAGCCGTTACACCAAGGCTGGTCTCATCCGCGGCCAGAAGGCTGCTTTCAAGAAGGCCTACATCACCTTGAAAGACGGTGACACTATTGATTTTTACAGCAATATCTAATATAAGAAATGGCAGTACGTAAATTCAGCCCGGTTACTCCGGGTCAAAGACACAAAGTTATTGGCACGTTCGAGGAGATTACTGCATCCGTGCCAGAGAAGTCTCTCGTTT
>CAZXGQ010000208.1:0-1858 GCA_964640415.1 uncultured Prevotella sp.
AAGATTATGAAAATTGCACTTATAGGCTACGGCAAGATGGGCAAGATGATAGAGCAGATTGCCAAGGACCGCGGCCATGAAATAGTTAGCATCATCGACGTGGACAACCAGCAAGATTTTGACAGCGAGGCATTCCGCAGTGCCGACGTGGCCATAGAGTTCACCTCGCCAACCGCCGCTTACGGCAACTACCTGCGTGCCTTCAAGCACAACGTGAAGGTCGTCTCCGGCTCTACCGGTTGGATGAAAGACCACGGCGACGAGGTTCGCAGCATGTGTTCGGCTGAAGGAGGGCAGACACTCTTCTGGGCGTCCAACTTCTCTATAGGCGTAGCCATCTTCTCGGCAGTCAACCGCTACCTTGCAAAGATAATGAACGGCTTCACGCAATACGACGTGCGCATGGAGGAGACGCACCACATCCACAAGCTCGACGCGCCAAGCGGCACCGCCATCACGCTTGCAGAGGAAATCATCGATGGCGTTGACCGCAAGACCTCGTGGGTGAAGGGCGTGCAGCGACTGGCCGACGGCACAGTGGAAGGCACCAACAGCGTGCAGCCCGACGAGCTGGCCATCGAGAGCATACGCCGCGACGAAGTGCCCGGAATACACAGCATAATTTATGACAGTGAGGCTGACAGCATCACAATCACGCACGATGCCCACTCGCGCAAAGGCTTCGCGCTCGGCGCCGTACTGGCTGCAGAGTTCACCAAAGAGCACAGCGGACTGCTCACCATAAGCGACATGTTCAAATTCTAAAACCCTAACGCGCCGCCCTGACAACAGCGGCCCTAAAAGCATAAGACCGAAACAATGGCAACAAAAGGAAAAAACGCTCCCGACATGAAGAAGCAGTGGGCTAAGTTCATCGTTGTGCTCCTGCTCTATCTGCTCTTTCTCGTTTGGGTGGAAAGCTGGCTCGGACTCATCGTCGTGCCCTTCATCTACGACGTTTACATCACAAAGAAGATAAAATGGCAATGGTGGAAAGACGCCGAAGGCCCTACGCGCTTCGTCATGTCGTGGGTTGACGCCCTCGTTTTCGCCCTCGTGGCAGTTTATTTCATCAATCAGTTCTTCTTCCAGAACTACGTAATCCCATCGTCGTCGCTCGAGAAGTCGCTGCTCACAGGCGATTACCTGTTCGTCTCAAAGGTGAGCTACGGGCCACGTATACCCGAAACGCCCCTCACGATGCCCTTGACGCAGCACACGCTGCCGGTGATTGAGGCAAAGTCGTACATCGAATGGCCGCACTGGGACTACCGCCGCGTGAAAGGCTTGGGCCATGTGCAGCTTAACGACATTGTCGTGTTCAACTATCCCGCCGGCGACACCCTCGTGGCAAACTATCAGAATGCCGACTTCTATAGGGACATCTGCTATAGCACCGGCTATCAGTTGCTGGCCAACGAACCTATAGACTTCGCCTCGATGACGAAGCAACAGCAGTATGATTTCTTCAAGCGCGTGTATGCCGCAGGACATCAGTACGTGGAGCAGCATCCCGAACAGTTCGGCAAAATAATGAGCCGACCCACCGACCGCCGCGAGAACTACGTGAAGCGCTGCGTGGGACTGCCCGGCCAGACGCTTCAGATAAAGAACCGCATAGTATATCTTGACGGCAAACCCAACAAGGAGCCGGACAACGCACAGTTCACCTACCGCGTGGAACTGGCTCAGCCGCTGTCGGACGAAGTGACAAAGGAGCTTGGCATAAGCATGGAAGACCTTACGAGCCTGAACCAGAACGGATACATGCCGCTGACAAAGCGCGCCGCCAAGGCGCTTGCCGCCAACAAGAACTTGGCAAAGAGCGTGACGCTCGCGCCCGAGCTGACCAACGACC
>CAZXGQ010000209.1:0-1821 GCA_964640415.1 uncultured Prevotella sp.
TTCGTCTGCTGGTCGAAGTGCTCCAGAATGTATGCCGTGATGTTGTGTATGCGGCGCGGGTCCTCCAGTGCTTTCTCGCGCTCTATGTCCCACACGTTGCTGTTTTCCACGTCTTCCTTTTCTTTTATGGTGCGTATGTATGCCACGCGGAAGGGCAGCACGTTGTGGTCGCGTATGGCGTCTACGATGGTGTAGGCCGGGAACTGCCGTCCGAACACGTCGGCCGTCGTCCTGAGCACCCCCTTGCCGCTCGGCATGTTCTCCTTGAATATGGGCGTGCCGGTGAAGCCGAAGAGGTAGTAGCGCTTGAACCGCTTCACGATGGCTGCGTGCATCTCGCCAAACTGCGAGCGGTGGCATTCGTCGAATATCATCACCACTTCCTTGCCGTAGAAGGCGTGTTGCGGATTCTTCCTCATAAACGACGCCAGCTTCTGTATGGTGGTTATTATTATCTTCTTATTGCTTTCTGGGGAATCGATTTGCTCGGTGAGAGCCTTTGTCGACGTGTTGCCGTTGGCCGCTCCCTTCTGGAAGCGGTCATACTCCTTCATCGTCTGATAGTCCAGGTCTTTGCGGTCCACCACAAACATCACCTTGTCTATGTAGTCCTTTTGGCACGCCAGCTGCGCCGCCTTGAACGAGGTGAGCGTCTTGCCGCTTCCCGTGGTGTGCCAGATAAAGCCGCCGGCGTCGATAGTGCCGTAGCGGCGCGCATTGTGCGAAATCTCTATCTGGTTGAGCAGCTTCTCCGTGGCGGCTATCTGATAGGGGCGCATCGCCATGAGATTCTTCTGCTCCGTAAACACGCAGTACTTTGTAAGAATGTTGAGCAGCGAATGGCGGCTGAAAAATGTGGCGGTGAAGTCGTCCAAGTCGCCCAATATCTTGTTGCCGGCATCGGCCCAGTAGCTGGTGAACTCAAACGAGTTGCACGTCTTCTGCCGTGGCTTCTTGCCCGTCTTGGCCTGCTCCTTTATGTGGTTGTCGCGCGTGGTGTTGCTGTAATACTTTGTCTCCGTGCCGTTTGAAATCACGAATATCTGCACATACTCAAACAGTGCGTTGCCGGCCCAGAACGATTCCCGTCCGTAGCGGTTTATCTGGTTGAACGCCTCTTTCAGCGCCACGCCCCTGCGCTTCAGCTCCACGTGCACGAGGGGCAGACCGTTCACGAGTATCGTCACGTCGTAGCGGTTGGGGTGTGTGCCGTCGGCCACGGCATACTGGTTCATCACCTGCGTCGAGTTGTGGTGAATGTCGTCTTTGTCTATCAGGTAGATGTTGCGCTGCTGTCCGTTGTCCAGGATGAGCGTCTTGACGTGGTCTTTCTGTATTGTCTCAGCCTTCTCGCTGATGCCTTTGCCCTCGTTGGCAATCTCTGCCTTGAAGAAGCGGTCCCATTCGCCGTCGGTGAAGGCAAAGCCGTTGAGGTGCTCCAGTTGCCGCCGCAGGTTGGCTATGAGTTCGCTCTCCCGCTTGATGTCCACATACTCATAACCCTGCTGCTGGAGCCGGTTTATCATTCCGTGCTCCAGGTCGGCCTCGCTCTGATAGCACGTCTCGCGCACCGCATTGGGGCGCTCATAGTGGTTCACCACCGTGCTTTGGTTGTTCTCTGATAGTATGTTGTAGGTTTCCGTCATACTCTTAGTGTGTGTTATGTGTGTGTGGAATGTTAACCGCAATTCTTATGCTGTCTTCTTCTTGAAGTCAAGCAGCCGGTCGCGATAGTATTCATACTGCTGGCGGCGTGCCGCAATCTCTGCAGGCAGACCTTCCTGCAGAGAGGTGGTCAGTGACTCGAAACGGTCGAGAATG
>CAZXGQ010000210.1:0-1812 GCA_964640415.1 uncultured Prevotella sp.
TGTAACAAAATGCCTTGTCGTCGGGGAGGGCAAGGAACGACAAGGCATAAAAAATGTGAGCCCACAGACCAATAAAAGCTGAGGCTCACATGATTGAGATATTATTAAGTATTAATTGTTCGTTTTCTGCGGATACTGCTTGGTCTTCTTGAAGGTGCTGTATTCCTGGTCTATATTGAGGACGTCATCGGTGTGGTAGCCTGTCCAAGATTTGTTTTGGTCCACATCCTTGGCCCATTGCTCAAACGAGGGATAGGTGGTGCCATCCTTCGTGCCGCCGGTGTAGACATTCTTGATGTTGACCAACTCCTTAGGCCATGCCCAGTCTACGGGCAACACCAGCAACTGAGGCACACAGGGGTTGGTGGTGCTGGGGGTAGGACCATAGATGGTGGTCGGTTTTTTCTCAGAAGACTCTTGAGACAACTCGCCATCCTTGTAGACCTCTACAGAGAAGAAGCCGGCATCGTTTTTCTTCGTGGCAAACTTGGTCATGGTGAACTGCTGCGGCACGCCGGTGATGGTTATCGCGGTGTTGTTCTTGGTGTTGATTTGGCTGGTGTTGATCATCGTGGTTGAGGGGTAGCCATCGCCGAAGAACGTGTGCCACTCGTCGGTCTTCACCGTGAGGTCGCCGTCGTTATAGCAGAGGTAGGCAGGCAGCGTACCGCCGGCAGCCAGCGGATAGATGGTGACATACTCGTAGCCGGAGGTGTGGTAGACACGGAACACCAGGTCGTTGAAGTCGAAGTCGAAGAGGCCGCCAAGGTCCTCCACCGCCACGGTCCAGCCGAGTTCCTGGTTGGTGATAGGAGTCAACTTCTCGGGGATGTAGAGCACCAGGTCGTTGAAGTCGCCGTCGCCGTCTGCACCGTTGTCGCCCGGGTCGTCGAACATCAGGTAAGTAGCCGCCTTGGTGTCAGAAGACGAATCATTATAGCGATAGGTGTGATAGCCGAAATACTTCTTGCCGCCGTTCAACGAAGCGTCGGAGTAGTAAATGTTGTCGCCAATCTTCACATACAGGCCAAACACTGTTCCTTCGGTGAGGTTAATAGAGTAGCCGGTAGACATCAGACCTTTGCTGGTGTCGACGGTGTAGCCGTCTAATGCGGCGCAGTTCTTGCCGGTGGAAGCCTTGTAGCCTTCTGCGGCACCGTCGGGAGCCGTGCCATCGGTCTTAGGCGTGAAATAATACTTGATGTCATCGTCATTCTCATCCGAGTAGAACGGCACGAGGTGGATCTCTGGCGACTTCTTGTCTACATAGTACACGCCGAGGGTGTGCTTCTTCTCCGAGTTTCGGTAGACGGGGTAGATGGTGTGGGGGGTAGTGGTGGCTGTCTGCATGAACTTGTCGCCGAGCGACACGTTGCTGGTGTGGTCTTTGCCGTCATCGGCCAGGCTGGTCAGCGTGTTGTCCTCGCTCTTTCCGATAAGGGTAATTTGGGTTTGCTCTTGGGCGGCAGTGACCACCTTGGAGTCGGTGGGGATAGCCGACGTGCGCTTGGCGCGGCTCACAGCGCTGCTGAAGCCCACCGTCTCGCCGTTCTTGGCCGAGAGCATCAAGTCGTCGATGCTGACGAGGAAGGGCGTGTCGTCGCCCTCGGTTCCGTCGAAGGTGATGGTCTGTCCGTTGGTGACGTTGTCATAGTCTGCAGCGAGGCGATATTCGTCGCCCTGGAGTTCGTAGACCTTCACGTGTGCGGCCTTTGCCGTGCTGACGGTGATGCTCTTCTGCTCCACCACGTTCCAGTCTTGGTTTTTGTCTACCGTGCCGAACGCCTTGTAGAACTCGCGTGTGTACAACTC
>CAZXGQ010000211.1:0-1799 GCA_964640415.1 uncultured Prevotella sp.
TTCCCGACTACTGGATAAAGACCATCAAGGAGCGCCGCGACGAGGACTGGAAGCCGAGCAGCATATTCTGGGAGGTGAAGAACCGCCGACCGGACGAGAAGACGATAAGCTATTGCGAGAGCCACGACCAAGCTTTGGTGGGCGACAAGACGATAGTGTTCCGCCTCATCGACTCCGACATGTACTGGCACTTCAAGAAAGGCGACGAGAACGGCGTTGTGGAGCGAGGCATCGCACTGCACAAGATGATACGCCTCGTAACGGCAACAACCATCAACGGCGGCTACCTCAACTTCATGGGCAACGAGTTCGGCCATCCCGAATGGATTGATTTTCCACGCGAAGGCAACGGATGGAGCCACAAATATGCACGCCGCCAGTGGAACCTTGTGGACAACAAGGAATTGGACTACCACTACCTTGGCGACTTCGACAAGAAGATGCTTGAGGTGATGAAGATGGAGCGCAACTTCCAGAACACCAAGCTGCAGGAGATTTGGCACAACGATGACGACCAGATACTGGCCTACATGAGGGGCGACCTCGTGTTTGTGTTCAACTTCAACCCCACCCGCTCGTTCACCGACTACGGCTTCCTCGTGCCAACAGGCTCGTATGACGTGGTTCTGAACACGGACGCAAAGGAGTTCGGCGGCTTCGGCTTCACCGACGACACCATCACCCATCTGACCAACTACGACCAGCTCTACGTTGACCAGCACAAGGAATGGCTCAAGCTCTACATCCCCGCACGCTCGGCAGTGGTTCTGAAGAAAAACTGATAACTCAAACAGAAATGCCAATAAGCAAATACAACAGAAGGGACAATGTCACAGGGCTCACAGAAGCAGTCTGCGACATTGTCTTTTGCATTTTCACATTCGTCTACCTGTTCTGCTACCAGGCACCACTCCTGGCAATGGAACAGCACATGTTGTCGCACGGTGTGACAACATACAACTTCACCGTGGGTGCAGTAATCATCACCGTGATTCTGTATCTGCTCAAGAAGTTCCTTAAGGACATACTCCTCAAGGTGCTCTCGCTCTCCGACCCGTCGCGAAGCAAAACGAGCGGCATCGAGATGTTCGCCAACGGCCTCTACGCCTACCCCGCAATGCTATTGCTGCCGTCAACGCTGCTGCTCGCATTCCTCACCGACATCGATCCGCACCGCACCTACGGATTCGACTTCGGCAAATGGATTTTGCTCATCCCGGCAATGCTCGTGGTGGCGAGCGCAGCCATGATTCTCGTGGCCAACAGCGACAGCGAGACTACGGCGGAAAAGAAGCAGACGGGACTGCGCAAGATTTGGAAAAACTGCCTCATTGTGCTGGCCATGATGCTCTTTGTGGGCGCGTCGGCGGACACCGACAAGGCGCTGCACCATCACCTCAAGATGGAATGCTACATAATCCGCGGCGACTATCAGGCGGCACTGCAAGTGGACCGCAACGGCTGCTGCACCGACTCTGTGAAGACGATGCTGCAGGCCTATGCACTGGCACGCGAGGGCAAGCTCGGCGAAAAACTGTTTGAATATGCCCCGATGGGCGGTTCGGAAGCTCTCTTGCCAAACGAAACAAACACGAAATGTCTGATGCTCAACGAGAAACAGATGTACGCATTCATCGCCCGACCGCTGAAGGAGAATGTCAGCGCCAAGGACTACTTCCGCATAATGAAGAAGAAAAAGCTGGCCAAGCGTCCGATGCGCGATTATGAACTGTGCGCCAGTCTTCTGGACAAGGATATCGATGCCTTTGCCAAACTGCTCCTCTCCTACGGTCTGCACG
>CAZXGQ010000212.1:0-1755 GCA_964640415.1 uncultured Prevotella sp.
GCGCAAGCCATTAGTTGAATTCGGCAAATTCGTGGTTCTATTACCACAAGATGCGTTAGTTGGTTTAACCACGAATTCCACCAATCTCACGAATCCTGCATTGCGCAAGCCATTAGTTGAATTCGGCAAATTCGTGGTTCTATTACCACAAGATGCGTTAGTTGGTTTTACCACGAATTCTACCAATCTCACGAATTCAGCATTACGCAAGCCATTAGTTGAATTCGGCAAATTCGTGGTTCTATAACCGCAAGATGCTTTAGTTGGTTTAACCACATAATGCCTTTTGTTGTTATAGTTTGGCTTTACACCATAATCGCATTGCGGTTTCAGTGACATCCCGACGACTTATCATTTATAAGCCGTCGGGATATTTTTTTATCCTATCGTGATGACATACTCGCTCATGAAGCTGCTGCCCGGCAACAGCTTGTTGATGAGGTACTTGTCTTTAAGCTCACCGTCGAATTCTGCCCAGTCGGTCACGCCATACCACGGCTCAATGCAGATGAAAGGCGCATGCTTGCCGCATGGCGTCCAGATGCCCACGGCGGGCGTCTTCATGTCTACCGTGACGTGAGGGTTGCCAGCCTCGTCGAGCAGCTCCACACGGCGCACCTGACTATGGTCGAAGACGATGGCATCGTCGGCGAAAGTGTCTTCGGTGAAAGGCAACAGGCCCTTGTCGGTCTCTACCTCATGATAGCCCATCTTGAGGAAGCCCTCCTTGCTGATGAATATGCGTCTCGGCTCATCGTTGTCGAAGCGGAGCGTGCCCTCCACCGGCTCGCCGCCCTTGGCTCCCGGCACTATGAAGGCAGGGTGGCCGCCAATCTGGAAATATATTTCCTTGCTGTCGGTGTTCTCCACATGCCACACCACGTGAACCTTGTTGCCGGTCAGCTTATAGCTCACGGCAAGGTTGAAATGGAACGGATACACCTTCATCGTCTCCGCGTTGTCGTGCAGGCCATAGACCACCTGCGTGTCGCTCTTGGCAATGAGCTTGAAGTCCTGGTCGCGGGCAAAGCCGTGGCGCGGCAACTGATACTCCTGTCCGTTCACGCGGTAAGTGTTGTTCCACACTGTGCCCACGATAGGGAAAAGTATCGGCGAGCGACGTCCCCAATAGGCGGGGTCGCCCTGCCACAGATACTCTTCTCCACCGTTGTCCTTAATGCTTTGCAGCTCAGCGCCGTGTCCCGAGACGGTAAGCGTGAGCTTGTCGTTCATGATTGTTTCCATTATTCTCTGTTCTTTGTTGTGTTACATCGTTACGTGGCGCAGCTGATCTTATGCCTAACCGCAGCCAAACGTTTGCAAAGATAACCATTTACCATGAGTTTTATGATACATGACGTGGTTTATCGCCTCAACAGATGGAAAAAACATCTTCGAGGAGAAAAACAAATGAGTTTGATGTATGTTGACGGGATTAAATCCCCTCTACGGATAGAGAATTTAAGGAGGTGGAAAAGGTAAATAGCGATATTTCCCTAAATATCAAGCTTGTAAGTGGGTGAAACTTTGCTAAAATGCATGTTTTCACGCTTCAAACTCTGCTAAAATGCAAAAAACACCAGCTCAAACTTCGATAAAATGCATGTTTTAATAGTTTAGACTTCGATAAAATGCAGTTATCACTAACCATGTTAATTAAGTTCTCAAGTTTCGGATTTGTCATTTAGCAAGTGTCCCCAAAGGGGGCAAACTCTGCATAACCGCAGGTGACCGAAGGGAACCTGCGGATAGAGC
>CAZXGQ010000213.1:0-1738 GCA_964640415.1 uncultured Prevotella sp.
TTAAGTTGTTTTGAACGTGTAATCATCATTAATCATTCGTTAATCTCTCATTAAGATGCAAAACATTCGTTCACTCTACGGTGGTAATTCATAAAACCACCCTAAACCAAGCCCATTTCGGCGGCCTTTTTCTTGAGCAACTCCATGAGGGGCTCGCGCTCGTTGGGCACCTTGTCGTCGAGCACGGCGTCCTTGAGGGTCTGCTTGAGCAGGCCCACCTCTCTCGACGGCTTGAGATTGAACATCTCCATAATCTCGTTGCCGTCGATCACCGGCTGCAGCAGGCGCTTGTAGTCGCGCTCCTTGAGGTCGGCAATCTTGGTGCGCACTATGCGGAAGTTCTCGCGGAAGCGCGCCTTCCTCACCTCGTTCTTGCTGGTGATGTCGGCATCGCAGAGGCGCATGAGGTCGTCGATGTCGTCGCCGGCATCGTTGATGAGACGGCGCACGGCGGAGTCGGTCACCTCCTCGTCGGCAATGACGATGGGACGCATGTGGAGCTCCACAAGCTTCTGCACGTATTTCATCTTCATGTCCATGGGCAGCTTGAGCCGCCTGAAAATCGAAGGCACCATCTTGCCGCCGACAAAGGGGTGGTTGTGGAATGTCCAGCCCTGCGCGGGCTCCCAGCGCTTGGTCTTGGCCTTGCCTATGTCGTGGAGCAATGCCGCCCAGCGGAGCCAGAGCGAAGCAGGCTCGCCGTCGGCGCCGGGCCTGTTGCCGTCGCACACGTTGTCGAGCACCTCCAGCGAATGATAGAAATTGTTCTTATGGCCCTTGCCGTTCTTTGTCTCCACCACGTCGAGGGCGGCGAGCTCGGGCAGAATGAGCTTGAGCAGACCGCAACGCTGCAGGTCAACAAAGCCGCGGCTTGGCTGCGCTGTCATCATTATCTTGTTGAGCTCCTCCGATATGCGTTCGCCGCTGATTATCTTTATGCGGTCGGCGTTGCGCTCAAGGGCGTCGGAAGTCTCCTCGTCGATATAGAAACGGAGCTGGGTGGCGAACCTCACGCAGCGCATCATGCGCAGTGGGTCGTCGGAAAAGGTAATGTCGGGGTCAAGTGGCGTACGGATGATGCCGTCTTCCATGTCGTATACGCCGTCGAAGGGGTCCACTATCTCGCCGAAGCGGTCCTTGTTGAGACACACGGCAAGGGCGTTGATGGTGAAGTCGCGGCGGTTCTGGTCATCTTCGAGGGTGCCGTCCTCCACAATGGGCTTGCGCGAGTCGCGGCTGTAGCTCTCGCGGCGTGCACCCACGAACTCCACTTCGCTGTGGTGCCACTTCACCTGTGCCGTGCCGAAGTTCTTGAACACGGAGAGGTTGGCATGGCCAGGGAGCAGTTTCTTGAACGCCTTGGCCACCTCTATGCCACTGCCAACGACGACGACGTCGATGTCGTTGCTCGGCCGTTGGAGAAACAGGTCTCGCACGTAACCGCCCACAACGTAGGTCTCAAGGTGAAGACTGTCGGCGGCTTCCGAAATCTTGTGAAATATGTCTTTGTCCAACAGCTTGGCCATGTCGGCATCGCTCAGCATTCTCATCATCGTATAGCTTTTTCTAATGGCTTGCAAAAGTACAAATAATTATCGAATTAACCCGCTTCCGCACCTTTCTTTTTAGGGAGGTACCGTAAAATTGGCTTTGTCAGATCAGGAGGCTATTTTCAAAATCTAAGGGGCTATGTTGATTTGTGTGGGTGAAATATTGCGTTATAATCTTTCTTATTGAT
>CAZXGQ010000214.1:0-1697 GCA_964640415.1 uncultured Prevotella sp.
GGAACTCAACATCCAGATTGAGTTCAACCAATGCGCTGGTAACATACATTTCCAGTCTGCGCCGTTTGTTTTTGCTGTATCCCATATTCTTGGTATTATAATTGGTTAAAACTTCATTTGCCTTTCACGAAACCATCAATTAGCTTATTTCTTCTTTGCAGGAACTTACAGTCTTGTTACCTTGTGGCGCAAGTATCTGATGCTGTCAATAGCAGCCGGTACGGTGTGCTATATGTTGACGGTGTAGCGGATATAAATTGAGCCGCACTCTACATCGTCAGAAATTCACCGAGGTGTATATGCTTGATGCCGTCTACACTACTTCCGCTGGTCCATTCGTCCAGACTTACCACATATTTCGGATAGTTGTTGCGAATGGCTTTGAGGTTTCCGAATTCCCTTTCTTTTGTCTTCTCGTCAGGCAAGAGATAAGATGACTGTATGTATATCACTTCGTCATCTTTGCGCCCCACAAAGTCAATTTCCTTTCCGCCAGTCTGCTGACCCGTGAAAACTTCGTAGTTTTGTTGGGCGAGGTGCAGAAAGATGGCATTCTCCATCAGCTTGTGTATATCCTTTTGCATGGAGAACCCGAAATGACAGTTGCGCAACCCCAAATCTTCAAAGTAATATTTGTCGCCGATTTCAAAGGTGTGCAGTCCGTTGACATCAATGCGGCGAACCTTATTGATGAGATAGGCATTCTGCAAAGCCTTCAGGTAGTTGATGACTTGCAGGGCGGAGATGTTGACGTGCTGCGACTTGAGGTAGTGGCTGATGTTGTTGGCGGATAACAGGTTGCCAACATTGTCGGCCGTGTAGATGGCCAGAGTTTCAAGGAAATCGACATTCCTTATGCCTTCGCGTTTTACAACATCCTTGAGCAGAATGGTGGAATATACATTGCGGAGATATTCGAAGGCTACTTCCTGTTCCAACGGGAGATTGCTCAAATATGGCAAACCGCCAAATGTCAAGTAGTTGCGCAAAGATTGCGTAGAAGCACTCGTCTTGTGAAACTCCAGAAACTCACTATAAGTCAAACTGTGTATATGAAATTCGACATACCTTCCCGAAAGGTAGGTTGACAGTTCACTGGAAAGCATGGTGGCATTGCTTCCGGTGATAAAGATATCACAGGCGTCCTGTGCCTGCAAACTCCTCAGCGTATTCTCAAAGCCCTGTATATCCTGTACTTCGTCAATGAAAAGGTAGTTGTCTTTACCTTCCTTCAGATGTTCCGACACGTAAAGCGACAAGTCTTCGTGAGTGTGGATGAAGAAGAATTCTTCCAGCTCCTTGTTGATGCAAATGGTGTTGCAATCAGGGTGAGTCTGCTCGATATGGGCTTGTATCTGTCGGAGGATACAGCTTTTGCCCACTCGGCGCTGGCCGGTGAGCACCTTGATAATATTCTTGTTGACAAAAGGCGCAATGCGTTCAGTATAGCTTGGACGATTGATAAGCTGTATCATAAATTCTATTTTGTAAGTTATACTTAAAACTTTCTGCAAAAATAGAAGTTTTATTAATCATAACAAACAAAACAGGTAAAAAGATGCAGCTTATTAGTTATGATTAACAAATCTGCAGCTTTTGCTGCGGTATTAAAACCATTAAAAACTAAAAAAGCCCGCTGAAATTCAGCGGGCTTGGCGGAGAGAGAGGGATTCGAACCCCCGGTACCTCTCAGTACG
>CAZXGQ010000215.1:0-1670 GCA_964640415.1 uncultured Prevotella sp.
GGCTGCGAGAACTTGCCATAGCCCATCTCGGCGGGGATATAGACTTCCCACTTGTCGCCCACGCACATCTGCTGCATGGCTATAATCCAGCCGTCGATGAGGTCGCACAGCCTGATGGCAAGCGGTGCTCCACCCCGACTGCTGTCAAACTTCTTGCCGTTGATAGTCCTTCCGGTGTAGTGGGCTGTCACAATGCTGCGCGGCGAAGGGTGAACGCCGTCGTTCTTCCCCTCAGACAACACCTTATACAATATACCCTTGGGGAGAGCCTTCACTCCCTCTTCCTCTGCTTTCGCCGCAAGCCATTCCTTGTTGGCCTGCGCATATTCTCTTTTGTTCATCTGTTTGTAATTAAGTTCGTCTTAGTGTTTTGCATAAACCGGTTCAAGCACGTCTTCGTCAGGCCAGTTTGGCAGAAAGAACAAGGGCACTGGCTTGCCGCCAACGCCGCTCCATTCTATACGGCGTACAAAGTCGAAGTCGGGCGGACCGAAGTCGAACGAGCGCCCATAGAGCAGAATCGCCCCACGGCCTTCGTCTATCTTCCACCGTCCCCCGCCATAGACACACCGCTCACCCATGCCAAGCATGTCCCGATGGAGGTATACATGTCCGAAGCGGAGCACTCCGTCCTGGTTTATGATGAATTTCTGATACATAGTCTTTACTCCTTAACTCTTTCTTCAGTCCCCACTTCTGGGGTTTAGTTTTATGCAAAAGTAATATGAAAACCACGCAAAGCTTCATTCTTCGAGTTAAATAATAATATTGCAGCGAATTTTCTTTCGCATTGCTCCCGTTGGCAGCAGTCACGTCAACAGAGCATTTCCTGCTGCATGCCTTCTTGGCGAAGTCTGCCTGATGACTGGTCCCGGCATCGACGGACACAAAGGCTTGACTGCAATGTTCGACGATAACGACAATTCCTGCCGCCCTGCTCAAGCTGCAGGCCGTAGAGCGCATGGGCGACACTGTCAGGGTGCGCTAAAAGGTATAGGGCGACAAGACTGGTTCGTTTTTAAGATTCGTCTTGAAAAACAGGTTCATCCTACATTTGGAATAATTTGTCGGATAAGACAAGCCGTCTTAGTGTCGGGAAAATGTAAAGAATTATAGCAAGATTTTAACACTTGGGAGGTACACCATCCAGAACAGCGACGGAGGCTCCGAAGTGTTAAAAAGGGTACTTTCATGCCAAATTCAGGCCCAAAAAGCATGAAATCGGGTCGCGATAGTAGCCTTATCGCGTTGCGATTCTAACGTAAAGCCGCCGCGATTCTAACGTAAAGGCGTTGCGATTCTAACGTAAAGCCGATTCACGAGCTCAAATTCGGGTCGGGTTTTAGACCGCAAAAACATAACCAATTGACTATAAGGACATTATAAAAACGCCCAAAAATCGTAAAAATCCGCACGAGAGGAAAAGGGTTTCAAAAAAATCGATTTTCAGAGAGCCTTTTGTCAAGATTCTTTATCTGTTTTAAAGATGGCTATGGGGTGGTGTCATCACTCCATAGCACGGAAGGACCGAAAAACATCGTGCGGCATTGTGGCATCACAAATGTTTGGGCAAACAAAAAAAGCATAAGGCAAAGAACTGACGTTAAGCATTTTATTTGTAATTTTGCAAGTGAACCAAAGCGCATTACCATATGGCAGCACTGAAACTT
>CAZXGQ010000216.1:0-1663 GCA_964640415.1 uncultured Prevotella sp.
GGTGGGAGTTTCCAGGCGGAAAGATTGAGGCCGGCGAGCAACCGCAGCAGGCCCTTCGGCGCGAGATAAAGGAGGAGCTGGATACGGAGATTTCTGTTGATGAGTTTCTCATGACAGTGGAATACGACTATCCGAAGTTTCACCTTGTGATGCACTGCTTCCGGTGCAGTGTGAAAGCCGGCAAGCTGACCCTCTTGGAGCATGAGGCTGCCAAATGGCTCGGGCTGGAAGAACTGGACACCGTGAAGTGGTTGCCGGCCGACGAGGAGGTGGTTGGGATGCTTAAAGGCGCAACGGATAACTTGTAATATCAAGAAGATATGGCACGAAGACTGTGGACCCACGATGAACTGGTGCTTACGTTGGCACTGTATTTCCAACTCCCTTTCGGCAGACTGAATCATGGCACCCCGGAGGTAAAGGAGCTTGGCCGCATCTTGGGCAGAGGTGAGAACTCTGCAGCTTTGCGGTTGGTCAATTTTGCGGCATGCGATCCATACATACTCGCTACTGGTCGTCACGGAATGGCAAGTGGGGTGAACGTCTGTATGCCAGTTTGGGAAGAGTATGCCAATGATAAAGAACGGCTTTTCAAAGAGGCGGCTGAGATAAAAGCACGTCTGCAGCAAGAATCTGTAGAACAGCCGCTTGGTATCACGGAAAGTGAACTGGAAGGCAAGACGAAGGAAGTGGTTATACGCCAAAGAGTCAATCAGAATGTTTTCCGAACAATGATACTCAACAACTATAACGACCAGTGTGCCGTTACCGGCATAAACGACCAACGCCTGCTCATTGCCAGCCATATCATCCCTTGGGCGGAACGTGAAGACACTCGGCTTAATCCGGAAAACGGTGTCTGTTTGTCGGCTCTCTATGACAAAGCTTTCGACAAAGGTCTCATAACAATCAGACCAGACGACTACACAATTATGGTTTCTCCCTCTCTGCGGGACACTCTTACCCAAGAAGCATATTCTGAGCATTTCGCAAAGTATGAAAACTGTAAGATAATCTTACCCGAAGAGCATAAGCCCAATAGGGATTTCCTGCAATATCATGCAGAGAACATATTTGTGAGATAACGTTTCATGGACAAACTGACGAAAGAACAGCGCAGTCGTTGCATGGCCTCCATTCGCAGCAAGGACACCAAGCCAGAGATCCTGGTGCGCCGTTATCTGTTTGCCCATGGCTACCGCTACAGGCTGAACCATCCGCGGTTGCCGGGGCATCCCGACATCGTGATGCGCAAGTACCGCACGGTGATCTTCGTCAACGGCTGCTTCTGGCACGGCCACGAGGGCTGCAGACATTTCGTGATGCCGAAGAGCCGCACGGAGTTCTGGCAGGCGAAGATAGACCGCAACCGGACACGCGACAGGGAGGAGCAACGCAAGCTGGCAAGCATGGGCTGGCACTGCATCACTGTCTGGGAATGTCAGCTGAAGCCCAAGGCAAGGGAGCAGACCCTGCAGTCGCTTGACTACACCCTCAACCACATCTACCTCGAAGACCACAAGGTCAGGAGATACGAACTGCCGGATGAGGAGACGATGATGGCGGCAGAGCCGGACCGGGATTTTTCTCCACACGGATCCTGAAAAATGATACGTGGTTTGCTATGTTACGATGCCGTCCGGTAGGCGGATTTGTCCACGAA
>CAZXGQ010000217.1:0-1548 GCA_964640415.1 uncultured Prevotella sp.
TCTTTTGATGTACATAAACCGCTGGTTCCGTTCGCTTCTCCAGCGGTTATGGAAAGTTGGCAGTCTTCGAGACCTCTACACACCATAGTCGCCCCCCTATACACCAAGAACTCATATTGAGATACCACAGTCTTATGACGCCCAAGGTACTAAATTTGATAAACCCAATTGTACTGTTGGTCAACTGTTTTAGGTTGGATCGTCGCTCGTACTCCATGATATTTGTCGAATATTGTGTTTTTCTGCCCGTATTGCAATATTTTAACCTTCTTCGGGGGGGGATACTGTAATTTTGTTTAATTTTGCAATGTTATAACTTTTTTAAATACGCATAAATAGTTCTGCTTATAAAAAGAAGCATGTCCCTACATGTAGGGACGTGTATATGCATGGACTGATTGTTTGATAAAAATAAATTAATATCAATAACATTATGTTTCACTTCCAAACAAGAAAGAGGCGGAGCTGGATGAGGACGAAACTCATCCTTGCTCTTGCGTTGTTCTGTGTAGGTTTCGCCACATCGGCGAAAGCCGACCCTACAAAGAACGCCGCCGGCTACTATGAGTTGGCATCGGCCGGGGACCTGAAATGGTTCTCCGAGCAGGTGAAGTCGGGCCAAAGCACGCTCAACGCTGTGCTCACGGCCGATATCGACCTCTCTACGCTCGGCGACAGCTACTGGACGCCTATCGGCTACTACAGTCTGTCGGAGAACAAGTTTGCCTTGTACAAAGGCAAGTTCGACGGCCAGAACCACACCGTGACGGGTCTCGTCATCCGTCCGGCCAACTGCAGCGGACTCTTCGGCGTGACCGACGGCGCCACCATCTGCAACGTCACCGTGAGCTATGCAACGCTGGGCGAGGACAAGCTGGTGCCCGGCGACGAAGAGCAGACGGGCCTAGCCGCCATATGCGGCAATGCCATCAACACGGTGATACGCAACTGCCGTGTGCAGAACGCCATCATCAACCCCATCGACAACCCCTACAAGAAGTCGCTGCAGTGCGTTGGCGGCATCGTAGGCTTTGCCAGGCAGAACACGCACGTTGTCAGCTGCTCGGTGAGCGGCTACGTGATGGCCAACAGCGAGACGGTGGGCGGCATTGCCGGTTCCACCTACGGGGCCCAAATTGACAGCTGCCAAGTTACGGCAAGCGCCAATGGCGTGACCAAGATACAGGGCACCTGCAACGTTGGCGGCATCGTGGGACGCTCGGGCGGACGCAGCGCCGCAGCAGCGGTTACGGAATGCTCGGTGGACAACACCGTGAAGATAATTGCCGACAGCATCATGGGCAATATCTGCGGACGGGAGCTTTTTTACGACGAGCCCGTGGCCTACGGCGGATGCTATGAAATCTACACCCCCGCCAACCTGAAGGGCTTCGCCACGATAGTGAACGGCGGCAACGGCGGCGCCAACGCCAAGCTGATGAACGACCTCAACATGAGCAAGGCCGGCACGTTCACTCCGATAGGCAACGGCGACAACCACTTCGCGGGAATCTTCGACGGCCAGGGCTTTACCATCGACAGCCTCAC
>CAZXGQ010000218.1:0-1536 GCA_964640415.1 uncultured Prevotella sp.
TATTTAACTCTATATTTAACTCACGCAGAGCCGCTGAGGTTTTTGAGCCACAAAGAACAAAGACTGTCGCCTTTCTGAGACTTGGAGTCGGGAAAGTGAAGAGTGAAGAGTGAAGAATGAAGAGAGCCACACCTTCTAACTCTCTCAAGGCCGAAGGCCTCTCTTGACATCTCTGCGCCTCAAAGAAAAATGCTCTGCGGCTCTGCGTGGAAACAAGACTATTTGCCTGCCAAAAACGCAAACGCGAGGGGGCCAAATCCGACCGCAAAACACGTGCTTTTTTACCCTACTTTCAAGCACAATAAACCCCGAAAATCAGACTGCTGACTTTCGGGGTGCGTATCTTTTTTAGCTCACTTGGAATTAAGGCTGCAGCGTGAAGCCAACCACGAGATAAGCCTTCTCGGTGCTTGGATTGGCAGCAACCTGTGCGAAGACCGGAACGCTGAACGAAGGTGTCACCTTGATGTCCTTGGTGGCCTTCACGCTCACGTTTGTCACGGCAAAGCCGTTGGCATCGCTGTAGAAGTCGGTGGCGAAAGGCACGGCACCGATGTTGGCCTCCCAGTCGCAGCCACCCAGCTTGAAGGGTGCCGTAAGCTCGAAATATGAAGAATAAGCGCGCTTGCCGCTATTGTTTGTACCGTCGTTGCCTGCAAAGTTGGTATACCAGTTGAGGGCAACCGGTCCGAAGTCGTAGCCAACATTGCCCTCAAAGACGTGCGAGGTCTCATGGGCAGCATAGGAGAAGTAGCGCTCGTTGGGCGAGTTGAACCAGTAGTCGGTTATTCCCACGTGGAAGCCACCAGTCTCGTAGGCCAGTGTGAGGTCAAACTCTTTGCTGTCGGAAGGCTGTGAGATGCCCACGCTTCCCCATGCTGTCAGTGAGAGTCCCTTGTAACCGATGCCGAGAGTAGGCTGCAGCGAGATGGCTCCAAGGTCCTGACCGCGCCAATAGTACTGGCTGACGAAGTCGGCGGCGATGGTGGTCTCAACCTTGTCCTGTGCCGAAGCTGGTGTGGCGAGAGCTGCCAGACAGAAGGCCGTGGCCAATGTGCTCTTTATGTTTGCCTTGCTGACAATGTATCTCAATGTCTTCATAATCGTGTGCGTGTTAATGGGATAAGACTTTACTTTGCTTCTATAATTGACAAGCAAGTGCAAAGTTACGAAAAACTTCTCTAATTGCACTTGCTTGTCTGTAGGGAAAGCGTTCCGCGGATTAGTTGTAGCAGCTCTCTCCGTGCTCGTAGATGTCGAGGCCTTCCTCCTCAATGCGCTTGTCGACGCGCAGGCCGCAAGCCTTCTTGATGCCCCAGAAGAGGATGATGCCCGTGGCAGCAGCCCAGAGGTCGATGCAGAGGATACCGAGCACCTGAGCTCCGAAGAAGCCCCATCCGTGGCCGTAGAGAGCACCTGAGTCGACAGCCAGAAGACCGGTCATAAGTGTGCCGAAGATACCGCACACGCCATGTACAGAGCTGGCACCCACAGGGTCGTCGATGTGGAGTTTCACGTCGATGAACTCGATAGAGA
>CAZXGQ010000219.1:0-1499 GCA_964640415.1 uncultured Prevotella sp.
CCCAGAACTTGGAATACTCCTCCGGCTTGTCGGTGAACTTCACCGGCACGTATGTGGTGAATGCCTTGAGACACTCTTCTATCTTGGCAATGTTGGCGTGCAGCTCTTCGGCTGTCGACGCCTTTGTCTCGGTCAGTATGGCAGTCAGCCCCTCGCCTGTGGTGTCGTTTACCGAGGCGAGCGACTTCTTGTCGAGCAGTTCGGCACTTTTCACTATCTCCTGTCCGTCGTTGTCGACGAGCTTCTTCATCGCCACCACGGCTTTGCACGCCTCTTTTATCTCCTTGAAATAGAGCATGGCGCTTGCCTTGAACGGATAGTCGTATTCGGTGTTCATGTTCACCTCGGCAAGGAAAGCAAGCGTGCCTTCCGAGCCTACCATGAGGTGGGCTATTATGTCGAACGGGTCGTCGAAGCGCACGAATGGCAGGATGTTGAGGCCTGTTACGTTCTTGATGGCATACTTGTGGTTTATGCGCTCGCACAGCTTCCCGTTGGCTCGCACCTTGTCGCGCAGTTGCTCAATGCGCTTTATGAAGTCGGGCCTTGCCTTCATGAACTCCTTGCGGCTCGTCTCGTCGCCTGTGTCGAGCACGGTGCCGTCGGCGAGTATTATCCTTGCAGAGTTCAGCATTTTGTCGCTGTTGGCGTGCGTGCCGCAGTTCATGCCCGACGCATTGTTCATCACTATGCCGCCCACCATGGCGCTCTTCACCGAAGCGGGGTCGGCGCCGAGCTTGCGGCCATAGGGTTTCAGCAGGTCGTTGACGCGCTGGCCTATGAGTCCCGGCTGCAGGCGCACGGTCTTGCCTTGGTTCAGAATCTCGTACTTCTCCCAGTGCTTTCCCGCCACCACGAGAATGGAGTCGCTCACCGACTGTCCCGATAGGCTCGTGCCAGCGGCGCGGAAGGTGACGGGCAGACGGTGGGCTTGCGCCGCCTTGAGGATATTTGAAATCTCGGTCTCAGAGTCGGAGCGGATCACGACTTGCGGCACGAGGCGGTAGAAACTGGCATCGGTACCCCAGGCGAGGCGTCGGAGCTCGTCGGTGTAGACCCGGCTTTGTGGTATGAACTGATGTATCTCTTTCAGGAAAGAAGTGTATTCGTTGCTCATTTTCTTGTCATTTTGAAAACGTGTTCGTGTTTATTCTTGCAAAAATACACAAAAAAGAACAATTGCATGCCGTTTTTTTGAAAAAGTTTAAACAGCTTAAAAATGTTTAAAGGCGCAGGCCTTCTGCTGAAAAGCCAACGGGCGTTCTGCGGGAAGAAGACTGTAAGGTGTGCCGGAGATTACAGATCGTAACTATTGGTGCCCGGTAAAATCACAAGCAACAAGGGTTCTATGCTGATTCGTGTGGTAAAAATCAATAAGAAACTCAAGTTTCGGATTTGTCATTTAGCAAGTGTCCCCGAAGGGGGCAAACTCTGCATAACCGCTGGTGGAGCGAGCGTAGCGAACGGAACCTGCGGACTTGAATACGGCAAGTCTATTG
>CAZXGQ010000220.1:0-1475 GCA_964640415.1 uncultured Prevotella sp.
TGAAGGCTGCTTCTACAGAGAGCTTCGGTTACAACGAGGATCCTATCGTTTCTTCAGACATCATCGGCATGAAGTTCGGTTCTCTCTTCGACGCTACTCAGACAATGGTTAGCCAGATCGACGAGGACACTTACCAGGTGCAGGTTGTCTCTTGGTACGACAATGAGAACTCTTACACTTCTCAGATGGTTCGTACAATCAAGTACTTCGCTGAGCTGAAGTAATACCACTGACACACATAATCAAAATATAGATATGTGGAGCCGTCCAGTTGAGCACTGGACGGCTTTTTTTGTGCCCACAAAGACTATACAAACTACATTTCCTTGACTAAATAAGCACATAAAATCTAATCGGAACTATCTATTGGCGTAATGTGCCTAACAAGCTAATTATTCATTATTGTTATGTCTATCATATAGCACGCCTGTCAGGCCTTAATGCATGTTATAGATACCAATTAGGATCAAGCCTATTATCGCCATAATATGCCCTGCTTTTGTACCTAAAATGCCTATTATGCATCATACAATTAGTTACGGATCATTAGAGAGTAAAAAAGGCATTGTTTACAAGTACAATACTATTCTTACTGAAAAGTAACTTTTTATTTGCAAGAGCGCAAGTTGCAAATAGCGTCCTCACCATTATTTTCAATGGTATAACAACAGCCACGATGCGCATAGAGCCGAAGTATAGTACAATGCTTACAAGCTTAAATGTCCTTGCATATATGGATGCCAGGAAGCATTTAGGAAGCGTACATACTTTATATTATGCCATCCAAATTAGTATCATGCAATTGTCGGGCAAGGTCAGGTATAAATAATTATGAGCAATAAGCACCCCAATGGTTCAAAACAACGAAACATTTTACAAGATACGCAGAATGGTATACAAAAAAAGAGCCCCAACTACTTTTCAGTAATCGAGGCTCTATGAAAGGAGGCGGCTACCTACTCTCCCGCATTGCATTGCAGTACCATCGGCGCAAGCGGGCTTAACTTCTCTGTTCGGAATGGGAAGAGGTGGGACCCCGCCGCAATAACCACCTGATGTTTTTCTCAGCTGCAGTTACACTGCTCCGCGTTCGGAACAGCAACAGCCGTATGGGAGACATACAGATGCAAGCAAAACCTTAATACAGTTGAAATTATGAACACTAAAGAAAGTGTTCGGGCAATTAGTAGCGCTCGGCTTTGACGTCACCGTCTTTACACCTGCGCCCTATCAACGTCGTCGTCTGCGACGACCCTCAATGGAGTTCTCATCTCGCGGTGGGCTTCGCGCTTAGATGCTTTCAGCGCTTATCCCGTCCGGACTCGGATACCCTGCGGTGCGCCTGGCGGCACAACAGGTAGACCGGAGGTCCGTCCGTCACGGTCCTCTCGTACTAGTGACGGCTCCACTCAAAACTCCCGCGCCCACGATAGATAGAGACCGAACTGTCTCACGACGTTCTGAACCCAGCTCGC
>CAZXGQ010000221.1:0-1475 GCA_964640415.1 uncultured Prevotella sp.
AGCCCGTGACAAAGGTGGGGATAAACTTCAGCGTGGAGAACAAGAAGATGGACATTGACTGGAAGGTGGAGTGAAAGAGTAGGAATAGAAGCAATATTTCCGGATAACAGTTAGGGCATTCTTGATTTTTTTGCGTAAGTTTGCAAGGTAAATGTAAATACCCACGACCATGGCACTGAAGCTTTATCCCATTGGCATACAGACATTCTCCGAGATACGAAAGAATGACAACCTTTATATAGACAAGACGGAGTATGTGTACCACATGACGCATACTGCCGGAAAGTATTTCTTTCTGAGCCGCCCAAGGCGGTTCGGAAAGTCGTTGCTCGTGTCTACATTGAAAAGCTATTTCGAGGGTAAAAAGGAATTGTTCGAGGGACTTGCCATCTCACGGCTTGAAAAGGAGTGGACGGAATATCCTGTGCTTCACTTCAGCATGGCTGGCGGCAAGCACCTGGAGAAGGAGCAGCTGGAGACATATCTTGGCTATAGGCTCCGCGATGAGGAAGTGAAATGGGGCATTGAGAATCCAGAGACAGGTTCCAACAACCGTCTTATCAGCCTTATTAAAACGGCCTACAATAAAACCGGCAAGCAGGTTGTTGTGCTTATTGACGAGTACGATGCACCGCTGCTTGACGTGGTACATGAGGATGAAAAGCTCCCCCTACTGCGCTATGTGATGCGCAACTTCTACAGTCCGCTGAAAGACTGCGAGCCTTATCTCCGTTTCGTCTTCCTTACGGGCATAACGAAGTTTTCGCAACTAAGCATATTCAGCGAGCTGAACAACATAAAAAACATCAGCATGGACGAGCCGTATTCGGGCATTTGCGGCATTACCAAGGAAGAACTGCTTACGCAGATGAGCGACGACATAGACGAACTTGCAACCAAGCTGAAACTTACGCGCGAACAGACCATCGACAAGCTGAAGGATAACTACGACGGTTATCATTTCACGTGTTCAGGCCCCGACGTGTTCAATCCGTTCAGCCTGCTCAACTGTTTTGCGAAAGAAAAGCTTGCTGCCTACTGGTTCGGTTCGGGTACACCTACGTATCTCATAGAGATGATGCGGAAGTTTGATGTCAAGCCTACCGACATAGGGCAGATGTATGCCCGTGCCTCGGCTTTCGATGCCCCTACGGAGAACATGGAAACCCTTACACCGCTGCTTTACCAAAGCGGCTACATCACCATAAAGGACTACGACCCCGACACGGAGCTTTACGTTCTCGACCTTCCAAACAAGGAAGTGAAGGTGGGGCTGTTTGAGACGTTGCTGCCACGTTATCTCGGCGGCAAGTATGCCGAGGCTGCCGATGTGGCCATAGCGCGCATGTCGGCACATATCCGTCGCGACGACATCGACGGCGCGTTGCGTCTGCTCCAGTCTTTCCTCCATACCGTGCCATATTGCAACAATACCGACTATGAGGGTCACTACCAGCAGGTGCTGTTTATAATCT
>CAZXGQ010000222.1:0-1377 GCA_964640415.1 uncultured Prevotella sp.
TGATATTCATCTTGATATTCCTCTTGAGGAGTATAAGGCATATCCTCTTGACTACTATACAATATTCTCCTTCTGCATGAAGATTATGTTTCTTCATGTAAGCTTTTATTTCAGGACTATAGTTCACAAGTTCCCTTCTCTCTTTTTCTACTTCTTTTGGATAATTAGAGGCTCCATGATTATATCCATTAGGATTTTTCTTGTAAAACTCAAAAGCATCCTGTAAAGGGCTTTTATTATTAAAAGAACTATTGTTGCTTTTTCTTACTGCTGATGCAAAGTCTTTTTGATAATCCTTCTCTTCTAATGGACTCTCTCTTAACCCTCCCATTCCATCATATTCATAAGGAGCAAAGGGCTGGTCTGACCTTTGTTTCCAATTAGATACTAATATTGAGGGACTATAGTAGCCAGTATAATTTACTCTATTAGCATTTATATTATATTGAGGGAAATTTGGGTCTGCAGTATTTAAGTCTCGCAACCATCCAAGAAGTGATGTTCCTGGTAATCTGTATTCATGACTTCCAATAGTAGATTCTCTAGAGGCTATACCCAAACCTGTACTAAAAGGAATGCCTGCTCTTTTTGCATTTACAGCTATAGAGTCAAGTACATTTTCTGAGAATGAGGCTCCCCGATTTCTACTGTAACCAGGCTTATTAATATGAAGAGTTACATTCTTTTCTGGAATATAAGGTATTCCCCATTTCCTATCATTTTGTAATACTTTTGTTTCATGCTCCAAAGTTTTCTTTTTGTGCCATTGTTCCCAAGTGTATACAGTCTTAGTTCCATCTGTATTATACTGGGTAACAGTTCTGTTATCCCTATTAAAGTCTCCAAATCCAGGGTATAATACCTTATTATAACCTAACCATACCCCCTTACCAAACTTCTTACCATCTTTGTTTACGTATCTTTTATTTCTATAAAATTTAGGCTCTCCCATAATATATTATTTTTATCATTCTTTGTATTCTTCATAGTACTTATGCCATTCCTCTGCAGATACATATTTGGCTAACCCGTCTTCCACGCAGAAGAGGGTATCTCCAGAAGCGTCTACATACCAATCTCCATATTTACAATTATTTTTACTACGCATAAACACTATGCGCTTGGTTTCTGTGTCATAGATTGGCATGAAAGAATCCTTGTAAGCAATAAACTTCTTATAGGGCATTTCTACACCACTATCTATAGGCAATTTGGCAAAGCCATATACCACTACAACTGAATCTGTTTGTGTATTCTTTTTAGTTTGTACTCTGTGGGTACAGCTAAATAGCACAAATAACACTAAGATAAGATATACTATTTTCCTCATTTCTTTATATACTTTTAATGCTTGCAAATATAGTCGTTTTTGGCTAT
>CAZXGQ010000223.1:0-1271 GCA_964640415.1 uncultured Prevotella sp.
TATGTGTGGCTAAGTTACAACTTTTACATGATTTTAAAGAAGAAAGTCGCATAAAAGCTTTAAATTTGCATTTGAATCACAATTTACCATTCATGGAAATTGTCATTAAATAAAACCAACTGAGAATATGAACCGAAAACTATTGACGTTAGTGGCAGTGGCCCTTGCAATGACGGGCGCACAAGCCAAAGTGAAGCTGCCCCACATCCTGGGCGACAACATGATTCTGCAACAAGACACAGAAGCACGTCTGTGGGGCTGGGACAAACCCGGCACTACAGTGAAGGTGACAACTTCGTGGACAACACAGAAATATCAAGCCAAGACAGGCAATGACGGCAAGTGGCAGGTGAGCGTGCGCACGCCAAAGGCCAGCTACACGCCCCTCTCCGTCACCTTCGACGACGGCCAAGGAAAGACAACGCTCAACGGCATCCTTTCCGGTGAAGTGTGGGTGTGCGCCGGACAGAGCAACATGGAGATGCCCGTCAAAGGTTTTGGCAACTGCCCCGTAGAAGGTTACAACAAGGCGGTGATGGAAGCCAACAGTTACAAAGGCATTCATTATGTGAAGATTCCCAGCGTGATGAGTATGACTCCCCTCGACGACACCCAGTGCGAATGGAAGACCGTGAGCCCTGAAACCGTCGGCGACGCTTCTGCCACGGGCTACTTTTTTGCACAGGCTGTAAACCGTGCACTCGACATCCCCGTCGGACTGGTCATGGCCAACAAGGGTGGCTCCAGAGTGGAAAGCTGGCTCTCGCACGACTATCTGCAGAAGAACACCACCGAACCACTCGACAGTGCCGAGATGGTGAAGAAATTCTCGTGGGACTACCATCGCCCGCTTGTTTGGGGCAACGGAACATTCCATCCTATACTCAACTATACGGTCAAGGGCATCCTTTTCTACCAGGGCTGCTCCAACGTGGGCGACCCCGCCGGGCAATACACCAAACGTCTGGCCGACCTTGTGGACGAGTGGCGCAAGGGATTCGGACTGGGCGACATTCCTTTCTACTTTGTGCAGATTGCCCCATACCATAATGGCGACATCAACGGCGATTGGGGCCCGCGCTTGCGCGAACAACAGTTCAATGCCGCCAAGGTAATCAAAAACAGTGGCATTGTATGCACCGAAGACCTTGTCTATCCCTATGAGGTTGAGCAGATACATCCATGCCAAAAGCAACAGGTGGGTGAGCGACTTGCGCTGCAAGCCCTCAACAAGACCTACGGCATGAAGCAGCTCATCTGCGAGAGTCTCA
>CAZXGQ010000224.1:0-1241 GCA_964640415.1 uncultured Prevotella sp.
CACGTTGGCCCACTGGCTTTTTGGCGTAAAAAATCTGAAGGGTGGTAAATAGTTCAAGTTTCGGATTTGTTATTTAGCAAGTGTCCCCGAAGGGGGCAAACTTTGCATAACCGCTGGTGGAGCGAGCGTAGCGAACGGAACCTGCGGACTTGAATACGGCAAGTCCATTGGCGTCCTCGAAGAGGGCGAACACACTCACAGAGCATTTTGCACGGAAAGTTCGCCCTCTTCGAGGACGGTTTTATAATCCGGCGCTCTATCCGCAGGTTCCCTTCGGTCACCAGCTCTAATGACCTATTCGGGCTATCGTATGCTTCTTGAATTATGGTTTAAGCGGACCGTAGAAATAGGCAGCTGTAGCACCACCGTCGGCAAGGAAGTCGGAACCGGTGATGAATGCGCCCTTGTCGCTCATGAGCAGCTCTGCCACATTCGCCACTTCGTCGGCTGTGCCGGGTCGTCCGGCCGGACACTTGGCAAACATGTTCTTGTAGAAATCTCCGCGTGGGCCGTTGAACTCGTCGAGAGCCAACGGTGTGACGATGATGCCCGGCGAGATGGAGTTGACGCGCGCTCCACGCTGTCCCCACTTCACGGCTTCTGCCATGACACGCTTCACGTTGCAACGTTTGGCCAGCTGGTAGGCGTGGAGGGTGTCGCGGATGTTGCTGGGTTGCAGAATGTCGAGCGAGAGGAGCTCTTCAGTCGGGGTTGTGGCGAGCTGTTCGTCCTCTTCTGGAGTCAGTGCCGGCATGCGATGGCCGGACTGGCTGGAGATGGTCACACCTACGCCACCTTCGGCTATCACCTTGCCCACTTCCTCAAGAAGTACGGCCGTGCCGTAAAGGTCAACCTTCAGGATGGCCTCTATCGGAGCCTGACTTGGAGAAACTCCTGCGGCGTTGACGAGCATCTTGATGTCGCCATATGTCTGTGCCTTGGCGATAAGCGCCTTGATGGATTCCCTTGACGACAAGTCCATCTGCACGCATACGGCATCGAAGCCTGCCTCGTTCATGATCTTCGTAATGGCTTCGGCGTTTTCCTGTTTCTTGTCGCCAATAACTATTTTCTTGCCATGTCCCATCCTGCGGGCTATTGCCATGCCTATTTGGCCGGCACCGGTCAGAATCAATACATCTTTTTTCATGTGTATAAAATATGTTGTTCTTATGCTGCAAAATTACGGTATATTCCCGAAAAGGTGAGTATCCGAATTACAGATAAACTTATAAATAATC
>CAZXGQ010000225.1:0-1233 GCA_964640415.1 uncultured Prevotella sp.
GGCAAGAAAGAACTGTTCAAGGGTCTTGCCATGGAAACACTGGAGAAGGAGTGGACTGCATATCCCGTGCTCCATTTCAGCATGGCGGGCGGTAAGCACATGGAGAAAGATCAACTCGAAAGATATCTTGATTTTATCCTGCAAATACAAGAAAAGAATTTTGGCATAGAAAGTCTACAGCAAGATGCCAACACACGATTGTCAAACTTGATAATGACAGCCTACAACAAGACTGGCAAGCAGGTCGTCGTGCTCATCGACGAATACGACGCGCCGCTGCTCGACGTGGTGCATGAGGACGAGAAACTGCCTGTGCTGCGCAACGTAATGCGCAATTTCTACAGTCCATTGAAAGACTGCGAGCCCTACCTGCGCTTCGTGTTCCTCACGGGCATCACCAAGTTTTCGCAAATGAGCATATTCAGCGAACTCAACAACATCACAAACATAAGCATGAGGGACGAATATGCCGGTATTTGCGGAATAACCGTGGAAGAACTGACGACACAGATGTCGGCTGACGTGGACGCTCTTGCGGAGAAGTTGGGCAAGACAAGTGAAGAGACACTTGCCAAACTGCGCGAGTATTACGACGGCTATCACTTTGCCGGACAGTCACCCGACGTGTTCAACCCTTACAGCCTGCTCAACGCCATGGCTGCAGGACAACTTGACTATTATTGGTTCTCATCCGGCACACCGACCTATCTCATTGAGATGCTCAGGAAGTTCCACGTCATGCCGTCGGAGATTGGCGGAGGCGATGCCGACAAGTCGGAGTTTGATGCGCCTACGGAAAACATGACTTCAGTAATACCACTGCTCTACCAGAGCGGCTACATCACCATAAAGGGCTATGACCCGGAGACCGAGCTGTACACGCTCGACTTACCCAACAAGGAAATCCGTGTGGGACTCTACCGTTGCCTCTTGCCCAACTACATCGGCACAAACACCGTAAAGGGTACCACAACCATCGCCAAGATGTCGGCCCTCATCCGCCATGGCAACATGGACGGGGCGCTGGAGATGCTTCAGGCTTTCCTCGAGACCGTGCCCTACTGCCAGGGCGCCAACACCGAAGGCCACTACCAGCAGATGATGTACGTCATATTCTCCATCCTCAACCATTATGTGGATGTCGAAGTCCGCACACCACGCGGTCGCGTAGACATGGTGCTGCGCACCGCCACCCGTCTCTACCTCTTCGAACTGAAGCTCAACAAAGACGCG
>CAZXGQ010000226.1:0-1198 GCA_964640415.1 uncultured Prevotella sp.
GATGCGGCTTATGGCGAGAATCACCAGGAAATATATTACGAGAGTGAGAAGCATGATGTGTGGTACTTTGTTTATCTTATCGAGGTGCAACAAGCTACACCTCAATCCTAATCAACTTTTTTCGGCAATTTACTTGAAGTCTTTTCTATCTTCTTCTCATTACTTGCCACTCTGCGTTCAACTTTCTTTATGTCTTCAGCAGGCGGAAGGTTTTCGGGCTTTATGCCACGCTGTCCCAGCATTTGCCTCACGCTGACATTGTTTTGAATGTGTTCAGCTGTTATGTTACGTTCACCGTAAAGATCTTTCTGCTCCACATTGTAGTTTGTCATTTCCGTGGCTAGGTTCTTGGCGGCAATAGTCAGTGTTGGTAGGAAATCAGCCAACGGGCGTGTGGACTTAATTCCTAAACGGAGTTTCATGTCTTCGGTAGTATGTCCTCCAAACAAAGCCGTGTCGCCTTTTGAACGTATACGCCCAAAACCGCGATCGTCAACACCACGCTCATAAATGTTGCGTGACAACTGCTTCTCGGAAGCACGCAACCGATCGCGAGTCTCCAAACGAGAAATTTGCTGCAAATGCTCAGCTATGAGCTCCGCACGTCTTGTCTGCAAAGCGAAGTAACCTTGTGCAAAAGCTATTTCCTCTTTCTTGGGATCACCATTTTGAGCTATAAGATAGCAAGCAAAACGCGTGAGCATATAATCCTTGACTTCACGCTTTGCCCCCTTAGCTAAAGTTATCATTTTCGTGACCTCACGAAAATGATCATCCACGTTGATATTCTGCGACTTACATGATTCTACTGCCCGACCAATTGCCACTATAAAGTTTTCCCAACGAGCATAGCCAAGGACAGGCTGGAGTTCGCGTGCAAACCATACTTCAACTTTTTCTTTTCCGCTATCACTCTCAATGAAATGCGTAATTCCATTGAATGTGGATGTATGCTGATTTATTCTTTGGATATCCATGTTATAATATCTCTTTGTTGTTTACTCTTTCCTCACTGAATAGGAATTCGAGTACAAAGATAGGTAAAAAATCATAACCATCTCGCATAAACGCAAAAGAAATTCATGCCTGTTTATCTACATACATGATGAGAAAAACTCTCACTGCGAGTCAAGCCCATGTTTCCTCTTCAGGTGCCTGTACAGCAACAGGAAGCCGGGCACAAGGAAGATGTCGGCGA
>CAZXGQ010000227.1:0-1191 GCA_964640415.1 uncultured Prevotella sp.
GAAAGAGGGAAGGAACTACTTGCAGTTCCTTCCCTCTTTTCGATATTGTGGCTATGATTAGATCCTGTTTTTCTATTTCACAACCTTCTTTCCGTTCACGATATATACTCCGCGTGGCAGGGCTTTGAGGTTGCTGCCCATGTAGACACCGTCTAATGAGTATACAGCAGCATGAGCGTCGCCATCCGTGTCTGCTTCGATATTGTCGATGGCATCTATAGTCTCACTATCGATATCGAGCTTGGGTTGTACGCTGTCTGACGAGCGTACTACGAAGTAACCGCTCAGACCGTTAACCTTGTCGCCTACCGAGGCGAGTTTCAGGTTGCCGTCTTCGAGGCAGTAGACCGTGTTGGCAGCATCGACGGTCATCGGACTGTAGTTGGGTACGAACTCGTAGTCGCCGGTGAAACTGTGCTGCGTCTTGTCCATCTTCACTCCGACGAATGTCGGGTTGGTGATGTCCTTGTCGGCAGGTTTCACTATGTAGGCCTCGCCAGCCTTCAGGCTGTCCACCTGTACGAAGCTGATGACGTTGCCGTTGATTTCCTTCACGCCCATCACGGTGGCGCCTTCAAGCGGCGAGCCCTTGATCTTTGTGTTGAACGGAAGGCTCAATGTATTCCATATGCCATGCTTGAGAATGCGGATGATTGCGGCAATGACATAGTCGCCATTGTTTTCGGTGATGACGCCTGTGTTGTTTTTGTTCTCGTCGAGGGTGACCTTTTCATAGTCTATGAGTTCGGATGCCACGTTGGCTGTTGCTGCCGAAGCGGTGCTGGCCTGCACATAGGCAGCAAACGGTTCGATACCGGTTCCGCTTTCTGTCGTGAGCAGGTTCCACATGCCTTCACTGTTCATAGCCATTGCCTGCATGCCAACGGCATTCGTGTTGCTGACAGCCGCAAGCGTACCTGTCATTGCATAGTTGTCCGACTTGGTCTGTGTTGTTCGTGCAGTGGGTTCCGTGACAGTTGTCTCTCCGTCGACACTGAACGTTGCACCGTCGGTATCCTTACATATAACATAAGGTGTATTGGTTTCGATGCTTTCCACACGCTTGAAGGTCATCTTGGTTCCGTCGTCGCTACTGAGGGCATAGGCCTTGAAGCCGGCAGGTACCTCGGCTGCAAACGGAAGGGTCAGCGCATACTTGCTGTCCTTGGCAAACTCGCGGTCGAACGTCAC
>CAZXGQ010000228.1:0-1186 GCA_964640415.1 uncultured Prevotella sp.
AATCGGGTCGCGATAGTAGCCTTATCGCGTTGCGATTCCAGCGTAAAGGCGTCGCGATTCTAACGTAAAGGCGTTGCGATTCTAACGTAAAGCCGAATCAAAAGCCCAAAAATCAGCCATGTTTTAGACCGTGAAAATATAACAGACTGATTATAAATGTGTTGTAAAATTAGCGAAAAATGGCCTCAAATCGCACAGGAGGAAAAGTTTTTCTAAAAAATCGATTTTCAGAGAGGCTTTTGTTGTGATTTTTCATCGCATAATTAGATTAGCATGAACCTTATTTAAGAGTATCTTAAATCTTGTGCGCAAAGTCGTTTGCCGTAATTTTTATAATCAAATCCGGTTGCCATATCATGTCGTGGGGGCCTTTCGCCGAAGGTCGCAACAGCTTCTTCAAGAACCCCGTTTTACAGGAAGTCGGCCGGCAATATGGCAAGACGCTTGCCCAGACCGCTCTCCGTTACCTGCTGCAGCGCGGTGTCATCATCATCCCGAAAAGCACCCACAAGGAGCGGATGCAGGAGAATCTTGACATCTTCAACTTTGAGCTCTCGGCCGATGACATGAAGCGCATCGAGGCTCTTGACACCAAGCACAGCCTTTTCTTCTCCCACTATGAGCCGGCCATGGTCGAACAGTTCATGCAGTGGGAAAAGGCGCTGTAAGACAAATTCCTAACCACTAATACGCAAATAGCCGGCCTACGATCAATGGCCGGCTATTATAGGTGAAACCATATATTTCACTCTACGGTGGTAATTTTAGGAACCACCCTAAAGCTATTCTTTCACGAAAACAAAGTCTTCAAGCTTACATGTCGACTTGTTTTCCGTGTCTGATTTGAAGACGAAAAACAAGGCATGTTTGCCTTTCAACTTGCCAAGGCTGCGAAGCTTTGCCGACAGTTCTGTAGACGTTTGTTCCATACTCGATTTGAGCTTTATCTCTCCAAGCACTTTTCCGCCTTGCGATGTCCATGGGCGGTCACACATGATTGTAATCGTGCCGTCGATGCCCCTTCGGGGACAAGTCGCAGCAATAGCCTTGCGTCCTTACTGCCATGCGCTGTGTCTCGGCAGCAAAAGATTGATAGAGTTATTCAAGTTGATTCCTTCGTCTGCAGGCTGAAGAATTACATCTTCAAGTTTCGGATTTGGGACTTATGCTTGAACATATGTCCCCA
>CAZXGQ010000229.1:0-1183 GCA_964640415.1 uncultured Prevotella sp.
GTGGTTCTCCCATATTGAGCAACTTCCAAGGAGCAAAATTACATTTTGATGGTTGTTTCTTGGTTAAACCACTTTATTACTATTATATTCCATTTAATAAAATGTTATAAATGGAAAAAATGTCAGCAACCGATTACTTCCTGTCTATCCATGATGGTGCCTCTAAAGGAATAGAAAATAAGGCTTTAGGTAAGGATAGTGTTCGAGGATATATACGACATCTGCCAATAAAAGGTGACCCATGCTTTGAAGAATGGGGAGAAGATGTATTAGTCATTAGCGACAAGTGCCTTCACGAGTTATGGGAGTATTCTAAAGAGATGGGTTACATTGACAAGAGTGCTCCTTATGAGGTGTTTGTAAAAAGGGAGTTCTGATATTTACCTAGAAGCTAAGGACAGTGAGAGGCTTATGAGTTTCATTAACCCAACTTGCAGCCTATGAGAGCGTAACTGCAAGGGAGTCTCAGGCTCCGTACATTGTCTGACATCCCCCAACTGGCCGTCCATTCGCTTTGCGACAGTGCTCACCACGTGTTTGGTGCCGGGCGTGTCGTCGAGTTTCAGCCACGGGCCGTTGGCAACTATGTCGTTGAGGACGTGGCACCTAGCATAGCGGTCCTTACAGGACGGGAGGATGTCAAGTTTGAGAGGCAACAGATAATGTTGCCGGGACTTACCGTTGCTATCGCGATAAGACTCGTACAGTCTCGTATACAGGCAAGGGCTTTTCTTGCCGTCCTTTCTGCCCCGTATTCTCGTTTGCACCTTGATATACTGGTGCAAAGATCATACTAATTTACATTCTGCATAAACGGAGGTGCACCACACAATTCGAGTTTTGCAAGCCGCTTAGAGTCTTTTATGGTTTCCCGCCACATAAAAGTTAGAAACATAGTCCGAAAAAATAACCCCAAGAGAATTTCCTAAATGAAGTTTAAAATTCGGATTTCAAGATGCTGCAAGTTGGGTTAATACGTTTTAATATGCCTAAAATGCTCATCAGGCCTATTTTTATCTGTTTTATCTAGCTTGTCTATCCCCATCTATAATGTCTATCCTGTCATTCTCCCCTTCCCCGCCTAATATGCCCATTATGCCTATCCCCATCTGTCCCATCTACCTTCCCCCCGCCTAATATGCCTCTTATGCCCAATAATGCCTAAAAAACCGCATTTTTGCTT
>CAZXGQ010000230.1:0-1159 GCA_964640415.1 uncultured Prevotella sp.
GTAGTTTGCCGACTTGTAGCAAGACTCTTGCAGTGATTGCAAAGGGAATACCTACCAATATGAAAGGCAGGTAGGAACTGAATTTCTTTACTTTCATTTATACCTACACTTTAAGTTTTACTTTTATTTTCAAGCAAAAGGCATTCCTTATGGCTTATATAATGAGGGCTTCTTCGCCAGTTTTTAGCTCTTTGCATAGCCTCATAGAAGTCATAATCTCTACTATAAGTACCTGCCGAAAGAAGCCATCCTCCCAAGCATATTGAGATAACTATTAGTAAAAAACATAATGTCAGTATAAATAAAGTTTGTATCATATTATTCTTTTATTATAATATCTCTAAATACATTTGGTTCTACTTGCATATCAAGCATAAATGGATTACCTCCAACGCCTTCTACAGCATCAAAATTTCTAATGTAGTTAGTTAATTTGTTTGGATGTCTTGTAAGCCATCTTGAAAATGCTGGAGCCATAGACCTATTAGGGTCCAAAAATGGCTGTGTATCCCATTTATCTTGAAATCTGAGAGGATTATCCGTATCAATAATAGAATAACCAAACGGAGTTGGATTGTCCCAATTTTTAGGTAGATCCATTTCAAGACCAACATGCCCTCCATTGCCAGTGAACACATCTCCTGAAGTAACATTATTTATTCCTTCATGTAGAGCTGTCTTATCTGTAAATATTGGAACTCTTATATTCCTCAAAGGAGGCAGTCCTGCATCATGCCTTTTTTGGTTGATATAATCAAGGTCATAACTATAAGTTTTGTTGTCTGGATTTTTAACATATAATGAATGTTCCTTGCCGTTTATATCTATGGTTCTAGGCTTTTGTCTCATTGCTAATCTCCATGCATCATCTCTAAAGACATCTGCTGATAACATTCCATAATCATTAGAAGAAATATTCTGACGTATTCTTTGTTGCCAAGCAGGCATATCATTAACTGATGTCCTTATTCTTTTAGGAGTAAAGAAGTCTCTAACAGCCATAGCCATTTCCTGTGTTTTAGGTATAACATTAGCAATCCCAGCATTATTATAGCCGATAGGGGTTACTTGATTATATAGAGCATCTAACATTCTTCTTTCTGCACCATAACCTCCTGCTACATACCCAGGATTAAGCATTTCACCCATACTTGGAGTA
>CAZXGQ010000231.1:0-1146 GCA_964640415.1 uncultured Prevotella sp.
CCGGTACCTGGGGCGTGATTCCGTCGTAGCCAAGTCCTATCAGACGATCAGCGAGGTCAACTCTTGCTTTCTCCAGTTCTTTCCGTGCTCTTTCTACATCGAGCTTTGCATCGGATGCGTCGGTCGTGGCTATGACTTGTCCGCGTAACACTTGTGCTCCGTTCTGTACAAGTACATGTCCTACATTGGCAGCATTGTCGAAAGCAAGGTCACACTTGGCGATAGCCTTCAACTTGCCGTTGCATATCAGTTGGCGGTGGAATGTTTGGCTGTGTAGCGTTGTCACGTCAACGTATATTTCGGTAGACATAGTGTCGGTGTTTTGTATGTTGGAGTCATTTAGGTCAGCGGTCTTCTTTCCGCATGAGGTTGCGAGAAGTGTTGTGGCGATGATGAATGTATAGAGAAGTCTTGTCATGGTTAAACTATTGATGTTTGATGATGCTTTCGTAGTCTGCTGTAAGGTCATGTTTCAGCGCCCAATCGTAGAGAGTGTAGCGTCGCAGAGTATAGTAGAAAGTCCAGTAGTTCTTGAGTTGCTCTATGTACTGCATCTTAGCGGCCTCAAGTTCCTGTATGGCGGTGTTAAGTTCTGTCACGGTTATGGAGCCAGCTTCAAACCTTTTCTTTGTAATGTCATAGCGTTCGCACGATATCTGCATAGCCTTTGTCGATGTGCGGCACTGTTCGGCCTGCGCCCCGAATTGCATCACGCTGCGTTCTATCTGCTGTAGGTAGTCGTTGTCAGCTTGTTCCTTTTTCGTGCGTGCCAAGTCGAGATTTGCCTTTGCCATCATCACCTTGCCCTTCTTTACGCCCCAATCGAAAATGGGGAGTGTCATGGTTATGCCAACAATCTCGTTGTCCTGCAAGTTGCGGTAGGCAGCTGCAACCCCATTGGCGGTACGGCTGAGTCCCACTTCGGCATTGACGTGCATTTGCAAGCCCTTTTCCGATTTCGCCTTGGCGAGCGACTGCTGTGCTGAGAGCAGTGAAAGATCTTGCTCAAGTGTGTGCGAAGAGTTCTGAAGTGCCTTCTGTATTACCTCTGCAGCGCTCACTGATATGTCAGTTACATTCTCCGGTGCGGTGAGTGCTACGTTATCGTAGTTGTTAACGCGTATGTATGAGAAAAGGTTGTACAGT
>CAZXGQ010000232.1:0-1145 GCA_964640415.1 uncultured Prevotella sp.
AAATAGAGATATATGAATTATATATTAGATTTTAAAGGCAGCATATCAGACAACCTTAAATTCACTGCATTCAAGAAAGCCCCTGCTGATATAGAAAGAACACTGCATAACAGTATTGGGGCAGTGCCATTGTCGATGGCACTGCCGGATTCCGACTCCCTATCAAAAAATTTGGTCATCATACTAAGAAATCTTGTCAAATTCCTGTCGGTTGTCAGGAAAGGCGACCAAATTTTCATTCAGACTTATGGCCACAATAAATTTATCCACATCTTGACATCATTGGTGAAGCGCTGGGGAGTTAAATTCAATTATATAGTTCATGACATTCATTTTCTGAGATGGAACGGCCGTAGAAACGATTTGAAAGAAGTAGAATTCCTGAACAACTTTGATTGCCTTTATGTCCATACAGAAGCAATGGAGAAAAGACTAAGGATGCGAGGCATAGAATGCGACATGAAGATTGTTCATCTTTTCGACTATTACTCCGATGACCCGATGATGAGCAAGGACAAGATTCTTGATATGAAGAATGTCGTGGCCTTCGCAGGGAACCTTGACAAGAGCATGTTTCTGGAGCAGTGGGCAAAAACGTCACACCTATGTGACATCTCTGTTTGCTTATATGGAACATCCCAAGACGCAAGTTTGCTGGAAAATGCCAATATACATTATGCAGGTGCCTTCAAACCTAACAATACGGGGACACTCATGGCAGGCTGGGGACTGTTGTGGGATGGTGATTCTACAGAAACATGCGCTGGCGAACTTGGTGAATACTTGAAGGTAAACTCGTCACACAAGTTATCGCTTTATTTAGCATGCGGTATTCCTGTGATAGTATGGAGTCAGTCATCGTTGGCAGGCTGGCTTACAGAGCAAGGTGTCTGCCTTACGGTTGACTCACTGGATGATATACCAAATGCCATTCACAAGATTTCAGAAAAGCAATATTCTGAAATGATAGACAATTCCATCAAGTTGGGAAAAAAACTTCGTAATGGTGAAATGCTAAAGGCGCTGTTGTAGAGCGTCGGGAAAAATGTTTTTCCAAGGGGGAAGTCAACATTCGTTAGATTCGAATAATTCGTGGTTAAGCCACTAAACCGATGAATGTTTATTGAACCACGAATAAAACGAAT
>CAZXGQ010000233.1:0-1138 GCA_964640415.1 uncultured Prevotella sp.
AAGGAGCAAAAGATATGACTATGGAGCAGACGAAGAATATCAGACAAGTGCCTTACGGGGTGTCGGACTTTTGCAGAGTCCGGCGTGATGACATGTACTATGTGGACAAGACAATGTACTTACCCATATTGGAGGACGAGGCAAGCTACCTCTTCTTCATCCGTCCGCGCCGATTCGGCAAGAGCATATTCATCAGTATGCTCAAGGCATACTACGACATAAACAAAAAGGAGCAGTTTGACCACTTGTTCGGCAATCTTTGGATAGGACAACACCCTACACCGCTGCGAAACAAGTTTCTTGTCCTGCATCTGGACTTCTCGCTCGTAGGTGGCAGCATAAGCGAACTGGAGGAGAACTTCAACAGCTACTGTGGCGTGAAACTGGACAGCTTCGTTGACATCTACAGAGAGTATTACTCCGAGGAATTTGTGAAGAAAGTACAGAATGCAAGGAAAGCTACCGACAAACTCAACCTTATTTGCGACGAATCGCAGAAGCGTTCTCTCTCCACTTATCTCATCATCGACGAATACGACAACTTCACCAACACCGTGCTCAACGAGATGGGCGAGGACGTGTACTGGAAGATAACACATGCCGAGGGCTTCTACCGCGACATTTTCAAGAAGTTCAAGGGCAACTTCGAACGTATCTTCATGACGGGCGTGAGCCCTGTGACGCTCGACGACGTGACGAGCGGCTACAACATTGGCTGGCACATCTCAACCAAGGAGCAGTTCAACCAGATGCTGGGCTTCTCTACCGAAGACGTGCGCGAGATGTTTGCATACTATCAGCAGGTGGGCAAGATACGCCCCGATGCCGACATCGAGGCGTGCATACAGGAGATGAAACCGTGGTACGACAACTACTGCTTCGCCGAGGGAGCGTTGGAGACGCAGAGCCGTGTGTTCAACTGCGACATGGTGCTCTATTACCTGCGCAACTATATAAGCACCGGACATGGGCCAAAGCAGATGATAGACCCCAACACCAAAACCGACTACAACAAGATGCGGAAGCTCATACTGCTTGACAAGCTCGACGGCGACCGCAAGGGCATAATACGTACGATAGCCGAGAAGGGGCAGATTATAACCGAACTCATGGAGACTTTCCCTGCCAACAGGATTAC
>CAZXGQ010000234.1:0-1127 GCA_964640415.1 uncultured Prevotella sp.
GTGTGGAAAAAGAAATGTGAGAAAGAAAACACCCACACGAATCAGCATAGAACCGAAATCTTTACACATCCTCCTCTTCTATGACTCTGAAGAGTATGGCATGCTGCAGGGTGAGCGGCTTGCAGTGGGCGAAGAAGACGGTGCCGGTAACGGGCGACTTCACCTCTTCGAGCACGCTGCTGTCGTAGGGGTCGAGAATACGGGCCATGGTCTCGCCTGCCTCCACGTGGCGGCCTGCCTCCGTCAGCCGGAACACTATGCCCGCCTTGTGGGCCCTCACGTTTTGGAGCAATGCCTCGTCGAGCACTATCGACTCGTAGCCCGCAGTCTTCTCCTTGTAGGCGATGACCTCCTCCTTCTTCAGGAAGCGCAGGATGGCCTCCACCGTCTGCGTGCTCGTAGAGTCCTCTATGACATCCGACTGCCCCGCATAGACGGAAAACGCCTTTGTGCCCCATATCTGCCAGTTGTAGTTGAGCAGTGTGGTGTCGAAGGGCAACGGCTTGCGCGTGGTCACGTAGGGCATGCCGAAGTGGGAGGCCGTCTCCACATCCTCGTAGCCTGTCTGCAGCATGCGGATGTGCGGCACGAAGGCCCCCGGCATGTAGAAACTCGCGAGCTGCATGCCGTAGCGGTAGTCCTTGATGGCGTCGAACACCGCCGCCGCAATGCGTTGCGTCGTTTCGCCCTGGTCGTATCCGGGGAACATGCGGTTGATGTCGGTGCCGTCCATGGCCCAGAAGCGCTTGCTCACGTTCATGCTGAACGGGTTGCACGACGGTATTACGAGGATGCTCCGTCCCTCGGCTATGCGCCCCTTGCGGTCAAGCTCGTCGAGCGCCGCCACCAGCCGTGAGGCAATATACTGCTGCTGAATCTCGTCGCCGCGCATGGCCCCCACCACGGCAGCCGTCTTCTCGCCGCTGCCGAAGCGGTAGCCTATGATCTGGAAGTCGCTGCGGTAGGGCGACTTCATCTCGAAAAGTATTTCCTTTTTCATGGTTGTTGGTTTTCAGGTTCTTCTTCATAGATGCGTGCCATGAGCGACCCCTCGTAGACGATGGGGTAGGCGCGTATGGTGAACATGTATCCGTCGACGGGCGACACCACGTGGCTCAGTATCTCGC
>CAZXGQ010000235.1:0-1123 GCA_964640415.1 uncultured Prevotella sp.
AGCGTGGGATGCTGTATCCGTTACCCGTCCCACGTTCTGAGGCTCTGGTAATGCCCACTGTAGTTGAACGAGCAACACAGAGCCCACGCGTGTATGTATAACATACCCTTTGCATACCTTATAATGATATAAGATATACCGCAGGTTGGTGAATACACACCCATGGACATCTATCGTTGCACCATTCTTGACTACAGTTGAAATTTACCAGATTTCAGAACGTCAAGAACAAGCGTCAGATAAACGCCAATTCCATAATGTCTATGCCCCACATGATATCCTTCCCCTGTCGTGGCCTCTGCGTTGTTATAACGCTTGCCATGAACGGGAAGTTGTGGTTCATCGTCGCAAATTTAGGAATAATATTTGTACTTGACAACTCTTTGATAGATTTTTTTGCATAATTGTTATTCGGGGCTTGCTGTTAAGAGAATGCTCGCCCTCTTCGAGTGCGCCTGCTTCGTTACAGCAAGACTGCAGGTTGCCTTCGGCCATCCGCAGTTATACATAGTTGTCCCTCTTCGAGAACCTATTGCTTGTTGCTTTACCGGTCACCAATAATAAATGATAAAATATAATGCTTTCTGTGACTTCGTAGACAGATTCTATTGTTACGAAAAAACTTAACAAAAGGCTCTCAGAGAATCGATTCTTTTGAAAAACTTGTCCTCTTGTGCGCATTTGAGCGATTTATGCGCGATTTTGTAACATCTTTATATACAGATAGTTATATTTTGACAGCCTAAAATTTGATCTGGATTTTAGCTTCCCGGTCGGCTTTACGTTAGAATCGCAGTGCCTTTACGTTAGAATCGCGCCGCCTTTACGTTAGAATCGCGCCGCGATTGTGCTACTATCGCGACCCGATTTCATGGTTTTGGGGCCAGAAATCGGCTTGAAGGTGCCCTTTTTAACACTTCGGAGCCTCCGTGATCGTCCTGGATGGTGTGCCCCTCAAGTGTTAAAATCTTGCTATAAATCTTTACATTTCCCCAAGACAAAGATGGCGGTTTATCCGCTTTCCCTTGCAAATGACGCTATGCTTCGCCAGACATTTGGAATGATGTATTGTGGGTCTATGTTGATTTGTGTGGGTGAAATATTGCGTTATAATCTTTCTTAT
>CAZXGQ010000236.1:0-1079 GCA_964640415.1 uncultured Prevotella sp.
CACTTGCTAAATGACAAATCCGAAACTTGAGGAAATTATATACAAAAGCCGACGATTTTTCCCGTTTTCTTTCGCCATATCTGACATTTATTGTAAATTTACGGCAGACAAACAACAATAAACATGAATTACACATGAAAAAGAAAATTGCATTTATCACCGGAGCGACAAGCGGCATTGGCGAGGCTTGCGCACGCCGTTTCGCCATGGGCGGCTACAACATCATAATGACAGGCCGCAACGCCAAGCGCCTCGACGAGATAAAGAAGGAGCTGGAGGCTGACGGAACGGCAGTGCTCACACTGTGTTTCGACGTGCGCGACAAGGCACAGGCAGTAAAGGCTGTTGAGTCGATGGACGAAGAATGGAAAAACATCGACGTGCTGATAAACAATGCCGGACTGGCCCGCGGACTGGAGCCTGAATACGAAGGCGAGTTCACCGAATGGGACGAGATGGTAGACACCAACATAAAAGGCTTGCTCTACATGACGCGCCTCATTGTGCCGGGCATGGTAGAGCGCAACCACGGCCATGTGATAAACGTCGGCAGCATTGCCGGTGACGCAGCCTATGCCGGCGGCGCCGTGTATTGCGCCACCAAGGCGGCCGTCAAGGCCCTCACCGACGGTCTGCGCATCGACGTGGCCCACACCAAGGTGCGCGTGACCAACCTCAAGCCCGGACTGGTGGAGACTCATTTCTCCAATACCCGCTTCCGTGGCGACGACGAGCGCGCCGACAACGTTTACCGCGGCATAGAACCGCTCCATGGCGATGACATCGCCGATGTGGCTTTCTATGCGGCAAACGCACCTGAGCATGTACAGATTGCCGAAGTGACGATACTCGCCACACACCAGGCCAACGGCACCGTGATACACAGGGAGGCGTAACAGAACACGTAACCGGAAGGTTGCCAACGATGGCAACTCTTCTTTACATAAACAGTCGGACGGCTGAGGCGGAAGTGTACGCCTCAGCCGTTTGTCATCATGTCGTTGATGATTTTCTTCACGCCGATACAGTTTATCTGCTCATGGAAATGAACCGTATATCCGCTTGCAGTCATGGCATTG
>CAZXGQ010000237.1:0-1030 GCA_964640415.1 uncultured Prevotella sp.
CTGTCAAAACTTTGTTTTGCAACAACGGAAGGAGTGTCTTTGTTAGGTATCAATGAGGCAGCCAATACTCTAGGATTGCATACTACATGCGCTAGAGCTACAACCATGATGCTAACTGAAGCCCCTTTGCCTTGCATTCTTCATTGGAATCAGAACCACTTTGTTGTATTATATAAGGTAAAGAAAGGCAAGAAGTTCTATGTTGCAGATCCAGGAAAGGGATTGGTAACATATAGCCTTGAAGAGTTTAAGCAACATTGGATAAGCACGAAATCCAATGGCGAGGACCAGGGCATTGCCATGTTCTTGGAAACCACTCCTGCTTTCTTCACTTATAAGATGGAGGGCGAAGAGAACATCAAAGAAAAGCGGTCTTTCCGCTTTCTCTTCGGGTATGTGAAGAAATACCACAAATATTTCGGACAAATCATCTTGGGCTTGGTTGTCGGAAGCCTCTTGCAGCTTGTCCTGCCGTTCCTTACCCAATCCATCGTGGATGTAGGCATCAAGAACCAAGATATTGGCTTTGTTTGGCTTATACTGTTGGGGCAGCTGATGCTTACCGTAAGCCGAACGGCAATCGACTTTATACGCAGGTGGTTGTTGCTTCACATATCCTTGCGTATCAATATCTCGCTGGTGAGCGACTTCTTCATCAAGCTCTTGAAGTTGCCGATGTCTTTCTTTGACACAAAGCTCATGGGCGACTTGATGCAAAGAATGAACGACCATAGCCGTGTGAACAACTTCCTAACGCAGCAGACGCTCAACATCACCTTTGCCATGCTTACCTTTGTGGTTTTCTCGGTGGTGCTGTTCTTCTACAACAAGTTGGTGTTTGCCATCTTCTTGTTCGGGAGCATACTCTATGGTGCATGGATGACCTTGTTCTTGAAGCGAAGAAAGGTGCTTGACTATGAACTGTTTGAGCAGCAAGCCATCAACAACAACAAGACTTATGAGTTTATCACCTCTATGCAGGAAATCAAGTTGCAGGATTGTGAGCAGCGTAGAAGATGGGAATGGGAGG
>CAZXGQ010000238.1:0-1022 GCA_964640415.1 uncultured Prevotella sp.
TCACGATGCCATAGGTGATGGTGTTCTTCTGCGTGTAGTTGTTCCACTCGGTGGCATAATAGTAGAGCGAGTCGCCGCTGATGCAGAAATCGGAGCAGGGGATGTTGAGCGTGTCGGTCACCTCCATCTCGTTGCGTCCCTTCTTCTTCTGCAGCACGAAGAGGTTGGAAGCCACACTCTCGTAGTCGCCTCGCGATGTCACCCAGAGTTTGCCGTAAGAATCGGCCTTGATATGGTGGAGGTTGATGCCCACGGGAATTTTCTGCGTCTGCTTGAAGCCCTCTATCTCGATTACCGATACGGTGTTGTCGTAGTTGGGAGCCATGTAGCCGCCGGAGTTTGCCACATAGATATACTGTCCCAGCACACACAGCTCGTCGGGCTGATAGCCCACGGTGCACTTGGCCACAGCCTTGAGCGTGAGAGTGTCTATCTTGTATACGGCACCCTGCACGGCATCGGGATTGTTGAGTTGCACGGGTCCCACGTAGCTCGTGGCATAGGCGTAGCCCTTATGGAAACGCACATAGCGCACGTTGGGTATGGTAATCTGTCCGATGCGCTTTGCCGTGCGTGCATCGAGCACCTCAATCTTGTTGGAGCAGTTGATGACGGCATAGATGCGCGAGCCGTATATCTGGATGTCGTTGCCCACGTCGCCCAGTTCCTTTATGACGGTAGGGTTGCGCTCGGCATAGAGGTTGCGCACATAGTAGCCCTGCACGTAGTCCACATAGTCGAGTGTGCTCTTGTTGCTGCCCATGTTGCCCTCGTTGAGCAGATACATGCCTATACACTTCTGCCCCTCTGCCATCTCCTCAGGCAGGATGTCGTATTCCGTGGGCACCACCACCTCGTCCTCGCGGCAGGCTGCCACGAGGACAAAAGTAGCCAGAAGCAGTAATGACAATTTGATATACTTCATTACGTTCGTTTCCTTTTCACATTTGAATTCTTCACTCTTCGTTCTTCACTCTTCGTTCTTCACTTTCTACGTTTACATTTCAAACGTCAGCGTCAGG
>CAZXGQ010000239.1:0-1003 GCA_964640415.1 uncultured Prevotella sp.
ACCATAACCTCCTGCTACATACCCAGGATTAAGCATTTCACCCATACTTGGAGTAAGAGGAGTATGCATAGCAATATTAGTGCCAAGGTCTCTTCCTGTAAGAGCCTCTGATGCTTTGTCTACTGCATATCCGCCAGCAGTGCCTCCTGCAAGAGTAGCCATTGTTGCTATAGGAGCAGCTGCCATACTGCTTGCAAGGGATGGAGCAGTAGCGGCAGCTACCAAAGGTCCCCAGGTTTCTGAAAGAGCCTTCACTACTTTATTCTGAGACTTTCTTGTCTTACTCCAATCTACATTGTTGGGATTGTATGCAGTCACAGTGCCTTGGTCTAAAGGATTAAATCTTTCCTTGTCATTGCCTGTTATTTTATCCCATACTCCTTCTGCAAGACCTGCCAAAGTAGTATCATACTCTTTAGGTCTTGTGGTAAGCTTATTCCATATAGATTGCTGCCAAGGTCCCCAAGAACCGTCTTGGGGAACATTGTATCCTGCAGCTCTCATATAAGCCTGCTTTTGCATGTTGGCTGCCTTTTCTTTTGAAGTAGCCTTTTTCACATTTCTATTTGCCATATTAGTATATTGTTTCTTGCAAAAAGAATGCCGTTATGCGTATAGAAGTACAGTTTGACATATCTTTTTATTTTAATGCCAATGGGTTGGGAAGCATAGCCCAACAAGTTCGGTATAGATAACCAACTGTCTACCAACAAGTAATCGTATGGTATATTGTTACGTATCGCACTAATAACCATATCCAACAGCTTGACACCCTTGCCCATGAAATATCTTTTCTTGCACTTGGCAACATGCAAATTCCAATTCGGCCATCGCTCCAACATAGCATAAGAGCAGTACAAACTGACAAACGGCTTTGTTCAGGAAGAAAGTTAAGGTTAAGCGAAATTTAAAAAAGCAGAAGACACAGAGCTGACGTTAAGCATTTTCTTTGTAATTTTGCAAGTGAACCAAAGCGCATTACCATATGGCAGCACTGAAACTT